>JBLNGH010000300.1:0-5369 GCA_050264575.1 Acidobacteriota bacterium | reverse complement strand
TCCGCACGTGGACGCGCATTCGCGTCAACCTGCAACACGTGCCGGAGGACCTGAGGCCCGCGCAGGAGCCGCTCGACCCGAACGAAGATCTCGATCCCGCTGCCGCGTGGCGTCACGCCCGGGAGGCGAAGAATGCGGTCAAGGATGCGGCCTCGCCTGAACCGCCGCGCCGAAAACCCTCTCGAGCTCGTAAGGAGTCGTGACCTCGAGCTGATCGTAGCGGCAGTCTTCCGGCCGCTTGTCGGGACGCCAGCGCAGAAAGATCGTCGCGTGCCGGAACCGATCGCCCTGCAGATGGTCGTATTTGACTTCGCACACGCGCTCGAGGCGCAGCGGTTCCCAGGAGAGATCTTTTCCCGCGCTCCACCGGCTCTGTCCGCCGGGCATCCGCGACATCTCACCCGCCTGTCCGGCCCATTCGCGCCACGGGTGATTCGTCATCGCGTCCTTCCGCAGCGGCGCCAGTTCGACAGCAAGGGCTTTGCGCGTCGCCATGGTGAACGCCGACGTCACGCCCACGTGCTGCAGCCTGCCGCGCGCGTCGTACAGGCCGAGCAGCAGCGAGCCGATCGCATCCGTGCCGCTCTTGTGCCAGCGAAAGCCGGCCACGACGCAGTCGGCGGTGCGAACGTGCTTGATCTTCAGCATCGCGCGTTTGCCGGGCTGATACACGTCGCCGAGCGGCTTGGCGATGACGCCATCGAGGCCGGCGCCCTCGAACTGGTCGAGCCATGTCACGGCGGTGGCGTGGTCGTGCGTGGCCGGCGTGAGGTGGAGCGGTGGCGTTATGTGCGCGAACAGCCGTTCGAGCGCCAGCCGGCGATCGCTTTGCGCGAGATCGCGAAGATCCCGGCCATCAACCGCCAGAATGTCGAACCCGACGAACGACGCCGGCGTTTCCTTAGCCAGCTTCGCGGCACGCGAGGCGGCCGGATGCAGGCGCAGCTGCAGCGCGTCGAAGTCGAGGCCGTCCGCCGCCGCGATCACGATCTCGCCGTCGATCACGCAGCCCGCCGGGAGCTTCTCGAGAAGGGTGTCGTGCAGCTCCGGGAAGTAGCGATCGAGCGGACGCAGATCGCGGCTTTGAATGAACACGTCGGAGGAGCCGCGAAACACGATGGAGCGAAATCCATCCCACTTCGGCTCGTAGAGGAAATCGCCTTCGGGAATCTCCTCGGCCAGCTTCGCCAGCATGGGCTCGATCGGCGGCTCGAGGGCAAACGTGTTGGGCATAGAATCCCGATCTGTCGATGTTCCGGCTATCGTGGCACAGGACGCGACGCGTATTCCTGATCGCGACGGGCGTGCTGCTGGTGCTGGCCGCGGCCGGCGCTCTCTACCAATCGGTCAGCGTCCGGCGCGAGGCGAGGCGGTTTCCTCCTCCCGGCCGGCTCGTCGACATCGGCGGCCGGCGGCTGCATCTGCTGTGCATCGGTGACGGACCGTCGACGGTGATCTTCGAGCCGAGCGGATTCGGCAACGCGCTCAGCGCGTGGATCGCGCGACAGCAGATCAGCGCCCACGGGCGCGTGTGTTCGTACGATCGCATGGGCACCGGGTGGAGCGATCCCGGGCCCGCGACGATCTCGGTGGGCATGCTCGCCGATGATCTCGAGCGCCTGCTCGATCGCGCCGGAATCCCGCCTCCGTACATCCTCGTGCCGTCGTCGATCGGCGGTCTCACGGCGGAGCTGTTCATCCGAAGGCATCCGGATCGGGTCCTCGGGGCGATCTTTCTCGATACCGCCACGAGCGACATCGTGCAGCGAACGCTCCCTTTCATCAATTGGGCGACAACGCAGGCCGTCTGTCTCGGTAAGCTGGCGGCGCGGCTCGGCGTGCTGCGGCTCGTCGATCCCTTCGACTTCCGCCGGACGGGCAGCGCCGACGAGGCGCGCGCGGTCGCGCTGATGTATCGCGTCGAGCCGATGGCGACGCTGTGCGGACTGGTTCGCGGCGCCGCGATTTCCGCCGTCGAGTTCCGCGCCGCGCCGGCGATGCCCGCCTCACTGCCCCTGGTGGTGATGAGCGCTGAATCGAGCGGAAGCGTTCCGCCGTTTGTCTTGCCGCTCCAGGAAAAGTACCGGCTGCACCAGGCGTTCGCGCGGCGATCGTCGCGAGGGCGCTGGCAGCTGGTCCCGGGCGGCTTTCACATCATCGCCAGCAATCGGCCCGAGGTTGTCGTCGACGCCGTCCTTGCGATGCTGGCCGCGAGCCGGGGCGGGACCCTACGACCGGCAGGACCGTCTTGAAGCCGCTGACCACCTCCCTCTGCGTCGTCCTCGGCGCGTACGTCGCCGCCCGGGCCATTTTCGTTCCGCTGACGTACGACGAGGCCGCCTCGTACCTGCGCTACATCTCGCAGGACGTGTTGTCGGCCTTCAATTTCGAAGTCGCGACGAATCACTTCCTCAACACGTTGTTGACCAAGCTGGTTTCCATCATTGCCGGCGACAGCGAGTTCGTACTCCGCATCCCCAGTCTCCTTGGGTTCGGCATATATCTGTACTTCTCGGCGCGGATCCTCGAGTGGCTCCCCAATCGCGCGTTCGCGCTGGCCGGCCTCCTGCTCCTGAATCTGAATCCGTACCTGCTCGACTACTTTGCGTTGAGCCGCGGGTACGGTCTTTCGCTCGGTCTGTTGATAGGCAGCCTCTTCTTTCTGTTCCGCTTCGTGAGCCGCACGCCTGGCTCGTCCGGCGCCTTCGGGCAGCCGAGCCAGTTATCGCTGGCGCTGGCGTTCGCCTGCGGCGCCGTGCTGGCCGGATTCAGTCTGCTCGACGCATACCTCGGGATCCTCGGCGTGGCGGTCACGGCGATCGCGGTGATGAGTCGTCAACACGCGCCGAACGCTGACACGGCGGACGGCCCGCGAATGTTGCCGCTTCGCCGTTCCTACATCTGGCTGCCGGTTGTCGCGGCGGCATTCACGTGGCTGGTGTTGTTCCAGGACGTCCGGCTGTCCGAACAGTTCTACGAACCCGTGACGGTCCGCGTCGTCGGCCTGACGCCGGCCGAGCTCGACGCGACGCGCGTGTCGCGGATGGACCTCCACGAGAAGTGGGCGGATGTGCCGCGCGATCCGGATGCCACCGCCTGGCGGCTCGATCTGATGCCGCTCCGCGGACTCCGCGTCGAGCTGCCTGCGGACGCCGCCGACAAGCTCGACCACAACAACGCGTTCATCGAAGCGGTCATCGGCAGCCGCCCGTTCGTGCACCAGAGGGGGGACGATCTCTGGACGAGCCGCGACGACGGACGCCGGATCATCTTCGACAGCCGGCCGTCACTCGCATTGCCACGATCCGCGTCCTCGCACTACCAACCGGTCATCAACTGGAGGGGCGACAAGCGGCATCTGTCGGCTGTCGCCTTGGGCACCGGATTCACGCTTGCGATGCTTTGTTTCCTCGCGGCCTTTCTCGAAGCGTTCGGCTGGCTGCTGCAGCGCGCCAACCTGGCGCGCGCCGAGCTCTGGCGCCCAGTCACGCTGAACCTGGTGTGGCTTGCGGCGCTCGCAGGTCCGCCGCTGTACCTCCTGAGGAGAAGCGAGGAGCTGTACTTCGGCGGGACCCGCGGATTCGTCGAGGACACGTTCTCGTCGCTCGTGGACAACTCGTTCTACGGCAGAACCTACGGCGCCGCTCAAACGACGTTCGTGTTCGGCGCGATCGTCGCCACGATCGTGGCGTTCGCCGTTCTGCTGTACGTCTCCGCCCGCCGCCGGAGAGTCGATTCGATCGTTCGACCGGCCTGTGTCCTCGTGGTGATCGCGCTCGCGTCGATCGCCGTCATTGCTCAACACGCATTTCTCGGGACGCCGTACCTGCTCAGCCGGACGGCGCTTTTCTACATTCCGTTGCTGGTGCTGTTCGCCATCTTCGTCGGCGATGCGCTGGCGCAATGGGGCAGGGGTCTCAACTGGCTCGTGACGGCCGTCGTCATTGCAGCCCTGGCTTTCTCGACCTACCACTTCGCACGGACGGCGAATCTGTCCTACACGTGGGATTGGAAGAAGGATGCCGACACGAAGGCGATGGTCGCGGATCTCGCGTTCGTGGCCGCGGCCGAGCGGCCGGCCGGATCGCGAATCGTGCTCGGCGTCGATCCCACTTACAGCGCGGCTGCCGCGTTCTACTCACAGAAGGTCAGGACGATCAGGATCGAGATGGACACGATTCCTTCGCCGCGCGGGATCGATTTCTTCTACGTCGATGAGCGCAACGCAGGACCGTTGACGGTGATCAAGAAATATCCGGTGGCGGGCACCGTGCTCGCGCGCCCGGCGCGGCCGCGGTGAGTCGCGCCGCGCATGGGGCCGCTACATCGGCAGTTGGAAGCGCGCCGCGAGGAGCGCGGATTGCGAGTCCTTCTTCGAGAATTCCGGAAACGCGCCGTCGTCGAACTCGGGACATTCCGCGTCGCTCTCGAGATCGACCTGGAGAGCCTTCCGCTCCATATCCAGCTGCGCGAGGCTGAGTGGCACCAGCAGCCGCTGGTGTCCCCGGCGGACGCCGCGGTCCACCACCGCAAACCTGACGCTGCGCTCGGGCGGATCGACGATCAGGCCGTCCAGTTCACCGAGTTTCTGTCCGGTGGAGGTGAGTACGTCGAAGCCGGCCAGATCTGTGACGCCGCTTTCCACTTGACTGGCGGCGATGTATCGCAGGCTTGGATACTCCAGCATGTTTCGCTCCCTCCGGGAGGGTAAAGAGCAATACTGGTGCCATGACCGCGGATGACTTCCGGCGCCTCGCGCTGGCGATGGACGGCGCCATCGAGCGTTCTCACATGAACCATCCCGACTTCCGCGCGCATGGACGAATCTTCGCGACGCTGCACAGCAATGACGAGTGGGGCATGGTGAAGGTCACGCCCGAAGAGCAGCAGGTCTTGCTGCGCGAGCATCCCGAGGTGTTCGTGCCGTCGAGCGGCGCGTGGGGCCGTCAGGGGTGTACGAACGTGCGGCTCGCCGCGGCAGATTCGCGCACGGTGCAGGCGGCGATGATTCTCGCGTGGGAAGCGAGTCAAAAGGCGAACCAAGGCAAGAGGGAGAAGGCAAAAGGCACAAACAAGAGAAAACTTACACGGTAGGTAAGTCTTGCCTTCCTCGCCTTTGCCTTTTGCCTTGTATCCTATCTCGGTAACCGAGGAGAGCCCCCGTGAGCAAGCCGGCTGACCTGGTCCAGGGCACGCTCGATTTGTTGATCCTGAAGATTCTGGCGCTCGAGCCGCTGAACGGCTTTGCCGTGGGACAACGGCTCCGGCAGGTATCCGGCGAGATCCTGCAGGTGAGCGACGGATCGCTCTATCCGGCACTCCACAAGCTCGAACAGGAAGGCTGGATCACTGCCGAGTGGAAGCAGACC
>JBLNGH010000299.1:0-5564 GCA_050264575.1 Acidobacteriota bacterium | reverse complement strand
TCTTCCTGCCACGCCGCCCGAACGATCGGCATGATCACGCCCTGCGCGAGGCGATCGCCGCGATGCACGCTGACGGGCCGCGGCGTGAAGTTCAGCACCTCGATCTTGATCTCGTCAGCGGGTCCACAGTAATCCGAATCGACGACGCCGACGCCGTTGGCGACGATCAGGCCGCGTTTGAGCGGCGTGCTGCTGCGCGCAAATACGCCGAGCAGATGGCCGGCCGGCACCTCGATGACGAGGCCGGTGGGCACGAGCGCGACTTCGCCGGGCTGAATCGTCATGTCGACGCTGGCCGCGAGATCGAACCCGGCGGCACCGTCGGTCTCGTACGACGGGAGAGGGACGGAGGAATCGAGTCGGAGAATCCGAACGGTCAGATCTGGCATGGAAGTCGACTGCTTCCAAAAAAGCGCCCGTCGGGACGACGGGTACGGCAGGTCCCTGGAAGGAACTCGTTCCTGCGGACCGTCGTACCCGTCGTACCGACAAGCGATTTTAGGGGGCGCTCTCGATCTACCTGTCTCTTCCGCCACCCGACGGCGGCACGACCGGCTTCTTGAACATCGGCAGAACGTCGCGCGTGCCCTTCTCGAGATATGTCACGCCCTTGTCCATCCAGGCCGGCCGGGGCTTGCCGAGCAGGTAGTGATCGAAGAACTCGTCCATGTGGACGGTCCAGTGCTTCATGTTGTCGCGGTTGCGCAGCCCGTGCGGCTCACCGTTGTAGGTGAACATGTAGGCTTCCTTGCCGAGCCGCCGCATCGCCATGTTGAATTCGATCCCCTGCTGCCAGGGCACGGCATCGTCGGCGTCGTTGTGAATGCTGAGATACGGCGTATGGATGCGTTCGACCCAGAAGATCGGCGAGTTCTCGAGGAACTCGAGCGTCTTGTCCCAGGGCGGCGCGCCGATGCGGCTTTGCGTCTTTTCGTACTGGAACTCGCGCACCATGCCGCTGCCCCACCGGATCCCGCCGTAGGCGCTGATCATGTTCGACACCGACGCGCCGGCTTCCACGGCGGCGAAGAGGTTCGTCTGCGTGATCATGTAGGTGATCTGATAGCCGCCCCATGAGTGGCCCTGGATGCCGATACGCTTCGGATCGATGTAGCCCTGCGCGACGACCGTATTGACGGCGGGGATGACGCACTTCATCGCGCTCGGTCCCGGGTAGCCGGTCTCGTAGACGATGTCCGGCTGAAGGACGACGTAGCCGTTGCTGACGTAGCGCGTCAGGTTGACGCTCGTGCCGACGTTCGGCGCGCGGTAGCCGTGCAGGCCTTGCGACAGCTCCTCGTAGATGTAGACCATCATCGGATACTTCTTCGTCGGGTCGAAGTTGTCCGGCTTGATCAACATCGCCGTCAGCACCTTGCCGTCGCCGTTGATGTACTTGATGTTCTCCGCCTTGCCCCAGACGAACTCGCTCTGCTGCGGGTTGGCGTTCGACATCCTCTTCGCGTTCGCGAAATTGCCGTCGCTCACCCACAGATCGGGGAACTCGTCGAAGCGCGATTCCGTGAAGACCAGCACGTCGGCGTTCTTCGCCTTCGTCGGCGCGCCCATCTGCTTGTCCATCATCACGATCTTCTCGGGCGCGGCGGTGCCGGTGAGATTGACGCGGTAGTACCCCGTCGCCTTCGTGTCGTCGTTCGTCGTCGAGAGCAGCAGCGGTTTCGCGCCGGAGATGGTGCGCGCGTCCGGGTCGAGGTTGCGATACCGGAAGACGAGGTGCTGCTTGCGCCCCTCGCCGTTGGTGATCATCCGCGCATTGCTCCCGTCCGGCCGCATCTCCCACAAGTCGTACTGATCGTTCAGCACGAGCGTCTTGTCGCCGTCGGTCCAGCCCGCCGAGCCGAGCGAGGGCGGCAGGTCGGGCGTGTCGTGCGACTCGTCGAAGAACTTCACCGCCAGGCGCTCGGTGAGGTTGACCTTCGTGCCGCTCGCGATCTGGTAGCTGAACCAGTCGCCCTGCGCGCGATCGAAATACAGGAGGTAGTTGCCGCCGGGCGAGAGCGAGGGCTGGCCGCTGAAGTGCTCGAGGATCTTCTTGCGCTGTCCGGTCTTCAAGTCGACGAGGAACGCGTCGTTATAGGTCGTGTCCCACGAGATCTCCTGCTGATACGGCAGACCCGAGGTGCCGACGGCGCGCGCCGCGTCCTGTCCGACGTTCACGTTCGGCAGATCCGGCGTGGCGAGCTGGACAAATCGCTTGTCCGCGAGATGCACGATCGCGGTGTAGTTCCGGTTTCGATCCTGGCTCGCGCGGACCTGCTGCATCGGCTGGATGATCGGGTCCTTGTAGCTCCAGAGGTCCACCCGAATCGGCGCGGGCTTCTTGTCGTTCGGATCGGCCGCCGCCGCCGGTGGCGGCGCCGTGGCCAGAATCAGCCGCGCGCCGTCTTCCGAAAAGCGCGGCGCGCTGTCGGCGACCACCATGCCCTGCGGCATCCCGCGGGTGCCGGCAGAAACCAGCTCGACCGCCGAGTTGGGATCGCCGACCTTCCAGTAGTAGACGCGGTACGGCGATACCGGCTTGTCGTACTCCGGCTGATCGCTCAGGAACGCGAGCTGCAGGGTTTTCTCGTCGAACGCGAGGCTCTTGTAGTGGCCCTTGCCCGCGTGCAGCGTACGGCTGGTCGTTTCGCCCGGCTTCCGCACGAACGCGCCGTCCTTGGTCGCGTCGGTCGAGGAGACCGTGTACGCGAGCCACGATCCGTCTTTGTTCCACGCGTATTCAGTGACTTCCGGAATCACCGTTTCCTGACCCGTGGCGAGATTCCGGATCGTGAGATCCGATCCCGCATCCTTTCTCTTTTCCTGCGGCGTGTTCTGGCCCGGCTGCGCGCCCTGGCCGCCGGCCGGTTCCTGCGCCGCCGGCTCGGTCTGCGCGGCGCCCGCCGCGCCGGCTCGTCCACCGCCGCCGCGACCACCGGCGCCGCCACGGCCGCCGCGTCCGGCGCCGCGTGCTCCGGCGCCGCCAGCGCGCCCCTTGTGATACGCGAGCCACGTCGATGATTCGTCAGGAATCCGGAACGAGCTCACCTGCTCGACGGTCGTCACTTTGCCGTCAGGCAGCGACATGATGCCCATCGAATTGCGCGATCGATTGTTGTTGGCGTTCTCTTCGCCCGTGCCCTGACCGCGGCCGGCCCCGCCGCCGCCTGCCGCTCCACCGCCGCCTGCCGCTCCCCCAGCTTGGTTGCCGCTTTCGGCGCGCTCGCGCTCGTCGTCGGCCTTCGTCGGCACGATGGTGAAGACGACGAACTTGCTGTCGGGTGTGACGATCGGCGACGTGCCGCGCGGATGCTTCAGTTCCTGACCGCTCCGCAGATTCTTGACGATCAGCTCGCCGTCCTCGCCCTGCGACGTCAGCGCATACGCCAGCCACTGACCGTCGTCCGAGAGTCGCGTGCCCTGGATGGAGCGCCAGGACTCGTAGACGTCGTAGGTCAGCGGGCGCTTCGCGGGCGTTTGTGCCGTCAGCGCCCACTGCGAGAGCAGCAGAGCGCCGCAGAAAATGAACAGAATCCGCCGCTGGTAACGCATGTGGGCCTCCAGGCCTTCGGGGGAAGAGAGGCGCTTATTATAGAAGTGCCTTTTCAAACTTAGAACTTCGAACTTCGAACTCAGAACGCTGGAGGCGCCTGCGGCGCAGCCGTTCACTTTTGCGACGTGCTCTGAACATCCAAAATTCTTCCCGAAGCTGGAGAGGAGTATGCGACTCCTGGCTCTCACGGCAGTCTCACTGGTCCTTGGTTGGGCCGCGGCGGTCCCGGCCGGCCAGTCGCGCCCGCGCGCCCGTGACCTTGGCATTACGCCCGGCGTTGGCACGCCTGGACCGTCGAACGCGATCACGGATGTGCCGGGTGTGGAGGTCGGACACACCACCCTCGTCGTGGGCGACACGATACGCACAGGTGTGACCGTCGTCCTGCCGCACGCCGGCAACCTCTTTCGCGAAAAAGTGCCGGGCGCAGTTTTCGTCGGGAACGCGTTCGGCAAGCTCGCGGGATCGACACAGGTCGACGAGCTCGGCACGATCGAGTCGCCGATCGTGCTCACGAACACGCTTTCGGTCGGCGCCGCGCTCGACGCGGTCGTGCGGTGGACGATCGCGCAGACCGGGAACGAGAACGTCCGCTCGGTGAACGGTCTGGTTGGCGAGACGAACGACGGCGGTCTCAACGACATCCGCGGACTGCACGTCACGCGCGATCACGTCGCGGCCGCCATTGCCGCCGCGAAGACCGGTGCGGTAGAGGAAGGCGCCGTCGGCGCCGGCACCGGCACGAGCGCGTTGGGCTGGAAAGGCGGCATCGGCACATCGTCGCGCCGTGTGAAACAGCAGAACGACGAGTGGACCGTCGGCGTGCTCGTGCAGTCGAACTACGGCGGACGCCTGACCATCGATGGCGTACCGGTCTGGCGCGAGTTGCGGCCCTCAGGTGGAGGCCGGGGCTTTAGCCCCGGCGATCAGAACACTCCGGTCAATGCCGATGGATCTTGCATGATCGTGGTCGCCACGGACGCGCCGCTCGACGCGCGCGACCTCAAGCGACTCGCAGCGCGCGCCGTGTTCGCGCTGGCACGGACGGGATCCACCTACTCCAACGGCAGCGGCGACTTCGCGATCGCGTTTTCGACGAACCCGACGCTTCGCGTAACGGCGACGAACGGCCCGCAGCCGCGAACCATCCTGCCGACCGACGCAGTCTCCGGGCTTTTCGAAGGCGTGCTCGAGGCGACCGAAGAAGCCGTCTACAACTCGCTGCTGAAGGCGACCGACACGACCGCCAACGGCCGGACAGTTCGTGCCCTGCCGATCGAGGAGCTCAAAGCCGTGATGAAGAAGTACGGCCGCTAACCCGACGAGCCTTGGAGTAGCGGCTCGAGCTTCTCGAGGCGCGGGCCCTTGCTGTCGCAGACCGCGTACGTGCCGCGTCCTTCCTGGTTGTACATGGCCACGCCTGCGTACTCGCCCCGCTTGTTGACGATGTAGAAGTTGATGTTGAAGCCCGGCAGGCCCTCCTTGTTCAAGAGCCGCTTCTCGATCGTGTTTTCTTTGATGCGCTTGAGCGCCGTCATCCCGGCGTCTTTAGGAGTCGCGCCTCGCCGCATCTCGTCCACGATCAGGAACGAACAGAGATTGTAGAGATTGGCTTCACCGCGTCCGGTCGATCCCGCCGCGCCCACGGCGTTGTCAACATACAGACCGGCGCCGAGAATCGGCGAGTCGCCAAGGCGCCCCGGTATCTTCCACGCCAGCCCGCTCGTCGTCGTCACCCCGCAGACGTCGCCGTTCGCGTTGACGCCGTCGCAGTTGATGGTCCCGTAAATGTGATTCTCGTCGAGCAATCCTTCGGCTGCCATCTGCCGGCGGATCCCGTCTTCGGCGGCCGCGCGCTCCAGAGGATCCTTGATGTAGTGCAGCGGATCGGTCAATTGTTTCCACTCGAGCCATTTTTTGCGTGACTCCGGCGTGTTCAGGTCGGGCAGGATCTCGAAGCCGAGGTTGCGGGCGAACGTCGTGGCGTCCTTGCCGACAATGAGGTGATGGT
>JBLNGH010000298.1:0-7853 GCA_050264575.1 Acidobacteriota bacterium | reverse complement strand
TGGCGCGACGTTTTTCCGCGTCGCGAAGGCGGAGGCCCCGCATGACGACCTCCAGCCAAGGGCGCTCCCGGTACGGGCGGCGTGGCGCTGGCCTATTTGACAGGACCAGCGGCTCATCACTAGAGTATCTATACAACTAGATTATCTAGGGTATTTTGGAATGGCCCCCGATCAGCAGGAGCTCCTCCACGGCACGCTCGAAACCCTGATTCTGAAGACGCTCGCCACAGGGCCGCGGCACGGCTACGCGATCGCGCGGTGGCTCGAGACCGCGACCGGCGACGGCCTCCAGATCGAAGACGGCTCGCTCTACCCGGCGCTGTACCGGCTCGAAAACCGCGGCTGGATCCGCGCCAGGTGGACCAGGTCGGAGCTCGGCCGGCCGGTGAAGTCGTATCAGCTGACCGCGGCGGGCCGGCGGCAGCTCGCGGCCAACGTGAAGGCCTGGTCGCGATTCTCCCGCTCCGTCTCCAAGGTGCTGTTGAACCCATGAAGCGGCGCCTGCCCTTTCGCGTCTCGCGTCCGCGGATCGACCAGGAGGTCGACGGTGAGCTGGAGTTTCATCTGCAGATGCGACAGCGCGAGCTGATGGCGCAGGGGCTCCGCGAGGACGAGGCCCGCCGTGCCGCGCTGGCCAGGTTCGGAGACCTCACACAGGCGCGGCAGGAGCTGCTGCGGCTGGGACACGAACGGGAGCGTCACAGGCCGCCCGCGCGGTGGCTCTCGGAAATCCGCCAGGACGTCGTCTTCGCGCTTCGCCAGATGACGGCGGCGCCCGCGGTCACGCTGGTCGCGATCGCCACGCTTGCGGTTGGCATCGGCGCGACGACGGCCATCTTCAGCGCGGTTCATTCCGTCGTGCTGCGGCCGCTTCCGGTTCCCGATCCGACTCGTCTCGTCGTCGTCGGCGAGACCTGGCGGGACTCACGCGCCGGCAACATCTCGGTCGGCAGCTTCATGGACATGGCTGAGGAGCAGACCGTTTTCGACGCCGTCGCGGCAGCCGTCGTCGAGAGCGTCACGCTGTCGCGCGATTCAGGCGCCGAACGCGTCCTCGCCGGCCGCGTGTCGGCCTCGTTCTTCGACGTGTTTCGGCAGGCACCAGCGCGCGGGCGGGTCTTCGTGCCGGCGGAGGACCAGCCGGGACGGAATCAGGTGGTCGTGCTCAGCCACCGGCTGTGGACGTCGCAACTCGCGGCCGATCCGGAGATCGTCGGCAAGACTATCGTCCTCGACGGCCGTCCGCACGACGTCATCGGCGTCATGCCGGCAAGCTTTGATTTCACGGCTGACAGCGAGGCTCTGTGGATCCCGATTGCGTTCACGCCCGAACAGCGCGCGAGGCGCGATGAGCATTATCTCGACGTCTATGCCCGGCTGCGGCCCGGCGTGACGATCGAACGCGCCAGTCAGGAGATGGCGGCGATTGGCGCGCGTCTCGCGCAGCGATTCCCGCAGGACAACGCCGACCGTACCATTCAGATCCAGCCGTTGCTCGATCTGCTCGTCGACGACTACCGCACGCGGCTCTTCGTTCTGCTGGGTGCCGTGGGCCTGGTCCTGCTGATCGCCTGCGGCAACGTCTCCAACCTGGTGCTGGCGCGAGGCGCGGCGCGCGGACGCGAACTGGCCGTCCGCAACGCGCTCGGCGCCGGACGCGGACGGCTCGTGCGGCAGCTCTTCACTGAGAGTCTGGTGCTTGGAGTCGTCTCGGCTGCCGTGGGCGCCGCGGCCGCGCACGGATTGTTGCGGCTGCTCATCGGTCTGGCGCCGGCGGGTGTGCCGCGTCTCGAGCAGGCCAGCATCGACATCACCGCCCTCGCGTTCGCGGTGACGCTCGGAATGACCGCCAGCGTGCTGTTCGGGTCGATTCCTGCGTGGAGGGCGGCGCGAATCGACGTGATCGCGTCCCTGCGGGAGTCCGGTCGCGGCGCCGGCGAACACCGCGTGAAAGACGTCGTGCGCTCGGCGCTGATCGCCGTCGAAGTGGCGCTCGCGGTGGTGTTGCTCGTCGGCGCGGGATTGCTCATTCGCAGCGCCGTCGAGATGCGGCGGGTCGCGCCGGGATTCAACCCGTCGGGCGTGTATTCGGCACGGCTGACATTGCCGGCTTCCAGGACGACCGCCGAATCGCTGACGCAAACCGCGCAGGACATCGAAGCGGCGGTAACGGCGCTTCCCGGCGTCCGGGTTGCGGCAATCTCGACTGCCGTTCCGGGCTTTGGCAGCTTCTTCAACGGCATCGTCCCGGAGGGCGAGACGCGCGAATCCCGAAATGCAAGAGAAGCCCGTTCGCGTTTCGTGTCGCCCGGCTTCTTCCGCGCGATGGAGCTGCCGATCGTTCGAGGCCGAAGCTTTGACGATCGCGATCGCGCGGGCGCGCCGCTCGTGATGATCGTCAACCAGTCGCTCGCCGAACGCCTGTTTCCCGGAGCAGATCCGGTCGGCCGGCGGGCGTTCTGCTGCAACGAGCATCCCAAAACGATCGTCGGCGTCGCGGCCGATGTCCGCGCGCGCGGCCCTGCTCGGCCGGTCGAATCCGAGTTCTACCTGCCCATCGCGCAGGTCGACGACGTCGCCTGGGGCTGGACACGTCGAAACGTCTTCGTTGTCGCGCGAACCGATGGCGATGCGGCAATGCTCCGCCCGGCCGTTCGACAAGCCGTCTCGTCCGTCGATCCAGGGATCCCGCTGTTCAGCCCGATGACGATGGACGAGCGGATGGCGAGAACGGTGCAGACGGAGCGATTCAACACGATGCTGCTGGCGATTCTCGGCGGCGTGGGGATCCTGCTCGCGGCGGTCGGGATTTACGGCGTCATCAGCTACTTCGCCGCCCAGCGCGCCCCGGAGATCGGGATCCGGCTGGCGCTCGGCGCCACGCGCGAAACTGTCCTGAGGCTGGTCGCCGGGCAGGCCGCGGCTCCTGTCGCGGCCGGGGTCGTGATTGGCGGTACCGGCGCGCTGTTCGCGTCACAAGTGCTCGCCACACAACTCGTCAACGTGACGCCGACGGATCCCCTGACGTTCGCGGCCGGAGTCCTGGTGCTGGCCGTCGTCGCGTCACTGGCCGCGTTGATTCCGGCACGACGAGCCGCCGCGCTCGACCCGGCGCAAATCTTCAGATCCCGCTGACTCACCTCTTCAGCCGCGCGTCCCAGTGCGTCAAGACGCGCAGCGCCTGACCGGCAGCGAAAGGCGTGTCTTCGAGAATGAACTCAGTTCCGGTTGGATTGACGGTACCGGCACTCGTTCCCGCTGGCACTTTGAAGAGCACCGTCGTAGCACCCACGGTCATCGTCTCTCCCGCAGGCGTGAGGCTGATCGCTTTGACGACGCCATCTTGCGTTGTTACGAACACTTCGCGCGCGTCCGGCCGCATGGTCGCTTCGCCGACGCCTTCCGAAAGCGTCTGCAACGGGCCCAATGAGGGACCCGCGGCATCGATGCGCAAGCGCGCAAGCGACACGGCGCTGCGTCCGGCGGACTGCTGAAGGATCAGAAGCCATCGTCCGTCCGCCGACTGGGCCGGAGCCGTGTCCTCACCCGGACCTTGCAGCAAAGGAATCCTCTTGGACTCATCCTTGAGTCGATACGCAACGAGGTCCAGACCGGACTTTGGATTGGGATCGCTGACGATTGCGAAGCTTCCGTCGACTGTCTCGAGAGGCGTGAGCGTCGCGCCCGCCCGCTGTTTGACCGGTGCGCCGCCGCCAAGTGCCAGGCGGTAGCCGACGCGTTGGCCATTTTCCCGGCCGAGATACGTCATCGCGCGTCCGTCCGCCGTCCAGACCGGCAATTCGTCGTAATCGGGACTGGTCGTCAAGCGTTCGGTGACGCCGGTGCGCAAGGTGTGCATGAAGATATCTGCCGAGCCTTGCTCCACACGAACGAACAGCAGGCGGGTCCCGTCCGGTGAGAGCGCCGGCTGATGGACGATGCCGGGCGGAATATCCAGCGCGCGAAGGCGCCGGCCGTCGCGCGAGTACACGACAAGGGTGGTTTCGGCAGCCCTTGCCGTGGCCCAGGCCACTCGCCCGTTCTGTGAGCCGCTCGCATAGACCTGCCGTTGACTTTGCTCCACGCGTACGCCGCCCGCGATCTTGGTCACTTCGCCGGAGAGCTTGCCGGCTCCGACGTCAAACGGCTGCGCCAGCAGATCGGAGTCCCGGGCCCACATCAGATACGACTCCGTCGACCCCGGCCGCCTGGCGATGAAGCCGCTCGAGAGCGACGCGACCAGGCGTACGGCGGGCGATCCGTCCATGTGCCCCAGGTAGATGCCGCTGTTCTCGACCTGGGTACTCCGTGCGAAGTACAGGAAACGTTGGCCGTCGGCTAGGAAGACTGGCCAGTAGTGCGCGTTTTCAGCCCGCGCGGTATCGAGCTTCGTCAGGGGCGTGACGGCGCCGCCGGAGGCCGGGACCTTGGAGAGCGGAAGGCCGCCGTTCGGCGTGAAGATGATCGTACCGTCCGCACTCCAAGCGCCGCCGCGGCCGTTGGGCGCGTCGGCGATCGACTCCGGCAGGCCTCCGGCGATGTCAACGGTCCGCAGCCTGCCCGCGGCAAAGAATCCGATGCGCTTGCCGTCCGGCGACCAGAACAGATTCGACGCGCCGTCCGTCCCCGACAGCGGCCGCGCATCATCCGTCGCGAGCGACCGAAGCCAGATGGTGGTCGCTTTCTGCGTGGCGGCCACGAACGCGATCTGACTGCCGTCAGGAGACAGGACGACGTTCCCAGAATTGGATCCGATTTGGAACTCCGCATCGGGTGGCGCAGAGATGGCGAGTTCGAGGCCTTCAGGGGCCGCGGCGGTCGCGGCCGGCCGGACAAGAGAAGATGTCGGGATCAAGAGGCTCAGAGCGACCGCAAGCACCGCAGTGGCGATCATCCAGGGCCACGGCCGTCGGGCCGGACGATCCACCGACATCGTCGGCAATGTGACCGACGGGAGAATCTGTGCAGTGGTCACGGATGGCGAGGATGCGCCTGACAGCGTCAAGCGTGCCTCGCCGATATCCCGCAGACGTCGGGAGGCGTCGCGATCCAGGCAGCGCCCAATCAGCGACCGCACGTGCGACGGCACGGCCGCAGGGATGAGCGACCAGTCCGGATCCGAGCGCAACACCGACGCCAACGTGTCGGACACCGTCTCGCCCTCGAATGCACGCCGGCCGGTCACCATTTCAAAGAGAAGCACGCCGAATGCCCAGATGTCGGTGCGCTTGTCCACGGCTTTCCCGCGCGCCTGTTCGGGACTCATGTACGCGGCGGTGCCGAGGATGACTCCCGCTTCCGTCGCGCGCGCGGTCAGCGTCGGCGAGTTCATGAGCTCGGCCGAAGCGCTGTCACCAGTCATCGCTTTCGCGAGACCGAAGTCGAGGATCTTCGCGTGGCCGTCGCTCGTGATCTTGACGTTGGCCGGCTTCAGATCGCGGTGAATGATCCCTTTCTCGTGCGCGGTCTCGAGGCCGGCCGCGATTTCTGTGGCCAGCCGGATGGCCTCGTCCACATCGATCGCGCGCGCGTGAATCGCGTCGGCAAGCGTGCGGCCTTCGACGTACTCCATGACGAGCGCCGCCGACTGGCCGACCTCTTCCAGGTGATAGATCTGCGCGATGTGCGGGTCGTTCAGCGCCGCGAGCGCCTGGGCTTCGCGACGAAAGCGCGCCAGCCGCTCGGCATCGCGTGCAAAGGTATCGGGAAGCACTTTGATCGCGACGTCGCGGGAAAGCCGGGTATCTCGCGCGCGGTACACCCGCCCCATCCCGCCTTCGCCCACGAGCGCGATGATTTCAAACGAGCCCAGTCGATCGCCGGCTGCCAGTGACATGCGGGCGGAGTGTAGCTGATCTCGCGCGATCCCTCGTTGGATGCTCGCCTCGTGGCGGCCCCCTTTGACGGAAGTCAACGAATCCGGGGCGCCGGGGACGAGCGGCCACCTTCCAACCAGTCGAGGCCAATGACCTGTCCGGACGCGTCTCGCAGGAACCGCATCAGCACGCGATCGGTCGCAGCGAAATAGCTCCCGTCTGCGCGTCGCCTGAATTCGTAGCGGCGGGCACGCGTCGCGCCGTTACGCTGTCGCATGGTGTTGGCGACCGCTTCAGCCGCCGATGAAGGTCCCTTTCAAACTTCCGATGTCGATCACTCTCGCGATTTGAAGGCCGTCGTCCGCTCCCGCAGGAACGCCCTGAGCGACGCTTCAATGTCGGCAGGCAGCGTCATCGCGGTCGCGTCGCGCATGATGCGCGGCGTCGCGCGGTAGGACTCGACGAATGCCGCACATCGCGGACAGCCGGCGACGTGGACATCGAGTGCCGCGTGGAGGTCGGCGGGCAGGACGCCTTCGAGATAGTCCATCAGCAGTTCGACGCCGGAGATGCAGGCAATGTCCTTCATGGCTTCACTCCGACGAGATCGCTGAGAAACCCGCGCAGCATCAGCCGCGCGCGATGGACGCGCTGCCGCACGGTCGCCGGATCCACGCCCAGCGCCTCCGCGACGTCCGCCGTCGACATTTCTTCCAGGTCACGCAGGACAAACGCGTCGCGGTAGAGGTCCGGGAGCCGCGCAATGACGTCGCGCGCCTTCTCCGCGAGAAATTGCCGGTCGAGCCGTTCGTCCGCACACGCGGCGACCTGCAGCTCGGCGGGAGTCGCGGCGTGTTTCCCGTTGGCGTCAAACTTCGGCAGGAACACATCGAGGGATTCTGCCGGACGCCGCGATCGGGCGCGCCGGTGCATCAACGCGGCATTCGTGGCGATGCGATACACCCACGTCCCGAATTGCGACGCGCCGCGGAATGACGGCAGGTGGCGATAGACCTGCAGAAACGTCTCCTGCAGGACGTCGGGCGCGTCGGTATCGCTCGTGAGCCGGCACGCCAGACGAAAGACGCGCGCCTGATAGCGGCCCACGAGCTCCTCGAAGGCGGAGTTATCCCCGGCCGCGGCGCGCGCAGCGAGCGTCCCGTCGGGGGTGGTGGAAAGCATCGGTCGAGTCAAAAAGGCAGAAGGCCAAAGGCAGAAACTCTCTTCTGCCTTGTGACGTTTTGCCTTGTGTCTTCTATCTATCTTTGATCGCCGCCTTCACTTTCGCCGCCAGTTCTGGGGTGATCTCTCTGACGCCGTGCGCGTGCGCGGCGTGCGCGACCACCTGTTTCACCAGCTCGTCCTCGGTCGCCGCACTGGCCTCGAAGGTGCAATCAGGCACGATCGCGGCGCAGGCAATGTACTTCGCTTCGTTCTTGTCGGGTGCAGGCATCGTCATTCTCTCCTGAAGTGAGTCACCTCTTCAGATGCCGACCAACGCCGCCTGTGACAATGGGCACTGGACCTTCAGCACAGTACCGAGAGCGCCCTTGGCTGGAGCGTTCGATCGCGGCCTCCGCGGACATGACGCTCGAACCCGCGGCCTCCGTCCGCGCAGGATTGCGCACTATCGCTGGCCGCGCCACTTCGCAAGGTGCGAAGGTGGCACGGCAATCCTTGCGCTCCCTCCGGCGCGGGTTCGACCTGTCGCGCATCGCGTCAGTCCGAAGTCGGCCGGCGATCGAGCGCTCCAGCCCCGGGCATTACGTGTCACAGTGCAAAGGCACGTACGCCGACAGTGACACGCCGAAAGGGACGGCGTTGATGTCGTGGTGGCCGACGTTGGAGTGGCCCGATGCGCGGAAGTTTGCAATCGCGCTGGAAGGCGCGAGCGTTTCGAGCGCGACGGCCGAAGGCATGTTTGGTTTCCAAGACAATATGGAATGACCGGCCCGCTATCGTTACGTCGTAGTGCAGTCCGCACTCGACAACGGTGATCGAGGTCACCGCGAAACCGCGGGTTAGCGCCTGACGGCG
>JBLNGH010000297.1:0-4149 GCA_050264575.1 Acidobacteriota bacterium | reverse complement strand
GTTCAACCGCGTGCGGGGATACTGCCAAATGGGCGGCTGGTATTCCCCAGCCCCCATTTTTTTTATCACATCTCGGGCGGGGATACACCCCCGCCGACCTTCTTGCCGACCCTGAAGGGTCGGCCTACTTCTTGACCTTCGTCCCGCTGCCGTCGCTCAGGTGCTTCGCGGCCGCGACGCCGTTGATGATGTCGAGGATCTCGGGCGGCACCGTGAAGGAGACCGTCACGCTCTTGCCCATCCCGCTGACCTGCAGCGCGTTGAGCATCGCCTCGATCCGCTTGTCCTGACCGCTGACGAGCCGGCCCGCCGCGAGCGCGCCGTTGACGACCGCGCGCAATTCCTCGGCGGCCTTGTCGTCGCGCGCTACGGCGCGGACAGTGCCGTTGATGCCGCCGTTGAAGTTGGCGCTGACGGCGAACCACTGCACCGCCGGCAGATGGGACGCGACGTCGGTCGGCAGCGTTTTGCTCTTGGAAATCGCCTCGAAATTGCCGACGACCCATGCGTCGCTGCCCGCCTGGACTTCGCCGACCAGCTTCATGAGATCCGCGTTGCCGGTCACGTTCTGACGTGTCGCATTCGCGTCGATCGCACGCTCGATCGCCACGCGGTCGCCGAATGCCAGAAGGCCGCCTTCGAGAAATGCGACCGCGCCATGACCGACCTGATCGCCCGCGCCGCCGCCCACCTGAGCGTAGCGGCTGTTCTCAAAGGTGATCAGCTTCTTGCCCTTGTACTCCTGCGCGGTCCCGCCGTGCTGAACGGCGAGCGCCTCGAGGTGCCCCGTGTTGAACCGCCCGCGGACCAGCACCAGCCCGTGCTCATCGGGACCGAAGCCGACCGTACCGCCGACGACGCTGTCAATGTCCCGTTCGATGTCGATGCCCAACTCCGCCTGCAGCTTGGTTTTTTCGTCGCCGGTCGGCAGCACCTGGCGCAGCCGCTGGGTGAACTGCGAATTCATGATCGTCGTGACGTTGGCGTACGCCACGCCATTCACGTCGGCGGGCAGATACGCGAATTCCTCCGGTCCCCCGCGCGTCTTGAGCGGAAGGTTGCCGTTGTAATAGGCCACCGCCCCGACGCCAAGCGAGAGGACGATGAACGACGCCGAGCCGATCAGGAAATACCGGGTGCGCTGGGACATAAATTGTTCCTTGTAAACAATATACGCTTCTTGCGGGCTTCAGTTCCCGCTTTCCGGGGGCCGGCCCTGAAGGGCCGGCCTACATTTTAGAAATCCAGGCCGGATCGCTACTGCTCCAGCACGTATTCGCGTTTCTCGATCGCCCTCGTCGCGAGCCACAGCCCGATGACCTCAATCAACGCCAGCGTGATGATGGAGCGCAAAAAGCTCGGGGTTTCCCGGAATATCGACTGAATCAGGCTCATCGTCGACTCGCCGGGCATGGCATGCGGGACGAGCCCCTGGAGGTAATACGCGACCGTATACAGCTTGAGATACCCCGGCAGCGCCATCGCCGTCGGCTCCCAAACGAAAACCAGCGCCAGCCCCACGAGCAGCGGGCGCTTCATGGCGGCGCCGATCATCGCGAAGACCGCGCCATAGACGGCCAGGCCCAGCGCGAGCAGGCCCAGGTCTTTGGCGAGGTCGAGGAAGCTTCCGGCGATCGACCCGCCAATCGGGACGATGAGCAGCCAGACGATGACGACCGAGGGCAGGACGACGAAGATCGTGCAGGCCAGATACGCCAGGTACTTGCCGAGCACGACGGCCCCGCGCGGAATGGGGCGTGTGAAGAGGTAGGTGATCGTCTTGTCGTCGACTTCATCGGCGATGAGCGAGGTCCCGTAAAAGACCCCCAGCACCGGCACGCTGAAGCGGATGAAGAAGACCCAGATCATGAGGCCGAAGATGACCGGCCCGGTGACCGCGGCGTTGTTGACCCGCATGCCCGGCGCGCCGAGCTCGTGCAGCAGCCTGACGATGGCCGCGAGCAGCACCGGCAGGCCGACGACGAGTCCCATGAAGACGGTGCGGCGCGACCACAACATCTCGCCGAGCGAGATGTCGAAGACCCGGAGAGAGGCGAAGAGAGTGCTCGGAGCGCGACGTTCGGAGGTCACGTTTTCACCAGGTACTTGAAGACCGCCTGCAGGTTGTCGTCAGGCGACGTCACTTCTTCCACCGTGCCGGACTCGCCGGCCGCGACGATCTCCGTCAGGCGGCCGTAGAAGTCGTCCGGCTTGCCGGTTTCGACAATCACCGCATCCGCTTCGAACCGCAGGCTGATCACGTCGACGCGCGTGAGGAACTGCCGCGCCAGGCCGCGCGGATCGCTCGCCTTGATGTAGACGGTATGCGGATGCTCGTCGATGAGATCGCGAATCTGGTGAACGTTGCCCTCGGCGAGAATCCGGCCGTTGTTGATGAGCAGGATGTTCGCCGTCATCGACTCGATCTCGTGGAGGATGTGGCTCGAGACGAGCACGCTCTTGCCTTGACGCGCCCACTCACGGATCAAGCGGATCGTCTTGCGCCGGCCGATGGGATCCATGCCCGAGAGTGGCTCGTCGAGAATCAGCAGCTCGGGATCGTGAACGAGCGCCTGCGCGAGCTTGACGCGCTGGCGCATCCCCTTGCTGTAGGCGCCGATTTTCTTGCCGGCGGCCTCCATCAGATCGACCGTCGTCATCGCCTTGACGGCGGCGTCGCGCGCCGCGTTCTCGTCGAGCCCGTTCAGACGGACGAGCGCGGTTACCCAGTCGAGCCCGGTCATGCGATCGTAGAACGCGTCCTGCTCGGGGCAGAAGCCGACGCGGAAGTACAGCTTGGGATTGCCCCAGATTGGCTCGCCGAGCACGGTCACGCTGCCCTTGCTCGGCTTGAGCTGACCGGTGATCAGCTTCATGAACGTGCTCTTGCCCGCGCCGTTCGGCCCGAGCAGCCCCGTGATGCCGGGGGGGACCGTCACGGTGACGTCGTTCAGGCCGATGACCTGGCCGTACCACTTCGACAAATGATCGGCGGCCAGAATGTTCTTGCCCGCGGCCGGAACCGGCGAGGGCTGCGCGACGGCGTTGGCGGTATCCGCCACGGCGGGGGTCACGACACGACCTCCACGCCGCGGACGCGCCGCTCGAGGATCGAGATCGACACGACGACGAGGCCCAGCAGGACGAGCGCGGAGACGATCACCGGCGTCTCATAGCGGGGCGGCTGACGGAAGATGAAATCGGTGACACGCTCGAGGTTGCCGGTAATCGAAACCCAGGCCACGCGCGTCGAGCCGGTGATGAGCGTGAGCACGCCGTACATCGCCTCGGTGAAGAAAATCGTCCCGGTGTACAGCACGGCGACGTACCGGGTGCTTTTCGACAGCGACGAGAGCGCCAGCATCGTAAACGCCGCGACGAGCACGCGCATCAGCGAGGTCAAGACGATCGCCGGCAGGATGAAGGCATTTTCGGACATGAACGAGAGGCTGCCGGAGAACATGACCTGCATCGCGACCAGCAGCAGCGCCGGCACGAGGGTCACGAGCAGCAGGTAGGTGGCAAGGACGCCGAACTTGCCCGCGATGTACTCGATCCGCAGCAGCGGTTTCGACAGATAGATCTGCAGCGCGTTGGCGCGGCGGTCGTTGGCGATGAGCCCGGCGCCGACGTAAATCGTGATGAAGAACACGAACGGGCCCTGCTGCTCGAGAAACGACATGAACAGCTTCGGGTTGATCGCGGCCATCGGCACCTGCGCCGCGACCGGATACATCGTCACGACATAGATCTGGACCGTGCGAACGATGAGCGGAATCCAGGCGACGATCATGAGACCGAGGAACAACTTGCGTCCCAGCATGGATCGCAGGCCGGACGACAGGATGACCGCCCAGCCGCGGCCCGGCGGCTCCCGCGTGCCCTCGTACCGCCGGTAGCTCTGATCGTGGATCGGGCTCATTGCTCACCAATCGCGCGCGCGAACACGTCCTCGAGCGTCGGCACGCTCGTGCGCAGGTGCCGCACCTGCACGTGACTCTGCATGGCCAGTTGGCAGATCCGCCGCTGATCCTCTCCGGGCGTGCTGGCGCCGCCCGGCACGAACACGCGCATGATGTCCTCGTCGGTCTCGTGACTCTCGAGGCCGGCGACGCGGAGCGCGTCGAGAAACCCCGGCAGCACGCCCTT
>JBLNGH010000296.1:0-17286 GCA_050264575.1 Acidobacteriota bacterium | reverse complement strand
CAGACGACTGCTCCCGTCCGGGGTCTGGAGCAGTTCGCGATCACGAACAACACGGCGCGCCAGCCGAACAACAGCATCGACACGCAGCAGCACGCACTGCGCACCCTCGAAGGGAAATGGGAACCGGCCGCCGACGTGACCGTCCCCGCGGGCGCGTGGGTGGTGCCGATGAACCAGCCGCTCGCGCGGCTGGCCTTCTATCTGCTCGCGCCGACGTCAGACGATGGGCTCGTGACGTGGAACGTTCTTGACGATCTGCTGAAGGATGCGAAGGCTTATCCAATCTACAGGAAGAGATAGGGACACTTGTCGCTGTCGGTTCCGGGGTTCCGGGGTTCCGGGGTTCTCGTCGTACGACGCTCCGCGTGGCTATCTTTTCCGCCTCGGCTTACCAGGAAGGAAGAGCTGCAAACACAACTTCTGAACGTTCGAAGGTAGAACCTCGGGTAACGGGTCAGTTCAAGACTGGAGAGGCCCCCTTGGGAACCCGGTCGTGGCGCGGCCCGGTCATGTTCGCTGCAGCCATGGTGATCGCGACGTCGATTGGATTGTTCATGGCCACGGAAGCCCAAGCCAGCCGAGACTGGCTGCCGCTCGCGATCCTAGGCTTCCCAGGCTTCTATGTCGGCACCGCCATCAGCATTGCGGTTACGGGGTCGCGCACTGGCGGGCCTTTCTCCAGCGTTCTCATCCTCGCTGCCGTGGTCAACTTTGCTATCTACTCCGTGGTTGGAGCTGCCATTCAACGGTCATGGCGGGAGAGACGTCGGCGGAGCTTGGTTCGCTAAACGATTTGACTAGCAGCCTGAATCCGGCTGACCCAATCAGACTGAGACACTGCCGAACCTCGGAACCTCGGAACCTCGGAACCCCGGAACTCCGGAACCTCGGAACCTCGGAACCGACTCAGTTCTTATCTCATCAATCTCGTGATGTCGTTGTAGATCACCGTGACCATCAGGAGCACGATGAGCGCGGCGCCGGCGAGCAGGATGCGCTCCTTGGCGCGGTTGCTGAGGTCGCGGCGGATGAGCCCTTCCCACGCGAGAATCGCGATCTGACCGCCGTCGAGGACGGGGACCGGCATCAGGTTGAGCAGCCCGAGATTAAGGCTGATCATCGCCATGAAATTGAGCAGCTCAACGATCCCTAATTCGGCGTAGCTCCCTGAGAGCTCGGCGATGGCGATCGGTCCCATGAGCTGACGCACGGGCGTCTCGCGCGTGATGAGGCCGACGAGCGTCCTGCCGATCAGCACCGTGTTGTCCCAGTTCTGCTTGGCGCTGAGCTTGATCGCCTGCAGGAACGTTGGATCGACCCGTTTCAGCTCGAAGTAGCTCAACAGGACGCGGATGATGCCGGTGCCGGCGTCGGAGTCAGGCACGACCGTGACGTCCTGCTCTTGGCCGTTGCGCTCGATGGTCAGCGGGACCGGTTTGCCGGGGCTGTTGCGGATGCGCTCGATGATCTGATCGCGCGGGACGCCGCGCTTTCCATCGAGGCCGACGACGACGTCGCCGCGTTTGATGCCGGCGCGATCGGCCGGACCGCCCGGAGTGACCTGCGAGAACTGCGGCCGCAAGACGGGCCCGATGCCGAGGTCGCCGATTTCATAACGCCCTGTCGGCCGCGGCGTGACGTTCACCCTGATGAAATTGCCGTTGCGGATGACGCCGAGCTCGAGCTCCCGGTTCGCCTTGGGAAGGTATTCGAGGCTGAACGCATCCCAGGTATCGACTTTCTTGCCCTCCACGCTGACGATGCGATCGCCCGGTTTGATCCCGGCAGCCTCAGCCGCGCTGGCCGCTTCGACCGTGCCGATCACAGGCGCCGACGATTGGTAAAGCGGCACGTCGGCGCCAAGTGTGAGAACGACGGCGACGACCACCAGCGCGAGACCCAGATTCATCACCGGGCCGGCGAGGTAAACCTGAAACCTGACCCACTTGCTCTTGGAGAGGAACTCGTCCGGCTCGCCGGTCCGCTGGTCTTGAACCGTCTCGCCAGCCAGCTTGACGTAACCGCCAAGTGGTATGGCGCTGATGCAGTATTCCGTCGCGCCGCGCGTCACCTTGAGGAGCTTCGGGCCGAAGCCCAACGAAAATGTCAGGACGCGGACGCCGTAGAATCGCGCGACCAGAAAGTGCCCAAGCTCGTGAACGAATATGAGGACGCCGAGAACGAAAAGGAATGCCAGTACTGTGATCATGAGGTTCCGTTTCCGGAGGACACTTTCTAGGACGATCGTAACGTACTAAGAGTTTCGATGGAAAACGCTCTCGCCCATGCGTCCGCGGCCCGCACATCTTCGAGCGTTCTCGGCACGCTCGTGGCGCGGTCGGCCGCCGACAGCGCCGTTTCGATCGTCCGCGGAATGGCCGGGAACGCGATTCTGCCCGCCAGAAACGCCTCGACGGCGACCTCGTTGGCCGCGTTGAGCACGATGGGCCACGCCCCGCCGCGTTCGAGCGCCGCATACGCCAACCGCAGACACGGGAAGCGCGCATCGTCCGGCGGCTCGAACTCGAGCGTCCGCAGGGCTCCGAGATCGAGCGGGGCGAGCATGCCGTCCCAACGCTCGGGATAGGCGAACGCATACTGAATCGGCAGCCGCATGTCGGTGACCCCCAGCTGCGCGATGATCGATCCGTCGCGCAGCTCGACGAGCGAATGCACGATCGATTGCGGGTGAATGACGACGTCGATGCGCCCGGGCGAGGCACCGAACAGCCAGTGCGCCTCGATGACCTCGAGCCCCTTGTTCATCAGAGTGGCCGAATCGATCGTGATCTTTCGCCCCATCTGCCACGTAGGGTGTCTGAGCGCGTCCTCGGGTGTGACCCGTTCGAGCGCGGCGCGGTCGAGCGACCGGAATGGCCCGCCGGAAGCGGTCAGAATCAGCCGGCGCACTTCGTCCAGCGATCGGCCGTGCAGGCATTGATGAATCGCGTTGTGCTCGCTGTCGACGGGGAGAATCGCCACGCGGTGCTTCCTGGCCGCTTCCACCATCAGCTCGCCGGCCATGACCAAGACTTCCTTGTTGGCGAGGGCAATCGTCTTTCCGGCGTCGATTGCCGCCAGGACCGCTTCGAGCGCCGCAGTCCCCGACGAAGCGCACAAGACAATGTGCGCCTCGAAATGCGTCGCGACCGCGTGCAGTCCCTCCGCGCCGGCCAGAAACGACGTGCCGCCGTTCGGGCCAATGCGCCGCTTCAGCTCGTCGAGCGCCTGCGGATTGGCCACGGTGACGAGCGACGGCCGATACTTGCGCACCTGCTCGGCCAGGAGCGCGGCGTTCTCGCCGCCGGCGAGCGCGACAACGCGCAGGCGGCCCGGATGCGCATCGACCACCGACAACGCGCTTCGACCAATCGATCCTGTCGATCCGAGAATCGCGATGCGCTTCAATGAATGAACCTCAGGAAGAGATAGAAGACCGGACCGGCAAACAGGTAGCTGTCGAGCCGGTCGAGGACGCCGCCGTGCCCGGGGATCAGCACCGAGCTGTCCTTGACGCCGGCGCTGCGTTTGAGCAGCGACTCGAACAGGTCGCCGCAGATGCCGAACCCGGCGAGCAGCACGCCGAGCAGCGCCCCTGAACCGCCCGTCAGGTCAACCATCCCCAACGTCGCGAGCAGGCCGCCGGCCGCCGCGGCGGCAATCAAGCCTCCGACGGCGCCTTCGATCGTCTTCGCCGGGCTGACCAGCGGCGCGAGCTTTCTCCGGCCGATCAGCCGTCCCGTGTAGAACTGCGCGGTGTCGCTGATCGCGATGACGGCCACGAGCCACGTGACCGCCGCCGGACCGACGGTCGCATGCGTGCGCGCGATCGCCCCGAGCGGCAATCCGACGTACAGCGGCGCCAGGCCGACGAGCCCGACGCGGGTCAGCGTGCCCGGCGACGGCGGACCGGAGGCGAGCGTCAACAGGCCCGCCGCGATCATCGTGGCGAGCAGCAGCGAGGTGAGCGTGTCTTCAGAGAATCCCAGGCTGGTCAGCGCGGGCAGCGCGGCCATCACCGTCGATGCGGCCGCTGCCAACGCCACGAATGCGGGCGGCATCGGCGCGCCGGCGTGCGCGCCGAGCCCGGCCAGCTCGCTGCCGCCGACGGCGGCGGCAAGGGCGGCCAACGCCAACGTCACCCACCATGGCAACCACCAAATCGTGCCGCCCACGACCACGATCAGCAGGATGCCGCTGGTGATGCGAGTCATTTCCCGACGGCGGCCGCCTCCGATCCAATCGCGCCGTAGCGCCGGTCGCGCTTCTGGTAGTCGACGATGGCTTCGAGCAGGTCTCTCGCGCGGAAATCGGGCCACAGCGCTTCGGTGACCCAGATTTCGGCGTAGGCGATTTGCCAGAGCAGGAAGTTGCTGACGCGCATTTCGCCGCTCGTCCGGATGAGCAGATCCGGATCGGGCTGGCCGGCCGTGTAGAGGAAGGACGCGAATCCGGTTTCGTCGAGCGCGTCCGGATTGACGCCGGCGCGCATGGCGCGCCGCGCGGCCTCGACGATCTCGGCGCGGCCGCCGTAGCTCAGCGCGATGTTGAACACCATCCCGGCGTTCGCGCTCGTCCGCGCCTCGGCCATGGACAACTCGTCGCGAATCTCGGCGCTCAAACGTTCCGGCTGACCAATCACTTTGAAGCGGATGTTGTTCTTGAGGAGCGTCTTGAGCTCGAGCCGCAGGTAGTGCTTGAGGAGCCCCATCAGCGCGGTGATCTCGGTATCCGGCCGCTTCCAGTTCTCGACCGAGAACGCGTAGAGCGTGAGGACGGGAATGCCAATCCGCGCCGACGTCTCCACGGTGTCGCGCACGGCGTCGATCCCGGCCCGATGTCCCTCGACGCGCGGCAGATGCCGCGTCGCGGCCCATCGGCCGTTGCCGTCCATGATGATGGCGATGTGCCGCGGCAGGCGGCTGAAGTCGATCCGGCGCGCGAGGACCTCTTCAGGGGATCCGGCCTTCACAGCGGCGAGCAAGTCGGATTGCGCCATGACGTCGGGAGTGACGGAATGTTAACAGAGGCCCTCCGATGTAGGGCGGGGCTTTAGCCCCGCCGCATCGCCGGCCCTGAAGGGCCGGCCTACATTTCGGGCAGGAATCAGTATCTCACCGATACCAATGTCAGTCCGGCGGCCGGCAACGTCGGTCCGGCGGCGCGCCGGTCGCGCGCCGAGAGCACGTCCGGAATCGTCTGCGGCTCGCGCGCGCCGCTGCCGACGTCGGCGAGCGTGCCCGCGATGATGCGGACCATGTGACGCAGGAATCCGTCGCCGTCGACGTCGATGACGATCTCACCGCCCGCGTCACGGACGGACACTCGCTCGATCGTGCGCACCGTGTCGCGCACGGGCGACCCCACCGGTTGAAACGAGGCGAAGTCGTGGCGGCCGACGAAATACTCGGCCGCGCGCTGCATCGCCCGAACGTTGCGCGGACCCGGCGCATGCCACACGAACCACCGGTCGAACGGCGACAGCACCGCCGTCGTCGCAATCCGATAGCGGTACGACTTCCCCGTTGAATGGAACTGGGCGTGAAAGCCGGGCGTCGCATCGACGACGCCGAGCACACGAATGTCCTGCGGAAGCCTGACGTTGAGCGCCCGCTGCACGGCCGACGCGGCGAGATCGATGTCGAGGTGCACGCTCGCCACTTGTCCGAGCGCGTGCACGCCGGCGTCGGTGCGCCCCGCGCCGGCGACCGTCGGCGCCCGGTCACCGTCGAGCGGCGCGAACGCCTCTTCGATCAGTTGCTGGATGGAGACGCCGTTGATTTGCCGCTGCCACCCGACGTAATTCGTGCCGTCGTAGGCGAGGGTGAGTTTCAGAGTGCGCAGGCCCTACCTCGATCCCGGCTTCGTGATCGGTTTCCCCGCCGCACACAAGGGACACGACTCCGGCTGGTGCGTCGCGAGCGAGAGGGTGACGAGCGCATGAAACGGCACGCCGAGATCCGAGGACCCGCCGCTCCGATCGATGACGGCGCCCGCCGCAACGACGCCAGCGCCCGCTTTTCTCGCCACGTCCATCGTCTCGCGCGTCGACCCGCCGGTCGTCACGACGTCTTCGATGACGATGACGCGGTCGGAGGAGTCGAGGTGGAATCCGCGCCTCAAGGTCAGCACGCCGTTCTGCCGCTCGGCGAAGAGCGCGCGGACGCCGAGCGCGCGCGCGACCTCGTGGCCGATGACGACACCGCCGAGAGCGGGCGAAAGAACCGCCGTCGCGCCGGCGGCGGGCAAAGCCGCGGCGAGGGCCCGGCCCAGCGCCTCGGCGTGACGCGGATGCTGCAAGACCAGCGCGCACTGCAGGTATCCCGCGCTGTGCAGGCCGGACGACAGCCGAAAATGCCCTTCGAGAAGCGCGCCCGACTCGCGGAAGAGAGTCAGCACATCGATGGAGCTGGTCATGATTCGCATCTGTCCAGGCCCTAGGCCAAGGGCCATAGGCCGTTCGCGTCGGCGGACTTGGAAACCCGTCCGCTCAGACGCACGTCACGCCTCACTTCCTCAGCGTGTCCTCGAAGAGCTGCAGGATCCGCTTGTATTCGTCCGCCCAGCTCGTCTCTTCCGTGAAGCTGTGGTTCTCGACCGGATACGGCGCGACTTCCCAGTTTTCCTTGCGCAGCTCGATGAGTCGCTGGACCAGGCGCACCGTGTCCTGGAAGAACACGTTCGTGTCGACCATGCCGTGACAGATGAGCAGGCGTCCCTTGAGTCCCTCCGCAAAGTAGATCGGCGAGCTTTTCTTGTACGCCTCGGGATCGATCTGCGGCACGTTGAGGATGTTGGATGTGTAGCCGTGGTTGTAGTGCGCCCAGTCGGTGACCGGACGAAGTGCGGCGCCGGCCGCAAATACGTCGGGTGTCGTGAACATCGCCATCAGCGTGATGAATCCGCCGTAGCTTCCGCCGTACACGCCGATGCGCTTCGGATCGATTCGTTCCGTCTGGACCAGGAACTTCGCGCCATCCACGACGTCGTTCAGATCGTGTCCGCCCATGTGGCGATAGATCGCGGTCCTCCAGTCGCGGCCGTAGCCGGAGCTGGCTCGATAGTCCGGGTCGAGCACGACGTACCCGCGCGACGCGAGGAGATTGTGAAACATGTACTCGCGGTAGTACGTGGACCAGTACTTGTGCGCGTTCTGAAGGTATCCGGCGCCGTGGACGAAGACCACGGCCGGTTTTTTCGGATCGCGCTTCGCGCCGATCATCTCCGGCGTGAACAGACGCGCGTACACCTCGGCGCCGTCGCGGGCCTTGTAGGTCACGACTTTAGGATCGATCCACTTGAAGGAACGCCACTCCTCGGTCGTGCTGACGGTCACCGCCGTCGGCTGCGCGTCGGCGACGAACGGCATCACGTACAACTCGGGCGGCTTGGTCGAATAGGAGTAGACGATCGCCAGCGTCTTCTCGTCCGGCGAGATCGTCACCTCATTCGACCCGACCATCGTCGTCACGCGCGTCCGCGCGCCGGTGTCGATCGACATCGTGTAGAAATGCCGCTCGCCGGGATGGACTTCGGTCGTCGTGAGAAACACTGTCTTGCGGTCGCGGGACACGCGCGCGTCGGTGACCTCCCATTTGCCCGTCGTCAGGGGCTTCGCCTCCGGGACCGCAGCCGTCACGTCGAGCGAGTACAGGTGCATCCACCCGCTTTTCTCCGACAGGAACAGAATCCGCTTGTTGTCGGCCAGCCAGACGACGCCGCTGCCGGCTCCGGGACCGGCGACGGACTGCTCGCGTATCCAGGCCTCGTCATGTAATGCGTCGAGCACGGCCGCCTTCCCGGACGCCGGATCGACTTTGACCAGCCAGCGATCTTTGTTGTCGAGCGAACGGACCGACAGCACGCTCTGCGATCCATCGTCGGAGAGATCCGGCAGACCCCAGTTGAGCAGGCGCGGCACGTCGGGATCGGTCGACGTCGCTTTCCGCTCGACGCCCGCGAACGACGACGCATCCGCCCAGACGGACTTGTTCTCTTTCAGGTCGAGAATCGCCAACAGCCGGCGCTGTTGAGCGTCACCGACGTTCGTACGGCCGGAAATCATTTCGGGGTAGGCCGACTCGGTGACGTAGTTCGGGGTGTCCTGCGCGCGCGACGCGCCCTCGGACCGCTCCGCCACACCGATCCACGCGTACCGCTCATCCGGCGAGAGCTGAACATCGGCGAGCGTCTGGCGCGGCGTCAGCGAGAATCGCGGAATGGGCGCAGAGGCCGCGCCGCCGCCAGCGCCGCCCCGGCCGCGCCCAAGTCCTTCCTCACGCTGCTCCGCCTGCCGGCGGATGAAATCGATCAGCGATCGCTCCTGCTCGCGAAGGTACTTCTGCGATTCGGTTTCGTTCGCCGCGCTGCCGGTCGCCGCGGCCGCAGCCGCGCCTCGACCTCCGCCTCCGCCTCGTCCGCCGCCTGCGCCGGCGGCGCGCTGACCAGCCGTCGCGGGCTGTTCCGGCGCAACGATGTCGGTCATCTGCGCGAACGGCACGCCGCTGGCGCCTTCAATCGTCATCACGAACAGATTGCCGTCGCGCACGAACGTGATCGCCGTATCGTTGCGAATCCATCGCGGACTCGACTCGACCGTGGCCGTTCTCGTCAGCTGCCGGCGTTCACCGGTCGTCGTGTCGTACGTCACGACGTCGCCGTTCTCGGTCGTGAGTACACGGCGACGCGCGCGATCCAGTCTTCCGGTTGGCGCGACGTCGATCGTCCGAGCCTCGTCGGCGGTCAGCTTCTTCAACGACGACCCGTCGCGATTGGCGACGTATGTCGACGGCCGTTCGTCAGTCGCTTTCTGCCAGGTGAAATAGATCTTCGACGAATCAGGCGCCCAGCGAACGGCAGCCGGCGGCGACCCTACGAGCTTGGGCCCCCGCATGATGCTGTCGATGGTGAGCATGCCTCCCGCACGCGCGCTGCCGGAGGATTGTCCGGAGGCGGGCCAGGAACTGGCGACGAGTCCCAGGGCGATGACGGTCAGAAGTCGGCGCATGGTTTGCACTCTTTGACGGAAAAGGACAGTGGAAAGGGCAGAGGGCAAAGGGCAGAGGACAAAAGACAGGAGCGAACTGACGCTGGCCATCTTACTCTCAGGAAGAAAGATGGCGGGACGGGCGGATCCTTTAACCTGAGCCCTCCTCCCTTTCCTTTGCCCTTTGCCCTCAGCCCTTTGCCCTTCCGAGGTCCGCGAAGCGGGACGACTGCGTCCCAAAAACGCGAAGCCCGGCCGATAGTATAAATCCGCGCTGAACTGCGCCTGCCGGGCGCTCGTCTAGATCGTGATCGTGGCCGGAATGAGCCGGCATCCGGAGAACTGACCGATGGTGACTCAAATTTCGTTGCGCAGATTTCGTTCGATCGCGATGGCGACCGCGACCGCGCTGATGACGGCGGCAACTCCGACGCTGTCTGCGCTCGGGCCACAGGCTGCTGGACAGGCGCCGATGCCCACGGCGCCCCAGGCAGCCGCGCCACAAGGGCCGTCGTTGCCGCTCACCATGGACCAGGCCGTGACGATGGGACTCGAGTCGAATCTCGGGCTCAAGGCCGAACGGCTGAACGTCGACATCGCCGCGCAGAACATCGCGATTTCGCGATCCGTGTTCCTGCCAGTCACCGGCTACTCGCTCTCACGCAACACGTCACAGTCGCAGCCGGTCAGACTTCCCGACGGCACCAATTCGGTCACGTCCAGCAACAACGTCAGCGGCGGCGCGTTCGTCCAGCAGAATCTGCCGTGGTTCGGCGGGGGGTACACGGTCAACTGGTCCAGCAACCGTGCGTCGAGCACGGGGAACCAGACCTACAATCCGACGCTTGGATCGACGGTCCGCGTCGACTTCCTCCAGCCGATCTGGCGGGACTACTCCATCGATGCGCAGCGTGCGTCGGTCGAGCGCGACGAGCGACGGCGCGCCATCGCCGACATCACCCTGCAAGAGCGCATCGTCGCGACCGAAGCGAACATCCGCTTCGCGTACTTGAGTCTCGTCTCGGCGATTGAGGGGCGCAAGGTCGCGCAGCAGAACATGGACATCGCGCAGCAGACGCTCAAGAACGCGACGGAGCGTGTCAGGGTCGGCCAGTCGCCGGAGATCGAGATCGTCCAGGCGCGGTCGGAGGTCGCGAGAAACGAGGAGCAGCTGCTCGTCGCCGACGCCCGGATCGGCACGACCGAAGACGATTTGCGCGCGCTCATCCTGGATCACGAGCGGCAGGACTACTGGACCGTCAAGCTCGAGCCCATCGATCAGATCACCGTCAAGGCCCCGGTGTTCGACGTCGACGCGGCCATCAAGACGGCGCTCGCGAACCGGCTCGACCTGGCCGTTCAACGGCGCAACATGGAGCTGACCGATCTCTCCATCCGGCTGAACAGCAACGACACGCATCCGACGGTTGACCTGGCCGTGAATTACCTGGCGGCGGCGACAGGCGGGACAGCGACCAATATCGACGCCCTCACTCGCGGGTATGGGACCGTGCTCGGCGACTCATTCGGCGGCGCGTACCCGAACTGGACGGTCGGGGTGAGAGTCGGCTACCCGCTCGGCCGGAGTGCTGCCGAAGCGTCGCTCGCGCAGAGCCAGATCCAGAAGAGTCAGCAGCAGGTCGCGCTTCGCGACCTCGAGCTGGCGATCGCGTTCGACGTCCGTGAAGCGGCCCGGCAGGTTCAGAACACATACCAGCGCGTCCTCGCCACTCGCGTCGCGCTCGAGGCCTTCGAAGAGCAGTACCGCGCTGAGGAGAGGCGCTTTGCGGTGGGCATCGGCTCGACGCTCGATCTCCAGGTGCGGCAGCGTGACCTCGCGCAGGCGCGCATCGGCGCGTTGAACGCCGAAATTGCTTACGCCAGCGCGCTGATCACGTTCGACAGGGTGCAAAAAATCAGATAAGAGCACGTGCCGGTTCCGGAGTTCCGGAGTTCCGGAGTTCCGAAGTTCCGGGGTTCGGGCTGCGCTATAGTCGGCGCGGTGCCGAAGCTGACCGTCACGGTCATCACCCTCAACGAAGCCGCGCACATCGATGCCTGCCTCGCGTCAGCGGGGTGGGCTGATGAAGTTCTCGTCGTCGACAGCGGAAGCACCGACGACACCGTCACCCGCGCCCAGAAGCGCGGCGCACGCGTCATCGTTCGCGACTGGCCCGGGTACTCGGCGCAGAAAAACTTTGCGGCCAGTCAGGCCACTCACGACTGGATTCTGTCGATCGACGCCGACGAACGCGTGACGCCGGCGCTCGCCGACGAGATACGCCGCACGCTCGCCGCGGAGCCGGCTGTGCCTGGCTACCGCATGCCGAGAGTCACGTGGTATCTCGGCCGCTGGATCCGCACGACGGACTGGTACCCTGATTATCAGCTGCGCCTCTACGATCGCCGGCGCGCGCGCTGGAACGAGCAGCGGCGCGTCCACGAATCGGTCAGCGCCGACGGAAGCGTCGGTCGCCTACAGCAGGATCTCGAGCATTACGCGTACCGCGACGTCGCCCACCATCACCAGACCATGGAGCGGTACACGAGATTGGCTGCGGAAGAGATGCGCGCCGGCGGGCGCCGCGCCGGGGCCTTCGATCTCGTCGTGCACCCGTTTGCGGCGTTCGTTCGCAACTACCTGCTTCGAGGAGGGATTCGCGACGGTCTGCCGGGGTTCATTGTCTCGGTCATGAACGCGTACTACGTGTTCCTGAAGTTCGCGCGCCTGTGGGATCTCGATCATGGCCCCGGATGACCCGATTCGATCGGTTCACATCGACACGGCCCAGACGTGGCGCGGAGGCCAGAACCAGGTCCTGCTGACCGTCACCGGCCTCGAAGAGCTCGGACATCCCGCCGTGCTCGTGGCGCATGAAGCCGGCGAGCTGAAGCGACGCGCCAGCGAAGGGTTGCGCTTCATCGGCTTTTCGCCTCGCAGCGAGTTCGACGTCCACGCCGCCTGGCAGCTCGCGCGCGTCCTGCGCGACATCCAGCCCGATGTCGTGCAGGCACACGATCCGATGGGCGTGGCGCTCGTCGCGATGGCGCTGCAGATGAAGCCCGGTCCGCCGCGCCGGCCCGCGGTCGTCGCCTCGCGGCGCGTCGACTTTCACTTGAAGAGCCACGCGTTCTCCAAGTGGAAGTACGGACACGTCGATCTGTTCGTCGCCGCCTCCAGAACGATCGCGTCGATCCTCGACGCCGACGGCATCGCCCCCGATCGCATCGTCGTCGTGCATGACGGCGTGAACGTGAGTCTCGTCGACAAGCAACCGCCCGTCGATGCGCACGCGGCGTTCTGGCTGCCGAAGGGCGCCCCGATCGTGGGCAACGTCGCGGCGCTCGCCGCGCACAAGGGCCAGAGGCATCTCGTGGCCGCGGCGGCGAAGGTCATCCGGGAAATACCGGACACGCGATTTCTGATCGTCGGCGAAGGCGAGCTCAAGGAGCCGCTCGAGCGGCAGATTCATGAACTGGGTCTGGATCGACACGTCATCCTGGCTGGCTTCCGCGCGGACGCGCTCGGACTGATGAAATCGTTCGACGTGTTCGCCATGAGCTCCGTGACGGAAGGACTCGGGTCGGCGATGCTCGAAGCCATGGCTGCCAGCCGCGCCGTGGTGGGGACCCGCGCGGGCGGCATCCCGGAGGCGATCGTTCACGAAGTCACGGGGCTCCTCGTGCCGACGCATGACGACCAGGCGCTCGCCGGCGCCATTGTCGCCCTTCTCGGTGATCCGGAGCGCAGGCGGCTCTTTGGCGCGGCGGGACGCGCGCGGGTCGTTGACGAGTTCAGCGTCGATCGGATGGTACAGCGGACGGTTGAGGCTTACAGAAGAGCTTTGTCAGGGCAGAGGGCAGAGGGCAAAGGGCAAAGCGAAGGTTAGAGGAGCTCTTACCTTCGGCCTTTGGCCCTCGGCCTTCGGCTTTGCCCCGGCCGGCAAGCCTCCCGCAGCGGACAGTCCTTGTTGCCTTTCCGGGCTCCAAAGCCACAGCCGCCCATCATGCTGAGGTGGCAGAGCGCAAAGTCATACCGGACAGGGTCATCCGGGTCGAACCTTCGCAGCCCCGCCGTGATTTCCGACGCCATCTGCCAGCCCGGCGTGGCCCGGCGCGTCAGTCGCAGGCAGCGTCCGACCCGGATCGTGTGGGTATCGAGCGGGACCACGAGCTGCCGAGGGCTGATTGAGGTCCACCCGCCCGGATCGATGGCGTCCCGGCGGACCATCCACCTCAAAAAGAGGTTCAGACGCTTGCAGGCGGCCCCGGTTGAGGGCCTTGCGAAGAAGTAACTGACTCCCGGCTTTTTGGGCATACGGCCGTATGCAGCACGGAGATCGGTGGTCCGAGCACGAGTCGAAAATGACTCGAGCATCGCGGCGACGTCAGCTGCTTCTGCAGTCAGACCGTCTGCAAAGCTCCGCTCGAGGCTTCCGAAGTCCTCGAGAAGCCGCCTCAAGACCCAGAGCAAGGCGACGAAGTCGTTTCCCCGGATCCACCGATGGACGAGCGGCCGAAGCGGAGCGCCGTCCTGGTCGGGGTCGAATCCACGGACGAATGACGACGGGTGCGGCCCCAGCACGCGGCAGACCGCCTCGACCGACGCCATAACGGAGGCCACTCGGCCGAAGGCCAAGCCGGACGCGATGAACGCGACGATTTCCCGGTCCTCTATCCGCGCGTAGCGCCGGACGATCTGGATGGGATCGAGGGCAGAGTCGGGCGCATTGAACCCTTCATACAGCCGATTGAGCGACGATCTGAACTTATCTTCTACAGCGTCCATTTCCGGGAAAACTCTACCTTGGTGGTTCCGTTCAACTCCATATCTGACAAAAGTCCACTGCAGAGGCGACCGGAATCAAGAGCTTGACGAGTCCTCGCGAGTATTGACTGGCTTTGTAATTGCACAAAGGTGCGCCGGTTGGATCTACGCGTTCACAGGCGATCATAAGCACAGGACGGGTCATGAAAAAGCTGCTTGCCGGGATGCTGCTCACGGGGTTGGCCCTGGTCATGCCGAACGTCGCCCAAGCGACGACTATCCTCCCCAACTGTGGGACGTGTGGGAACCACAATACAGCCTGGGACCTGACCTATGCGCTCATCGATGACGCCAACAACATCTACACGCTCACGGTGACAGCGACATACGGGTCGCCGGTGGATTTCGTCTACGTGAACACCATCGCTTTCAAGATCGACGCGTTCACGAACAACTACGACAGTATCCCGACGGTCACAGGCCCGGCCGAGGACACGTGGTCGGTCACGCCCGGCGGCATCAACTCGGGAGGGTGCAGCGGCAGCGGGAACGGGTTCTTCTGCGCGAACTCGGCAGGATTCGGGGCCACTCACGGCGGTGCCGGGACCACTGACACCTGGGTGTTCACGTTGAACATCGACAACGCCCTCCCAAATCTGGGCGCAACCACGATCGGGTCGTTCAAAGCTCAATTCACAGATGCGACAGGCGGGTTTGTCGGGCCGCTGATCTCGGAAGACAACGTGACCTTCGGGCCGCCCCAGACTCCCGTGCCTGAGCCGGCATCGCTCATCCTCTTCGGCACGGGCTTGGCTGCGGCCGCCGCAGCTTATCGCCGTCGACGCCGGCAGTAAGCAGGCAGCCTCGCTCCCCCGCTCTTCCCGAAGGCCGGTTTCCGGCCTTCGGTTCATCGTCAAAAGGTCGTCACAGGCGTCCCGTCCCGGCACATCGGGCAGGTCGCAGCCTCGTAGTTTTCGGGCGCCTTGTACCCCGCCAACGCGAAGTTCGGGACCCCGAGATCGACTATCGCCTCGAGCCGGTCGTAGATCTCGACCGTCGCGATCACGGTGCCCGACGCTTCCTCGATCAGCCCCTTGGCCTTCTGAAACGTCTTCCCCGTATTTCTAATATCGTCGGCGAGCAGCACGCGCTTCCCGGCGACGATGCGGCGATAGAACGGCCGTAGCACCATGGCGCCGGTCGCGTCGAGCGACAGGGGCGCGAAGCTCGTCGGCGGGTGCGTGAGCGGATGGCGGGCGTCGAGCAGTCCCGCCAGCGTATGAGCGAGCAGCGCGCCGCCCATCACCGGACCGACGACGACCTCGGTCGACGACACGATAGGCTCCGGGAGAATGTCGATGAGGTCCTGGGCGAAGCGCCAGATGAGCGATGGCTGCCGGAAAATCCGGTGCGGATTGAGATATACGCGCCCGTGATAGCCGTTGCCGTAGTCGAAATGCCCGTCCATCATCAGGACTTCGAATTCCTGAAGGTTGGCCAGCGCCTTTCGGCGCACGTCGTCACGTCGCGTCATTCGCTCCTCTGAAAAAGCCGATGGGCTTCGCCCTTGCGGGCACCCCTACGGCGTCGCTCGCGGCCTTCGACGTTGCTCAGGCCGCCCTGAGTTCATCGAAGGCGGGGGCCCCGAGATCCCGCTCCCGCCTACGCCAAGGCTACGGCGGGGGCACCGAAGCTTTAACGCGAAGGTGGCCGCTCCGCCGACTCGCTCGCTACCGCTCGCTCGTGGGGCGCAGGCTGCGGGCGACGGGCATGTTCTCGTTCGCATACACCACGCGCCCGCCCACGATGGTCGCGGCGACGCCTCCCTTGAGCGTCCAGCCATCGAACGGCGTGTTCTTCGATTTCGATTTGAAGGATCGAGCGTCGATCGTGACCCTCGCGTCAGGGGCGAGCACGGTCAAGTCCGCCTGACCACCCTCCGACAAAGTGCCGCCCGGAATGCCGAGCACGCGCGCCGGATTCAGCGACAGGAGCTCCACGAGCCGCGGCAAGCCAATGACTCCGGCATGGACGAGCCGGTCGAGGCACAGTGACACCGCCGTCTCGAGTCCGACGATGCCAAACGGCGCGCGATCGAATTCGAGCGATTTTTCATCGGCATGATGCGGCGCGTGATCGGTGGCGATCACGTCAATCGATCCGTCGCGCAAACCGTCGATCATCGCCGCGCGGTCGGCTTCTTCGCGCAGCGGCGGGTTCATCTTGGCGTTGGCGTCGTAGCCGCCGCGCTCGGCGAGCGTCTGGTCGGTCAGCACGAAATGGTGCGGCGTCACTTCACAGGTGACGCGGATTCCGGCCGCCTTTCCGGCGCGGACGGCCCGAAGGGACTGCCGCGCGCTCATGTGTGCAATGTGCACGTGGCCGCCGGTCATCTCGGCCACCGCGATGTCGCGTTCAACGCCCACCGATTCGGCCGCGCCCGGAATCCCCCGGAGTCCGAGCATCGCGGCGACCGGGCCTTCGTGCGCGACCCCGTCGCCTTTGAGCGACGGATCCTCGCAGTGATCGATCACCGGCATGCCGAACATCGAGGCGTACTCCATCGCGCGCCGCATCAGCAGCGCGGTCGCGACCGGCCGTCCGTCGTCGGAAATCGCGACGCATCCGGCGTTTCTGAGATCGCCGATCTCGGTGAGCTGCTGGCCGTTCGATCCCATCGACACGGCGCCAATCGGATACACGCGTGCGAGCTTCGCCTCGGCCGCGCGCTTGACGATGAACTCCGTGACCGCGGAATGATCGTTCACCGGATCCGTGTTCGGCATGCACGCGACGGCGGTGAATCCGCCGGCCACGGCCGACGCCGTTCCCGTCGCGATCGTCTCCTTGTGCTCGTGGCCGGGCTCGCGCAGGTGCACGTGCATGTCGATGAGCCCGGGCGTTACGACCAGCGCCGACGGCAGCTCCACCACGTGCGCGCCATCGGCCGGCACGCCCGTGCCGACGCGCAGGATTCGGTCGTCCTCCATCAGCACGTCGAAGCGGCCGTTGCGGCCGGCGCCGGGATCGACGAGGTGGATGGACTTGAGCAGGATGCGCATCACGCTTCCGCCTCGCCGCCGGCGAGCAGGTACAGCACTGCCATTCGCACGGCGACGCCGTTGGCCACCTGGTCCAGGATCACCGACCACGGGCCGTCGGCAACCTCGGAGTCGATCTCGACGCCACGATTCATCGGGCCGGGGTGCATCACGATGACGTCCGGGGCGGCCCGCTCGAGCCGCGCCGGCGTCAGGCCGAACAGCGCGAAGTACTCGCGGACTGACGGCAGGAACAGGCCGCTCATCCGCTCGTGCTGAACGCGCAACATCATCACGACGTCGGCGCCGTCGAGCGCCTCGTCGATCGAGGTCGTCACGCGCACGCCCTGGCGATCGAGGCCGGGCGGGACGAGCGTGGCCGGACCGCAGGCGCGCACGGCCGCGCCCATCCTGGTCAGCAGGAGCACGTTCGATCGCAGGACGCGGCTGTGGACCAGATCGCCGATGATCGCGACCTGCAGGCCGGCCAG
>JBLNGH010000295.1:0-3789 GCA_050264575.1 Acidobacteriota bacterium | reverse complement strand
GTACCGCGAATGGGTGCTGCCGCGGATGATCCAGAAGGGCGTCATTCCGATGGGCACCAAGCTCACGCCGTTCAATCCGATGCCGGAGGACGCCGCCAACCCGGCCGACCACGTCCGTCCGGGGGAGTCCCTGAACGCGGAGGAGAGGAAGCTGTTCGCTTGCATGGCCGAGCCGGTCAACGTCCGGGGCCGCTCGTACAAGATTCTCGCGGACGTCGAGATCAAGGATGCTGACTGCGCCGGCGTGATCTTCGCGCACGGCTCACGCTTCGGCGGTCATGCCTTGTTCCTCAAGAACCAGAAGCTGCACTACGTCTACAACTTCCTCGGGATCAAACCGGAACAGAAGTTCATCTCGCCGGAGCCGCTCAAGCCGGGGAAGTACACGCTGGGGATGGAGTTCACGCGCGACAAGGCTGGTCCGCACGGCGAGTCGCTCGGCAAGACGACGCTCTATGTGAACGACAAGGCCGTGGCGCAGGGCGAGATGAGAACGCAGGCCGGCAAGTTCACGCTGTCCGGCGATGGTCTGTGTATCGGCCGGGACAGCGGCGACGCCGTGAGCGAGGACTACCGGTCGCCCGGCACGTTTCACGGAGGCAAGATTCTTTTCGTCGGCGTCACGGTCGAGAAGACGCAATACCTCGACCTCGAGAAGCTCGCCGCCGCGGCGCTCGCGGCCGATTGACACGTCAGGTCGCCGGCTCCGGCGAGATACCGGAGCCGGCGATGACTGATCCTGGCGGTCATGCCGCGGCTCGTCACAATCGGCTTGCCAGAGCCGCGAACAGCACATTAGGGTTGCGCCATGTTCAGACACCTTTCCGGCGTTGTGCTGGCATTGGCCGCCTTGAGCACCGCGCTCATCTCCGCGCAGCCGTCCCAACCCGTGAACCTCACGGGCACGGTCGTCGCGGTGAACCAGCAATCGGACTCCGTGACGCTGATCGATCTCAAGACGATGACGGCTTACCGGCACGTGCCTGTCGTCGGCGGGCCGCACGAGGCGGCGGCCTCACCGGACGGCCGCACCGTCGTCGTGACCAACTACAACAAGCAGGGTGCCGGTCCGCAGAAGACGCTGAGCGTGTTGTCGCTGCCGGGCGGCGACCCCGTCAAGACGATCGATCTCGGCGAGTACCGCGCGCCCCACGATGTGCGGTGGGTGGATCCCACACACGTCGTGGTCACGTCGGAGGCGAACCAGGCGCTGCTGGTCGTGAACATCACCTCGGGCGCCGTCGAGCGCGTGTTCCGGACTGAAGCGGGCGTCTCGCACATGCTCGCCCTTTCGACCGATCGCACGCGGCTGTACTGCTCGAACATCCGCGACGGCAGCGTGAGTGCCTTCGATTTCAAAACGGGCAACAAGATCGCGGACATCAAGACCGGCAACGAGTCCGAAGGCGTCGGCGTGACGCCCGACGGCCGCTGGGTGTGGACGGGAAATCGCGCGGAAGACACGATCTCGATCATCGACACGCGGACGCTGCAGGTCGTGAAACGGATTGAGTCGCCGGGCTTCCCGTACCGCGTGCAGTTCACGCCGGACGGCAAGTACGCGCTACTGCCGCACGCGAAGGCGTCGTCGCTGGTCGTCGCGGACGTCGCGTCGCAAACAATCGTGAAGTCGATCAGGCTCGGACTCACGAAGGTCGCCGATCCGTCGACCGCAGGCGTGTTTCCACATCCCGACAACCGCCACGCGTTCGTGACCGTGCGTAACGATAATTCGATGCTCGTGCTCGACTTGACGACGGGTGAGACGCTGGCGCGCGTGGAGGTGCAGAACAGTCCAGACGGCGTGACGTATTCGGCAGTCCAGAGGTAGATCTGTAGGCCGGCCCTTTAGGGCCGGCTATCGCCGGGGCTGAAGCCCCGGCCCACATCTGTCAAAGGAGAGAATGATGGACAAAGTCGTGCACTTCGAAATTCCCTTCGAGAACAAGCAACGCGCCATGACGTTCTACACCCAGTGCTTCGGCTGGCAGCTCACGGAAATGCCGGAGATGCAGTACGTCATGGCCAACACCGTGGCCACCGGCGAGGATTACCGGCCGAAAGAGCCCGGCGCGATCAACGGCGGACTGTTCGCGCGGCCGAAGGAAGCGCCGTCGCCGACGATCTACGTGGGCGTGTCATCGGTCGAGGCCGCGCTGAAGAAAGTACAGGCGGCCGGCGGCAAGGTCGTGACGCCGCACACGCCGATCCCGGGCATGGGGGCATACGCGCGGATCTCGGATACCGAAGGCAACGTGATCGGTCTCTTCGAGAGCCAGCGGTGAATTGCGCGCAGTTGTTCTGAACGACGGCACGCTGACGCTCCGCGATCGCCCCGTCCCGGCGGTCCCGGGCGAATGTCTCGTCCGCGTGACCGCCGCGGGCATCTGCGGCACCGATCTCGAACTGCTCCGCGGTTACGCCGGATTTTCCGGTGTGCCCGGCCACGAGTTCGTCGGCGTCGTGGAGCGCGTCGACGACGCAGCCGGCAGCGCGTGGATGGGCAGGCGGGTGGCCGGCGAGATCACCGTTGGCTGCGGCCGATGTGATGGATGCCGCCGGGCCGGTCGCGGACATTGCGACGTCCGCACGGTCCTCGGCATCCGCGGCCGCGACGGCGCGTTCGCCGAATATCTCTCGCTGCCCGCCGCGAATCTGCACGGGATTCCCGACGCGATCGACGACCGGACCGCAGTGTTCGTCGAACCAGCGGCCGCCGCATGCCGGATCCTGGAGCAGGTCGAGGTCAATCGCGATACGCGCGCGGCCGTTGTCGGCGCCGGCCGGCTCGGTCTGCTGGTGGCGCAGGTGCTCCGCCACGCGGGCGCTCACGTGACGGTGGTCGTTCGAAGCGCGCGCGGCCTGGCGACCGCGAACGCCCTGCAACTCGAGACCGTTCCGCTCGACAAGGCGTCGACGTCGCTGGCGCGTCAAGTCGATCTGGCGGTGGATACGACCGGAAATCCCGCTGGATTCGCGGTCGCGACGTCGCTGGTCCGTCCGCGCGGGACGCTCGTCGTCAAGTCGACGTTCCACGGCGAGACACCGGTCGCGTTTTCCCCGCTCGTCGTCGACGAGATCACCATCGTCGGATCGAGATGCGGGCCATTCGACCGCGCGATCGATCTGCTCGAGGCTGGCGCGATCGACGTCAAGCCTCTGGTTGCCGCAACGTATCCGCTCGCGCAGTACGCCGAGGCGTTCGATCACGCGCGCGAAGGCCTGAAGGTGATTCTCACGACATGAGGTGCCTGTACGTGTCATGCTCTCCGTAGCGCGGGTCCGGAGTGTGACGATTCAACCGAGACAGTCCGAGATCCGGGAAGAAATGTGAGGGTGAACATGACCAGATCGATGCTCGTTCTGGCGATTGCATCGGTGCTCTTTGCGGGTTGTTCTCAACCCGGCAATCAGCAGCCAGCTGGCGCGGCGAGCCAGCCGGCGGGCGCGCCGCCGCCGCCGGCATCTTCTGCCGCGACCCCGGCCACGCCGCCGGCCGCACCGGCTGGTCAGGCGCGGTCCGAGAGCGCGCCGCCGCCTGCGGCCGCGCCCGCTGGCACACCGCCTGCGGCGGCGCCGGCCACCACGCCTGCAGCGGCGCCCGCGACACCACCTCCGGCGCCGCCACCGCCGCCGGAACCCAAGTTCCGTGAAGTGTCGATCCCTGCGGAAACGATCATGTTGATCACACTGACGACGCCGCTCGCGTCGAACACGAGCAAGGTCGAAGACCAGGTCAAAGGGACCGTGACAAAGCCCATCGTCGTGTCCGGAACGACGGTCGTGCCG
>JBLNGH010000294.1:0-9223 GCA_050264575.1 Acidobacteriota bacterium | reverse complement strand
CCTCGAGCGGACGCCGGGCGGATCGAGCGGCGGCGCAGCCGCAGCGCTCGCCTCCGGGATGACGCCGTTCGAGATCGGCACCGATCTCTCGGCGTCCATCCGGCTGCCGGGCGCGTATTGCGGCGTGTTCGGGCTGAAGCCGACGGAGCGTCGCGTGGCGATGACGGGTGTGGTCCCCGATCCACGAGGGACGCCCCGCGCGCTGCGCGTCATGGCCTGCGCCGGACCCCTGGCGCGGACCGTCGAGGATCTCGCGGTCCTGTTTCGGATCATCGCAGGTCCGGACCGGCTCGACACCGAAGTCCAGCCGGTGCCGGTCGAAGCATCTCCAAGGGCGGCGTTGAAGCCGCTGAAGATCGCGGTCGCCCGGACATTTCCCGAATTGCCGGTCGCGTCGAACATCCGCGACGCGCTCGCCAGACTGGCGAAGACGCTTCGACCGCTGTGTAGACACGTCAAAGAGGTGGATGAAGCAGGCTTGCCGCCGGTGAAAGTGAGCGACGATCTTTCCCGGGCCGGAAAGCTGATCGGCATGGCCCTCGGCGCCTTCGAGTCCCAGGGCCAAACGCCGGCGACGTTAGCCGCGTACCTCGAAGCGCTCCACCACCGCGATCGGTCGATCGTCGCCTGGGAACAGTTCTTCGATTCCTGGGACGTCCTTCTCAGTCCGGTGTCGATGGTCAACGCGTTTCCGCATTGCCAGCCCGGGTCGCCGCTCCAGGTTGACGGCAGGAACGAACCGTACTGGCTGGTGAGCGCGCACGGCGCCCTCTTCAACTACACCGGTCATCCCGCAGTCGTGCTGCCGTACGCGCGGGATCCGGACGGTCTCCCGATCGGCATCCAGGTCGTGGGCAGGCGCTGGAGCGAATCGCGATTGCTCGGCATTGCCCGCGCGATCTCCAAGGTAACTGGTCCGTTTCGTCGTCCGCCGCTCGCGCGCGCATGACGATCGACACGGACAGACGGCGCGTCTCGAATCACCTGGATCTCATTCGCGGGCTGGCGGCCGTCGCCGTCCTGGTCTATCACGTCCGCTACAAGTTCTTTCTCGCGTACGGTGACCTGCCGCGCCACGACTGGCTCACGCTGCTGTTCTACACGGCGACGTCGTTCGGCAAGGACGCCGTCATGGTGTTCTTCGTGCTGAGCGGATATTTCATTTCCGGCAGCATCTTCCGCGATCGCGCAACCGGTCGGTGGTCCTGGAAGCGCTATCTGGTGAATCGATTGACGCGGCTCTGGCTCGTGCTCCTGCCGGGGCTTCTGTTGACACTCCTCTGGGACACGCTCGGTCTCTCGCTTTACGGGTCGAACCCCGTCTACACGGGAGCTCCGCGTCCATGGGAGCACGATTACTTCCCGGTCGCGGATCGATTCAGCGTGACGACGTTCGTCGCGAATGCCGTCTTTCTTCAGACGGTCCTCGCTCCGCCCTTCGGCTCGAACGATCCGCTGTGGAGCCTCAGCTACGAATTCTGGTACTACATCCTGTTTCCGCTGGGATGGCTGGCCATCGTGCGTCCGGCCCGGCCCGCGCGAGCGGCCGTTCAGGCCGTCTTCTTCGTGTTGCTGCTGATGGCGGTCGGAACGTGGATCGCGACGTACTTTCCGATCTGGCTGATGGGGACGGCCGTCTGCCTGCTGCCGCAGATTCCCGCGCTCCAGCGCCGGTTTCCGTTCGGCGTCGTGATGACGGGTCTCGTCGCGTTCTGCGCTTTCGTCGCGATGACTCACCTGGGCGCGGTCATCGATCTGTTCAGCAGCTCAGCCGCCGGCCTCGATTACGTCAACGGCGCGGTGTTTGCGATCGTGCTCTACATCCTGCTGCACGATCGGACTCCGGCGCGTGACGATCTCTATTCGCGAGTGTCACACGAGATCGCCGGTTGTTCGTACACGCTCTACGTCGTGCACATTTCGCTCTTGATTTTTCTGCGGGCGGTGCTGTTGCCTGATGCCCCCTGGCCGTCGGAACCGCGCTACATCGCGCTCGCCGTGCTCATCGGCGCCGGGGTGCTCCTCTACGCGTACGCAATCTCACGCGTCACGGAGCGGAACACCGCGGCAGTGCGCGACAAGGTCCTGCAGGCATTCCCCTCCTCTTGACAACCTAAAGGTCAGGCGCGCTACAGTAGGGTTCATCTTGGTCCCCTAAAGGAGCTGCGGAGCATGACGCTGCTGCGCCGGATCGTGTCAGTCCTGCGCCGCCTCCTGCGGCCGGCGCGAGCCGAACAGGAGCTCGACGACGATCTCAGGAACTATCTCGAGGAATCGTCCGCCGGGAAGATCCGCGAAGGCATCCCGCCCGCCGAGGCGCACCGGATGGCGGTCCTCGAGCTCGGAGGGCTCGAGCAGGCCAAGGAGCGGGTTCGGACACAGCAGCATGGCGCCTGGCTCGAGGAGATCGGCCGCGACGTGCGGTACGGCTCCCGCCTGTTGCGCCGAAGTCCCGGGTTCACGCTCGTCATCGTCCTGACCCTGACGCTCGGCATCGGCGCCAACACCGCGATCTTTGCCCTGATCGATGCGCTGATGCTGCGTCCCCTTCCTGTCCACGAGCCGCAGCAACTGGTCCAGGTGTCGATCCAATCCGATGCGCGCGGGGCGTCCGAGGCCCTGTCCTATGCGATTGTCGGCGCGCTTGCCGGACAGCGCGAGATTTTCGCAGGCGTTGCCGGCTTCAACACGGCGTTGTTCGATGTGGGGTTGCCCGGATCGATCGTGAAGGTTCCGGCCGCGATCGTAACCGGCGGGTACTACGACACCCTTGGCTTGAAACCAGTGACAGGACGGCTGCTCGGCCGTTCGGACGATCAGCCCTCGGCGCCGGCCGTCGCGGTCCTCGGCCACGGATATTGGGAGCGTCAGTTCGCGCGGCGTGCGGATATTGCCGGGACGTCATTGCTCGTGAACGGCGTCCCGGTCACCATCGTCGGGGTGAGCCCGCGCGGGTTCACTGGCGCGGAGGTCGGCTCGATTGCCGACATCACGGTTGCGGTTGCGGCGCTTCCGCGCCTCGATCCGCCCGCCGCTCCGCTTCTTGGGCCGGGAAATTTCTGGCTGCGCGTGCTGGCGCGGCCTCGTCAGGGCCTGTCAGCGAGCGACGCCGAGGCGCGTTTCGCAGCGATCTGGCCCCGCATTGCCGAACCGTTCATCGCGCCGCACTGGCCTGAGTCGCGCCGGAGGGCGCTTGCCGCCGCCACGTTCCGGTTCTCGCCTGGCGCCACCGGCTTGACCTTTCTGCGTTCGCAGTACGGCACGCCGCTCGTCGTGCTGATGGGTGTGGTCGCACTGGTGCTGCTCATTGCCTGCGCCAACGTCGCCAGCCTGTTGCTCGCGCGCGCGTCAGCCCGGCAGCGGGAGATTGCGGTCCGGCTCGCAATTGGCGCGGGACGTCGCCGGATCGTGCGTCAGTTCCTGATCGAAAGCCTGCTGCTCTCGGCGGCGGGTGCGTTGCTCGGCGTCGGCGTTGCGTCGTTCTCCAGCCGTTTTCTCGTCGGCATGATTTCCGGCGGACCGGCTCGGGTGATGCTCGATCTGTCTCCGAACTGGCGCGTGCTCGGTTTCACGAGCGCAGTCGCCATCGCGACGGGACTGTTCTTCGGCATCGCGCCCGCATTTCAGGCGAGCTCCACCGAGCCAGCCGGTGCGCTGAAAGAGGGCGCACGGATCAGCGCTTCACGATCGCGTCTGCTTCCGGCGCTCGTGAGCGCACAGGTCGCGCTCGCCCTCGTGCTGCTCGTCGGCGCCAGCCTGTTCGGCCGGACGCTGCACAACCTCCGGCAGTTCGATTCCGGCTTCAACGCGGAGGGCGTGCTGCTGGTCGATCTTCCGGCGGCGAAAATGCCCGAACCATCTGACCTTCTTGACGCCGTTCAGCGCGCGCCGGGAATCCGATCCGCCAGCCTCTCGACGCACACGCCGTTGAGTGGATCGACCTGGAGCGAACCGGCCGTGCCCGCCGGGCAGCCGCTTCCGGATGTCGACACCGCCTTGTTCGTGGGCGCCACCGCACGGTTCTTCGAGACCATGCAGATCCCGCTGCTTGCGGGCCGGTCTTTCACCAGCGACGACTCGGCGCAGCGGCCTCCGGTCGCGATCGTCAACGAGCGTTTTGCGCAGAAGTACTTCGCCAAACAATCGCCGATCGGCCAGCGACTCTCCGCTGGTCTTCGAGGACACCGGACCGAGCTGACGATTGTCGGGCTGGTAAAGGACGTGAATGCCACGGGTCTGCGAGACTCCGCGCCGCCGATGGTCTACGTGGCATTCGCCCAAATGCCCGCCAGGCTCGACGCGACGCTGGAAGCCCGCATTGCGGGGCCTGCTGGTGCCGCCGCGTCAGCGATCCGGGAGGCTGTGCAACAGAAGATGACAAATGCCGCTGTCGAGGTTCGATCGCTTTCCGGGCAAGTCGACGACACCATGCTTCAGGAACGCATGATGGCCCTGTTCACGGGCGCATTTGCCGTGCTCGGGCTCGGCGTGGCCTGCGTCGGGCTGTACGGACTGCTCGCGTACGGCGTCGCTCGACGTGTCAAGGAAATCGGCATCCGGCTCGCGCTCGGCGCCGATCGAAACCGGGTCATCGCGCTCGTGATGAAAAACGCGGGGAGGCTCGTCCTGATCGGCATCGCGGCCGGCATCCCTGCGGCGTGGATGGCGTCCCGCTGGATCGCCTCGCTCCTGTTCGGCCTGTCGCCCGGTGATCCGGCGGCCGTTGCGGCAGCGATCGTGGCCCTGACCGCCGCCGTCTTCCTCGCGGCCTACGTGCCCGCGCACCGCGCCTCGAGGCTGGATCCGATCGCAGCCTTACGCCACGAGTAACGGCCGACGTTGCGATGACGCGCTGCCGGCCGTTGGTTACGCCACGTGCGCGACATCGATCTTGCGGATGTCGTCGATGCCGTAGCGAAGCATCGCCAGCCGCTCGAGGCCGTAGCCGACGCCAATCGCGATCTGCGTGGCCGGATCGCCGCCGAGGTGCTCGACGATGCGATCGGTGTAGACGCCCCAGGCGAGAACCTCGAACCAGCGGCCGTCATCGTCGACCTCCAGTTCCCAGGCCTGGCTGCACATCGGGTACTGCGTCGGCACGATCTTGACGCTGCGGCCGGGGAAGACGGTGTCGACTGAGTGCAGCACGTGACCGCCGGCCGTCCAGGGATTCAGCCGGTGGCGATCGTCGAGCCACAGGGCCTCGGCCTGGTGGAACGCGTCGAGATGCATCGCGTCTATTTGGCAGCGGCGATACGCCTTCCCAGAGGTCCAGAGCCGCATCGGCCGTCCCTCGCTGCGAATCGTGAGCAGCATCGGCAGCGTCAGGTCGTACCGCAGGATGCGGCGATCGTCCACGCGGTGCAGCTCGATCGGATCGATGTAGAGCGCAAGATTGCCGATCGTCCGTTGCGCATCCGCGAAGTCGACGATCTCGGGCAGCTCCACCCGTTCGAAGTCCGCGTACACGCCGCGCAGGAGGTCGAGGATCTTGCCGACCGGGTTCTCCGGGAGATCGGTCAACTGCGGACGCGCGAGCAGCTCGACGACCTTCGCGGGAAAATCGGATCGGATGTCCTCGGGACGAATCGAGCGTTGTTCAGCCACTTCGATCTCCTTCCGTAACTTGTCGCGAATTCGCTGCAGCCGCTTGCGCATGACCGCTTCGTCGACGCCCGCGTGCTCCGCAAGCCGCGAGGTACTCCACCCGCCGTGGTAACGGCGATCGCACAGCCGCCGTTCCTCGCTCGTCAGCGTCAGCAGCGCGGCAGCGAGACGATGGCGCTGCAGCTCCGTCCAGCTCGTTTCCGCCTCGTCGAGGACCGGAATCCCCGGCACGTCATCGAAACTGAGGAGGGTGAACCGGCGGGCGCGGCGCATGTTGAGCGCGACCGTGATGACAATGCGCCGCAGCCAGCTCACGAAGGCCGCCGGATCCTGTAATTCGCCGAGACGCCGATAGGCGCGAAGATACGCTTCCTGCGCCGCATCCTGCGCCAGCGCCGGGTCGCGGAGCACGCCCAGCGCGACGGCGTACGTCATCTTCTGCGTGGCCCCGACCACCAGACCATACGCCTCGTAATCACCGCCCTGGGCGAGTTGAACGAAATCGTTCAGCGAATCCATGGGGCCAATCACTCAAAAGACACGGGCCACGAAGAAACGTGACATACCAATTTCATCGGGTGACAAACGGCGGCAGTCTGATGTCCTGGGTGCAGGACGTGTCAAGATCCTTCGCGGATCCGGCGCTCAGAAAGTTCCGGACTAGCTGCCCGATACACATCCCGCCGACACCGTGCGCGCCGGGGACGAGGATGTGACGTCCATTGGGCAGCGTGTGACGCGCATCTTCGGCCCACGACGGCCGCGTGACCGGATCCAGCGTGCCCGACAGGAGCAGGACGGGCGCGTCGGACCGGACGGGCGCGGCGTCTTCGTCGTCGACGTGCCCCTTCGGCCAGATCCCGCAGACCTGGCGTTGATGTGTCACGCGATCCGCGCCCAGGAACGTTCCCGCGGTCGTCGCGGAGATCTCGTCGTCGCCGATGCGCGCGACGTCCTCCGCGCACGTCGTCGTCAGGAGCATTCCGTGCGCCAGGCCGGAGTTCCCGCGTCGTTGTTGCATTGCCCGCTGCACCACCGGCAGGAAGTCGCCGCGAAATGCCTGATGCACCAGCAAGGGCACCTGTCTCGATCCGTCCACGCGATACAACATCATCCGGATGGTCTCGGCAAACGCATAACGTCCGAGCGTGATCACGGCCGGCGAGCCGGTGTCGGCCGTCGTTGATACGCGGACCGGTTCCTTCTCGAGTCGATCGATGACGGAGTGAAACTCGTCCCGAAGGCGGGGAAACGCGGCGTGGCAGGCGCGATCGCGGCCACACTCGTCAAATAGACCGTCGAGGGCCTCCTGAGCGGCGCGCGCGTGGTACAGCGGGTTCTTCAGCGATGCCGGCGCGACGCCGTTGAGCACGGCGGTTCGCACGCTCGCAGGGTGACGGCGCATGTAGATGAGTGCCGCGCGCGTTCCGTACGACCCGCCGATGAGATTGATGCGGCCGTACGAGAGCGCCGCGCGGACGTCGTCGAGATCGTCAGCGGCCGCGGCCGTCGTGTACTGCGTCACGTCCGCTTTCGCGGCGAGCTCGTCGCGGCATTTCTCGAACACTGGAACCTGGAACACGTCGCCGAGGTAGCTCTGGGGATCCGACGGGTCCCCGGGCAGCTCGCAGTCGAGCGCATTCGATTCGCCCGTGCCGCGCTGATCGACGAACACCAGATCCCGGCTTTCGTTCAGCGCCGGATCGAAGCCGCCCGGCGACGCGAGGCTCGTCGCCGCCTGCCCGGGACCGCCGACAAGAAAGAAGATTGGATCCGGCGCGGCCGTCCGGCTTCGAGCCGGGAGGACGACGATCTTCAGATCGATCGTCCGTCCGCTCCGGGTCGTCCGGTTCTCGGGAACGGTCAGGGAACCGCATCGGCCTTCGAGACCGGCGACCACGCACGGCGCGATCGAAAACGGGCCCGGTTCACGCTTGTTCGTCTCGCGTGGCTGGCTGCACGCGACGGCCAGCACCGCCAAGGCAATCCAGGCGGTATCATTCCACGCGGGTCGCGCGATCCCGGGCACGATCCTCTATTACGAGATCAACGGCTGTCGCGTTTGGTCCTTGGTTCTTCAGGAGAGCCCAATGTTCGTTCGCACACGACTGATCGCTGTTGCGGTGTCGGCATTCGCCGGTTGGATCGTCGCAGACGTGCCCACGCTCGGTCAGGCGCAGGCGCCTGCCCCGGCGCCGCCCGTCGCTCCCAACGCCACCCCGCGGCCGTATTTCACCGAGCCCGCCGTGTCACCCGATCGGAGCGAGATGGCCTTCGCGTCCGGCGGCGACATCTGGACCGCGCCGCTCTCGGGCGGGGACGCGCGCCTGCTCGTCTCGCACGTGGCCACCGAGTCGCATCCGGTCTACTCCCCGGACGGCCGCACGCTTGCGTTCGTCTCCGACCGGACCGGCGGCGGCGACATCTACCTGCTCACGCTCGCCAGCGGTGACCTTCGTCGCCTCACGTACGACGACGGCAACGAGATGCTGGACGGCTGGTCGAGGAACGGCGAGTGGATCTATTACTCGTCCGGAACGCGCGACATCGCCGGCAACGACGTCTATCGCGTCCGCGCCGCCGGCGGTACGCCGATGCTCGTGAGCGCCGATCGCTTCACGAACGAGTTCTTCTCCGCGCCGTCTCCCGACGGCCAGAGCCTCGCGTTCAGCGCCCGCGGCAACGGGTCCGGACAGTGGTGGCGCAACGGCCACTCCCATCTCGACGAATCCGAGATCTGGCTGATGCGCGGATTGTCGCCGTCGAGCTACGAGAAGATCGTCGATCGCGGCGCCAAGAACCTCTGGCCGATGTGGAGCGCCGACGGCCGCAGTCTCTACTTCATGTCCGATCGCAGCGGCGCGGAGAACATCTGGGTGAAGCCGCTCACCGGCCAGGCCCGCGCCATCACGCAGTTCAAGGCCGGACGCGTGCTCTGGCCCAGCATCTCGTACGACGGACGCGTCGTCGTGTTCGAGCGCGGGTTCGGCATCTGGAAGCTCGACACGGAGTCCGGACAGGCGAGCGAGGTGCCGATTACGCGTCGCGGCGCGTCGATTGGACCGGTGACGGAACATCTTTCCCTCACCAACGGGTTTCAGGAACTGGCGCTGTCGCCGGACGGCCGGAAGGTCGCGTTCGTCGCCCGCGGCGAGATCTTCGCGGCGTCCGCGCGCGATGGCGGCGACGCGGCACGGGTCACCCGCAGCCTGGCGCGCGAGGCGCAGGTCTCGTGGGCGCCCGACAGCCGCCGAATCGCCTACGTCTCCGAGCGTGACGAAGTGCAGCACCTCTTTCTGTACGACTTCGGAACCTCGACCGAGACGCAGCTCACGAAAGAGGCGAAGGGCGACGATGCGCCGAAGTTCTCGCCGGATGGCCAACTGCTGGCGTTCGTCCGCGACGACAAGGAACTGCACGTGCTGGATCTCGGGTCGAAGCAGGAGCGTGTGCTCGCGAAGGGATTCATCAGCGCGTCGCCGCGAAGCGTCGCGTGGTCGGCTGACAACAAGTGGGTCGCGTATCTCGGCCTCAGCACTCGATCGTTTCGCAACGCGTACATCGTGCCGGCAGCGGGAGGCGAGAGCCGCGCCGTGAGCGCGATTCCCAATGCCAG
>JBLNGH010000293.1:0-8245 GCA_050264575.1 Acidobacteriota bacterium | reverse complement strand
ATAGCGCTCCAGAAACGCGTCCTCGAGCCGGGGCGGCTCGATCGACAAGTCCTGCAGCGGCAGCGTGGCCAGCCGATTGACGAGGTCCGCGACGCGATCGGCGGCGACGAGCAGCTCGACGCGGCGCGCCGCGCTGGTGACGACTTTCCCAAGCGTGTCGAGACCGGCCGCGTCCACGTCTTCCCGGAACAGAACGACGACCCGGCGCGGCATCGACCGGCGGAACTGATCCACGTCGTCGATCGAGACAAGCCGCCCGCCCCGCAGCATCGCGACGCGGTGACACACGCGCTCGACTTCCGTGAGGACGTGCGACGAGAAAAAGATCGTGGTGCCGCGGCGATTGAGGTCGAGCAGCAGCTCGTAAAACGCCAGCTGAATGAGTGGATCCAGCCCCTTCGTCGGCTCGTCGAGCAGGACCAGCCGAGGCTCGCATTGAAATGCCTGGACGATGCCGAGCTTCTGCTTCATGCCGTCGGAGTACGTTCTCACCCGCCTGACGAGATCGCTTCTTGCCAGCTGGAGCCTGTCCAGCAGTTCCTGACGCCACGAGGCGCGGCGGCCCGAAAGGTGTTCGAGGAAGTCGAGCGTTTGCTCGCCGGTCATCGACGGCCAGAACGCGATGTCGCCGGGCAGGTGCCCGATTGCACGGCGCGAGATCGCTGCGGCCGGCGACACGCGATGTCCGAGAACCAATGCGCTGCCCGCAGTCGGCGTGATCAACCCGAGAAGCAACCGGACCGTCGTCGTCTTGCCGGCACCGTTCGGGCCGAGAAAGCCGAAGACCTCACCCGGCTCGACGCGGAGAGAAACGTCCTGGAGCGCGTTGATGGAACCGTAGCGTTTCGTGAGACCAGTCGTTTCGATCGCTGCCGCGCTCACCCGGGGACTCCGGAGGCATTGTGCGCCCAGAAACCTGGCCTGGGAAGCCGTGTCAACGCACGATGGCCCACGCGGCGACGGCCACCATCACGCCCGTCACGGAGTCCGCGACGTAGTGATACCGGCCGAGAACCGATCCAATCGTGATGCTCGCGGCCAGTGCGAGAAGCGGGAGAAACGCCGAAGGCACGACCTCGCCGACCGCGAGCGCGGTGGCGAACGAGCCCGCCGCATGGCCGCTTGGAAACGTGTTGACCTGAATGCTGCCCAGTCCGAGCACCCATCCGTTCAGCCGGTGGATCGCAACCCGCCGGTCCTCGATCGCCGCGTGCAGACGAAGCGCCCGCGGCGGACGCGTCTGAATCCAGGGAAGCACGCTGTAGCACGCGAGTTCCGCGACGACGACGACCGTCCAGTACCGGGTGACGTCAAAACCCGGCGCCAGGAAAAACGGAATGGCGAAGGCGAGCGGGATCAGGAAATAGACCGTGAGATATGCCAGCTCGAAGTACTCGAGCAGCATGCGCGGACCGCGCGACGCGACGTGCCCGGCGCCAAGTCCGTCGAACAGCTTCCGGTCCCACGAGGCGAGCCAGGCTTCGACACGCGGCATCGGACGCAGAAAGAACGCGCCTGACAGCCAGTAGCAGAGCAGAATCTGCAGCGACGGCACCCAGTCACGCGCCAGCGACACCAGCGGCGAACGCGCACTGGACATCCACCACACGACCGCGATATCCGCCACGGTCACGGCCGTCACCAGCCGCCGCCGGGCCGCCGACAGCGGCATCACCCAGGCCATGACGGCCAGGTAGAGCAGGTAGCCGACGAGGATCCACTCGTAGGAGCGCATTGAGAGAGGAGTTCGACTTCGGTGTAGGGAGTCAGACCGGGGTCAGACCCCTGGGGGTCGGGGTCTGACCCCGGGCTGACCCCACCACGGCGAAGCGAACCGCTTCTCCTCTCTCAATGCGCCAAACCCAGCCTCCCGAGCTCATCGTCGAACGCCCGCACCGTCATGTCGACGTCGTCGGCGGTCAGGACCATCGGCGGCTTGATTTTGATCACGTTGTGCAGCGGACCATCCGTCGAAAGCAGGATGCCGCGCTTCGCCATGCGGTTGACGAGCTCGGCGGCCTCGCCGGCGGCCGGTTCGAGCGTGGCGCGATCGCGAACCAGCTCGACGCCGAGAAACAGTCCCACGCCTCGAACGTCTCCCATCAGCGCGTGCGCATCCATGAGCGAACGCAAGCCGTCGCGAAGACGCGCCCCAAGCTCGAGCGCGCGCGACTGCAGTTGCTCGTCACGGATTACGTCGAGGACCGCGAGGCCGATGGCGCAGGAGACCGGATTGCCGCCGAAGGTCGAAAAAAACTCCATGCCGTTGGCGAAGCTCGCGGCAATGTCGCGCGACGTGACGACGGCGCCCATCGGATGCCCGTTTCCGATCGGTTTGCCGAGCACGACGATGTCCGGCACGACGCCCTGCGTTTCGAAGGCCCAGAAATGCGTGCCCGCGCGGCCGAACCCGGTCTGCACTTCGTCGGCGATGCAGAGACCGCCGGCGTCGCGGACGCGGCGAAACGCGGTTGCAAGATAGCCCTCGGGGGGAACGATCTGCCCGCCGCACGATTGAAACGACTCGGTGATGAACGCCGCGATCGGGGCGCCCGCCTCGGCGATGACGCGGCCGACCTCGTCACCGTACGCGGTCCCCGCCGTGAGCCCTTGCCCTTTGTGTTTGCCGCGATACCCGTCGGGCATCGGCACGACGTGGATCCACGGCTCGGCCTTTCCCGAACCTCCCGGCCCCATGAACTTGTACGGACTCGCGGCAATGAGCGTGGATGTGTGGCCGTGATACGCGCCGTCGACCACCAGCAGATGCTGACGCCTCGTATGTGTTCTGGCGATGCGCAGCGCCAGGTCGTTGGCTTCTGTCCCGGAGTTGACGAAGAAGCACGTATCGAGCGGCGCCGGCAACGTGGCCGCCAGACGCGCTGCGTACTCGCTCAACTCGTCGTAGAGGTATCTGGTGTTCGTGTTGAGCCGCGCCATCTGCCGCTGTCCCGCCGCGACGACGCGTGGATGACAATGCCCGACGTGACACACGTTGTTGACGAGATCGAGATACGGCCTCCCGCGATCGTCGTACAGATACTGGCCGGACCCGCGCTCCATCTTGATGGGATCGCGATACGCGATCGACAGCGCAGAGCTGATGTGCGCGCGCCTGTGCTCGAGGAGGCTCGGCACGCTGCCGCCGTGATTGGACGCCGGATCGAGACCGGTGCCGGATGCCAGCGCGGTGGCTGCGGCGTTCGGATCAAATGCCGCCAGCTTCTCGAGCAGGCGCCACGCGCGATCCTCGGTAATGAACCACGTTGGATGATCCGGATCGATCGCACGACGTGACGCCGCCGTGACGACCGTCACCGCCAGACGGCCGAGCACGAGCGGAAACAGCACGCGCAACTCGTCAGCGGACACCGGACGGACGGTGTGGTACGCGGCGACGACCTCCGCACCTGCGTCGAGCGGCCGGGGCAACTCGAGCATCGCATACGCCAGGGCGATCGCGAGATCACACACCGTCGGGTTCGACAGCGAGTCGCCGAAGTCGATGATTCCCGACACGCGCCCGTCGTGAACGAGCACGTTCTCGTCGTTCGGGTCGCCATGGATCAGCGAGTGCGGCAGCGCGGCAAGCGCCGGCACGGCACAGGCGGCGTAGACGTGAAATGCCCAGTCCGCCAGTTCGCGGCCCCGTCCGTAGCGCGGATTGGTTCCCAAATCCGCGTTTCGCGCCTTGGTTCCCAAATCCGCGTTTCGGACCTCTCCAACCAACGGCCGATGTCTGGATGCGTGCGCGAGATCCCAGTGATGCGTGCGACCCGCCGCCGGCGGGTCGACGCGAGCCAGTGCGACGTCGAGCGTCGCCAGCGCGCGTCCCAGGTCGCGGAGCCGGGCGCTCGTTGGAGGCCCGGACTCGAGCCACGGAGCACCGGGCACCCAGTCGAGCAAGCGAAGCGCGATCCTGCGGCCGTCGGCATCCCGGCGGACCGACTCGATCAGGCCAGCACGTGTGCGCACGACGGTCGGAAGCGCCACGCCGAGGGGCGCGAGTGCGCGGTGCGCGGCTTCTATCGCGCGGTCTTGTTCGCCCCAATCAGAACCGTCCTGGTCCAACTTGGCAACAAACCGGCGGCCCTCCGGCGTCGTCACCCGGAAGTTGCGGCCTTCACCGCCGATCGGAGAGATCCCGCCGGCGATGCCGTACTCCTCGGCAAGCCATGCGTCGAGGCGAACATCCGTCCGCTCCGTTCTCGTCACCACTTGAACGCTGTCCCTCCGGCACTCGCGGCCAGCGCATCATACAGGTCGATGGCGGTCTCGCGCGGCAGATACGGAATGTCGACGCGGTGCGAGGCGTCCCCGGCGCCGGCCGTGTCCACGCGGACGCGTCGCATGTGCGTGCGCCGATCGAACGGCGACTCGTGCATCGCGACGACCTGGATTTTGGCGAAGGGCGCGACGCTCATCTGACGCCAGATCCATCCGCTGCGATACCACACCGCGTTGGCCGTCGTGGACCATCCCAGGTGCGCCACCGTCTTGCGCGCCATAAGGACCGCCCAGCCGATCAACCCCACCCAGACCGCGAAGTCCCACCACGACGGCCACAACCAGAACGGCAGCGCGATGAACGAGACGACGACCATCGCGCGGACGAAGGCGCGGCGAGCGGCGCGGGGCGCGACGCCGCGCCAGTCGACAGCCGGCAGGTCCAGCTCCGGCAGCACGCGGTGGAGGAAGGTGTCGAGATCCGCGCGCGCAAGAATCGGCGCGAGCCATTCGCGCTGCGTCACACCCTGCTCCTTGTGATCGCCTCCCGCCGTGTCGACTCGCACGGAGACGCGACCGAACAACCGGTGCAACGGGCCTTCACGCACGCTGAGCGTCTGAATCCGCCGCACCGGGATCGTCGTCGCGACGCGCGTGAACAGTCCAAATTCCGTTCGCAGGTCGTCGCCGGCGCGCGTGATCGTGAACCCATAGAGGCGGATGACGGCCCAGATCATCGAGAGCAATCGCATCAGGCCGATGAACGCGGCGAACGCGCCGAGCATCAGCATGATTCGGCCGATCGGCAGGGTTCCTCCCGCAAAGACGGATCGGATGATCTGCCGGACCAGTCCACGTCCCGAATCCTGCTCGCCGAACAGACGATTGACCAACCCGTCAATCAGGCCGAGCTCATAGAGCACGCCGAACGCGGCGCCGACGACCACCAGGCCGCGGTTGTCGATGAATCCGCTGAGGGCGAGCTCGCGCGGCGACAGATGCAACAGCTGCCGCGCCGTTTCGCCCTGCGCCATCGCCTCCCCGGCTCCGGCCGCAGCCGCGCCGCGATCGCCCAGCACGCGCCGGCGCATTTCTTCCAGCGCGTCGAGAGGCAGGACGCTCATTTTCGCTTCGGGCTCCTGGCCGCTGCCGGTCTCGATGTGGACGTCGACGACCCCGAGCATCCGGTGCAGCACGTTCTGCACCGCGTTGATGTTCTGCACGCGCGCGTACGGGATGTGCCGCTCGTTCCGGAAGATGAAGCCCGTGCGAATCACCAGCTCGCGCTCTTCGTAGCGATACCGGAAGGCTGCGTACCGAATCACGACCGCCGCGCCGTACGGAATGAGGAACAGCAGCGTCCATGCCTGCCAGTCACCGCCCGCGGTCCCGGCGGTGACGAGCACCACGAGTCCCGGAATGAGGAACTGGCGCAGCTCTTTGCCCAGCCCGAAGAGAAGCGAGTATGGGTGCAGACGCCGGTCAGACGGCATCCGGTCCCTCCCGCGGGAGCAGATGATCGCGAATCGCGAGCGCTGTTTCGTGGGCGAGACCGTGCACGGCCACGATCGCATCCTCCGTGCCGGCGGTGTGAATGATCAGCGTCCCGATCCCGAAGCGGCGCTCGAGCGGCCCCTGCGACACATCCGTGTGCTGGACGCGCGACCGTGGCACGTTGATGACCTCTCGCCACACGACGCCTTCGCGGATTTCGATGCCGACGGCGTCGACGATGTACGACGCGTACCGGTAGTGAATCTGCGGCCATCGCTGGAGCCACCACCCGAGCGCAACCGTCACGCCCATCCAGACGATCGGGATCGCCAGCTTCACCCACAACGGCAGCGGCGCGGCGAGAAGCGTCGTCACGCCGATGAAAAAGAGAACAAGTGAAACGACGGCCGTGACGATCCAGCCGGTCAGCTGTTCGAGCGGAATGACGCGCGGATCGAGGCGCCGCACGGCGCCGTCGGCAATGGACGGCTCCCGTTCGACCTCGCTCAGGGCTGATTCCACGCCGGCCGGCTCAGCGGCGGGCCCGTTCCGCGGCCAGAAACGCCTCGCGTGACGCGCGCGTGGCCGCTGCGTACTGCAGCATCTGCCGCGTCAGATCCTGCGGATACGAGACCTTCACGTCGGTAATCTGGCCGCTGCTGTCCTTGACGGCATCGAGGTTCGGCATGACGAACCCGGTGTACGACGGCAGCTGCAGCTGTTCCACGCGCGACACCACCTGGTCGCGAAGCTTCGGATCGAAATGGATGCCGTACGTATCGAACAGCTTCCGGGCCGCTGCGAGATCGCCTTCGGCCTTGATGCGCTGGACCTCGGCGAGCAACTTGCCAACGCCGTCGCGGAACGCCTTGGCATCGGTCATGACGTAATAGGTCTTGCCGTCGCGGACCTCGGTGCGGATCGCCTTCGTATTGGCCATGAGCCAATGCACGATCATCTGGCGATTGCGCATGTGGTCCTCTTCGATCTGCGTGCCCTTCCTGATGCGGCGAAGCTGGACCAGCGCGTTGCGCGTGTAGCCCTCGTACTCGGCGAGCACGATGTCCTGCTGATCGGCCGCCGGCACGATCCCGAGCTCGACGACCTTCGGATCGGCGATGAAGTACAGCCCGACGAGATCGGCGCGACCTTCTTCCAGCGCGGAGTAGTACTCCTTCAGCGCGGCTTCCGGCTTCCCTTTCAACTGCTCGGAGATCTTGCCGGACGCGTGACCGATCACTTCGTGCATGTTTGTCGTGATCTCCCCGGCCATGCCGGCCCATTTCGTCCCGCGCGCCGTCTCTTCCGGCGTCCAGGCAAACTCGCCGCGCAGACGCGGGTCGGATGAGCGGTCGTAGGCTTCGTTGACGTTCGAGAGCGACACGGACTTGCTGCCGTTCTTCTCGCGGACGTCGTTGTCGTTCGGCAGATTGATGCCGACCGGCGTAATCGGCCCGGAGTCGCCCGTCTCGACCACCACGTCGATCGCATTGGCCGTAATCCCCTGCACACCCGCCTTGCGGTATTTCGGATCCCAGGGCATGTGGTCTTCGAACCACTGCGCCTCCCTGGCCAGCTTCTGAATGTCGGCCGTCTTCTGCTGATTCACGTAAAAGACGACGCCTTCCCAGGAGCCTTTGACGCCGCGCGCGTCGAGGTACACCTCGGTGAAGCCGTTGATGGTGTCGACCGGCGACGCTTTGTCCTCGACCCATGCGATGTCGTACGTCCGCCGGTCGGCGGCTTCACCCGTGCGATACCACTGGGCAAGCGCGCGCAACGCCTTCGCCATCGGCTCGCTCGCAAAAGGAATGGCGGCCTCGAGATGGGCCACAACATCCTTCAGCTGCGGATCGTACCGGCCGCCGATCTTGTAAACCTCCTCGACGAGCTTGCCGTCGCGCTTCACGAGCCGTGAATTGAGCGGATACCGCTCGGTGAATCCCGTCAGGTCCTTGAGGCTGACGCCCTGGTACAGATTGTTGAAGCTGGCCGTCAGGATGTCCTGACCCGGAGGCGGCTGCTTCTTCGTGACCGATGGTTCGAACGCCGCGTCGAAGAACATCGGCTTCAGGCGCGCGAGCAGCTGCTCGAGCGTCTCGCCGTTCGCAACCGGGAACTTCGCGCCGGCTGATGCGGCTGCCTTTGCGGCCGCCGCGAGCGCCTCGGGCGTGACGCCGAGGACGAACTTCTGCGCGGTCAGGTTGTTGTACGGCCCGGTGTTGATCCAGAAGAGCTTGGCGTACCGCTGAAGCTCCTTGAGCGTCGCCGTATCCACGCCGCTCGGATTCGCGAGAATCGCCTCCAGCACCTCGCGCATCTCGAGGTTGTAGCGATAGCGCTGGTCATAGAAGATGTCGCGCCCGGCAATGGCGGCTTGAGTCAGGTGCCAGATCAGCGTCTTGTCTTTGAGCGGCAGCGACGAAAACCCGTCCGCATACAGCTGCACGATCGCGGCATCGTCAACCCGTTCGAGGAGGTACTTCTTGGGCTCGGCGGGGGCGCTCGTCGCCGCGGCGGCCGG
>JBLNGH010000292.1:0-10770 GCA_050264575.1 Acidobacteriota bacterium | reverse complement strand
GCACGCCGATGAACACGGTGATCCCGCTGAACGCCGCGGTCTGGGACCCTGGAATATAGGGATAGGCCACGACCAGGGCAAAGGCGACGACGGCGATGCGCACCATCTTGTAGGTGGGCTCCGCCCAGTCGGGATCGAACCGCTCGAGCCTGACCGAGCCGCTGCCCAGCGCGTCGAAAAAGATGCGGACGAGTCTGAGCGCGATGCGGACGACGACGAACAGAACGGCCAGGAAAACGAGGCTCGGGATGCGCTCCACGAATCCGCTGGCCATCACCTGCAATGGACTGAGCGCGAACGCGGTCATGTTCCGCGACAGCCCGCGCGTCCACGGAAACTGGCGAAGCACGTAGCCGACATACACGAGCGTCAGCGCCAGGAAACCGATCGTCCGTAACAGGAGCACCGAATTTCGCACGAGCGTTCTGAGCCGCTCGCGGCGGATGAGCTCGAGCGACTGGATCTGGACCGACTGCAGCCGGTGCTTGAGACGGCGTTCGACCCATCGCCAGAAGTAGAACAGCACGACGAATGCCAGCGCGAGCGCAATCGTGGCGACGAACGCATTCAGCGCCGACCACCGGAGGGCTCCAAGAGAGCGCGCGGTCCGATAGTCGACGATGGCCTGCCGGATGCGGCCGAGATGCGCCTCCGCAAGCGCCGCCCGTGTGACCTGTTCCATGCTCGCGTCGGCATCGAGGACGCCCATGACCAACACATCGCCGGCGACAATACGGATGACGCCATCGCCCTCGACCGTCCGCACTGACTCGGGAGCCACGGCGGAATTGGCCGCCACGCTGCGGATGCGCTCTTCAATCAGACGGGCGCGATCCTCGGCCGGCAAGGAGGAGACGCCGCGTATCTTGAACAGGACGACGCCGTCCAGAATGACCGGGGCGGTCGGAATCTCGGCTTCGACCTGCGGCGGCGGCGGCTGTTGCGCCGCCAGACGCGCGTCCACCGTCAGGCTGGCGATGACCGTCAGCGACAGGAGGGCGAAAACCCGCACGGGCATCACGTCGCGACCTCGAGGCGGTTCATGGGGAACGTACTAGAACGCCAAACGCCTCCGTTTGTAAAGCGGTCCATTTTGTTGCGGCACACGGTGGGACGGGGGCTGGTTCTGCCGAACTGTACTAGCCATAGCTATACTTGATTGTGTTATAGTTGGACCAGTTAGAGAGGCCTATGAAGGATCCCAAGCCCGACGCCCTCCTCCCGCTGCCGGCCGCCGTGTTCCACATCCTGATCGCCCTCGCGGATCGAGAGCGTCATGGCTACTCGATCATGCAGGACGTCGCCGCGCGGACCGGCGGCTCCGTCAAGCTGAGTGCGGGCACGCTCTACAGCTCGATCCGCCGCATGCTCGAGCAGGGATTGATCGAAGAGCTGCGTGACAGCCCGGACCCGTCGAGTACCGATGAGCGTCGCCGCTACTACGCGTTGACAAAGTTCGGCAGGCGCGTCGCCGCCGCCGAAGTCGCACGGCTGAATGCGCTCGTGCAGCAGGCGCGGAAGACCGGGTTGGTGCCCGGCGCATGAAGCACGCCAAAGCCGTCTATCGGGCGCTGCTGCACGGCTACCCGGCGCCGTTCCGGCACGAGTACGGCGAGCAGATGCACCTGATGTTCGCCGAGCAGTTGGGCGAAGCGCGCCGCACGGGCGCGTGGGGTCATGAAGCGCAGCTGTGGGCTCGAGCCGTGCTCGATCTCCTCGTCGTTGCACCTAGAGAACACTGGCACGTGCTCAAACAGGATCTCCGGTACGCCTTCCGCTCGATGAAGGCGAGACCCGGATTCGCGACGGTCGCGATTCTGTCGCTGGCGCTCGGCATCGGCGCGAACACGGCGATCTTCAGTCTGTGGAACAGCGTGCTGCATGCCGCGCTGCCCGGCGTCGACGATCCCCGGGGCCTGGTCATGCTCTCCGACCCGGACGCGATCGGCATGATGCGCGGACGGTGGAACACCCGGACGGACGGCCCTCGGGCGTGGCTCAGCTACGCGGAGTTCGAGCAACTGCGCGATCAGGCGTCCGTGTTCTCGACGGTGATGGCGTCCGAGACCAGTCTGAGCACCTGGCAGGCGCGTGTCGATCGTGGGCAACCGGAACCGATTCGCGGACGCCTCGTCTCCGGCGGATTCTTTCAAGTGCTCGGTGCGCAGCCGGCCATGGGACGCCTGTTCACAACGCAGGAGGACACGGCGGAACCGGCCTACGCCGTGATCAGCCACGCGTACTGGCAGCGGCGGTTCGGCGGGCGACGAGATGTGATCGGACGGACGCTGAGCCTGCGTGACACGGTTGTCGCGATCATCGGCGTGACGCGGGCGGGATTCGTCGGCGAAACGAGCGGCCAGTTGCCTGACGTCTGGCTGCCGATCCGGTTGCAGCCCCGCGTGCTTCCGCCCGGCGACTGGCTGCACGAACAGCCGCCGGACAAAATGATGTGGCTTCACGTGTTCGGCCGCCTGAAGCCAGGCGTCACGCAACCGCAAGCGGAAGCGCAGGCGAACGCAATCCTCCAGGCCGGCCTGGAATCGTTCTACGGCGTCGCCTTGACCGCGCGCCGGCGAGAGTTTCTGGATCAGCGGCTGGTGTTGCAATCGGCTGCGCGCGGTGCCTCGTCCACCCGACAGGACATCTCCTCGTCGCTCCGCGTGCTCCTCGTTGCGGTGGGCATCCTGCTCCTGATTGCCTGCGCGAATCTGGCGAACCTCCTCCTGGCACGCGGCGCCGCGCGACGAGCCGAAGTCGCCATTCGGCTCTCCCTCGGCGCCAGTCGCGCCCGTCTCATCCGTCAACTCGTGACCGAGAGCCTGGCGCTCGCGCTCACCGGAGGGGTCGTGGCGATCGGCGTGGCCTACGTGCTGCACCAACTCCTCGTGGCGATGCTGAAGGAAGTCGAGTCGCAGTTTTTCATGAGCTTCGCGTTCGATGTGCCGATGCTGGCCTTCGCGCTGGCCGCGACGATCGCCGCCGCCATCGCATTCGGGGCATTGCCGGCCTGGCAGATGACGAGGAGCGATCCGGGCGCACAGCTCAAAGACAGCAGCCGCGGCGCGATCGGCTCGGTCCGCGAGCTCCGCTCTGGCAGGTGGCTGGTGGGCGTGCAGCTCGTGCTGTCGCTGCCGCTGCTCGTGGCGGCAGGGCTGCTGGTCCGGACCGCCTACAACCTGCAGCACGCCGATCTCGGGTTCCGTCCGGAGCGCCTGCTTCTGGCGCGGGTCGACCTCGGGAGTCTCACGCAAGATGTCGCTCGGCGCGATCGGATGCTCCGCGATCTTCGGACCAGCTTGGAGCGAATTCCAGGTGTCGAGGCTGCGACGTTTTCACATCTCGGTCTCTTCGGCGGGGGGTTTTCGACTGCGATGATCGAGGTCGAAGGGGTTTCGACCACGGCGGACCGCGACTGGGCGCTCGATCGTGTGGGCGCCGGGTTCTTCACGACGCTCGGGATTCCGATTCGACGCGGACGCGACATCTCCGAAACCGATGGCGCCGAGACGCCGAAGGTCTGCGTCGTCAACGACGCCTTCAGTCAACGGTTTTTCGACCGGCGCGATCCGATAGGTCTGCACGTCACGACGATTGGCGACGACGGCGCCCGTGTCGCCTATGAAATCGTCGGCGTCGTCGGAAATGCCCGCACGAGCTCGTTGCGAGGCGATGTCGCCCCCCGGTTCTTCGTGCCAGCCGAGCAACGGCCGTCTCTCGGAACCACCCGCACGTTCGTGATTCGCGCGGCCGCGGGCGCAACCACCGTGATGCCAGCCGTGCGGAAAACGGTGGCGGAGGCTGACAGTGCCGTGTCACTCTCGGAGATCGCGTCAATCGAAGAACAGATGGCGCCGTTCACCGCGGACGAGCGCAACGTCGCCCAGCTCGGCGTGGTGTTCGGAACGGCTGCGCTGATCCTGGCGGCCATCGGCCTCTATGGCGTGCTTTCCTTCGGCGTGGCACGGCGTGCCGGCGAGATCGCGATTCGAATCGCACTGGGCGCGCTGCCGCGTCACGTCATCACGATGATCCTGCGCGAGAACACGGCGCTGGTCGTGGCCGGATTGGTCGCCGGCGGTACGTTGACGCTCTGGGGATCGCGGCTCATCGAGGCCCGGCTGTATGGCGTCGCGCCTCAGGATCCGCTCACGCTGACGATCGCGATTGGCGGCCTGCTGCTCGTCGCGTTCGTCGCCACGTACCTGCCCGCTCGCCGCGCGTCGAGAGTCGATCCAGTCACGGCGCTTCGACAAGGTTGAGTCAATCTGAAATGTTGAATCGGGGAATCTGCAATCTGAACTGGCAATCGGAAATCGGGAATCTGGAATCTATCGGGAATCTCAAATCTATCGGCAATCTGGCAATCTGGTAATCGGGCCATCGGCGAATCTCGCCGATTCCAGATTCTCGATAGATTACCGATTCTCGATAGATTACCGATTCTCGACAGATTTCGGCGATTCCCCGATTATCAGATTGTAGTTAATAGATTACAGATTCCCAGATTCCACATTTCAGATTCACCGTCCGCGCCACGCGGCTTGTCGCGTGGTGATGTCGTGACGGCGCCGGCCGTCATGCCGTCACTATACGTTGACGAAGTCGCTATTCGCCGTGGAGGCGGGCGCCGCCCAGCCGCACCGCACGAATCGTCGGAAGACCGCAGGCCAGGAGCGACGCGATTGATACCGCCGCCGCGACCTGCACGAGCGTTGGACGATCACCGGCCGTCAGCCCGAAGAGCATCGTCGACAGCATCCTCATGAGGACCATCGCCATCACGGTTCCCGCAGCCAGACCGATGACGACGAGCCGCGCTCCTTCGCCGAGAACGAGACGAGCGATGCTCGATCGGCGAGCGCCCAGCGCGACGCGAATGCCGATTTCGCGGGCACGCTGGCTGACGGAGTACGTGATGACCGCGTAGATGCCTGTGACGGCCAGCGCAATCGCCGCGAAGGCAAACGCGGCCATCAACGACACGCTGAATCGCCGTGACGCCACGGAATCGCGGAGGTAGTGACTGAGCGGCCGGACTTGCGACGCGACGACATCCGGATCCAGCCGCCGCAGTTCCTGCACGAAGGCCGGCGCAAGCACCATCGGATCGTTCGTCGTCCGCACGATCCAGAACATGTTCGCGGTCGCCAGGCCGAGCGTGTCGGCGTGAATCTGGGGGTAGGTGAGATACAGATCGAATGTCGGGTCCGGAGCGTCGAGCGAGAGTTGCTGAACGTTGCCGACGACGCCGATGACCTCGACCGGCCTCGGCGGCCCGTCATTGTCGTCGACCAGAATCCACGCGCCGATCGGCTCGAGCCCGTCCAGCCACTGCCGGGCCAGAGCCTCGTTGACAATCGCGACCGGCCGCGTGCGCTCGGTGTCCTCGGACGAAAATGTCCGGCCGCGTTCGATCGGGATTCGCATCGTCTCGAAATAGCCCGGCGAGACCATGCGGAACTGCGCGATCGGCACGCGCTCCCGGTCGATCGTTCGTCCCTCGACCGTGAAGGGTACTCGCGACGTCAGGCCGATCAGGGGCAACAGCGTGATGGCTCCTGTCCGGGTCACACCTGGCAAGGCCGAGACCCGTTCGGTAAACGCGCGTTGGAATGTCACGATCGCGTCGCGGCGGGCAAAGCGTGTCGACGGCAGGGTGATCCGCGCCGACAGCACGCCGCTTGCGTCAAATCCGGGAACCACCGCCCGCGCATTGGCAAAGCTCTTTGCCAGCATCGTCACGGCGACGAGCAGGACGACGGCGAGCGCCACTTCAGAGATGACGAGGGCTCCGCGAATCCGCCGGCCTCCGGCGGTGGTGCCGCGGCTGCTTCCCATAAGCGCTTCTCGCACGTCGACGCCGGCCGCGGCGAACGCCGGAATCACGCCGAAGAGAATTCCGGTGAGCAGAGAGATGGTGAGTGAGAACAGCAGAACCGCCACGTCAATCCGGATCTCGCCCGCCCGGGGCAATTCGCTCGGAGCCAGCGCAACAAGGGCGCGCACGCCCCACTCGGCCAAGACGACGCCCAGCACTCCACCCGAGATCCCGACGAGCAGCGTTTCGATCAGGCATTGACGCGCGACCCTCCATCGTGACGAGCCGACCGCGAGCTGCACCGCGATCTCTTTCCGCCTCCAGGCCGCGCGCGTCAGCATCAGGTTCGCCAGGTTGGCGCAGGCGATCAGCAGCACGGCGCCAACGGCGGCGAAGATCGTCCAGAGCGTCGTGCGGAAACCTCCGGCGACGCCGTCGACCATGCTGACCATGAGCACGCCGCGTTTGCGCGCGTTCTCGACGGGGAACTGTTCCTGAAGAACCCGGGCAATTCCGTTCAACTCGCTCGTGGCTTGCGTCACGGATACGCCGTCGGCGAGTCGGCCGGCGGCAATGATGAAGTTCAGGGAATTGCGCGCACCCCGGCGTGGATCCCTCCCGGGCGCAAACGGGATGACGAACTCCAGGTCGCGGACCGGCGCGACGAACCCGGACGCGATCACGCCAACGACGACGTACGCTTCGCCGTTGAGGCGGATCGATCGGCCGAGAATGGTTGGGTCAGCGGCAAATCGCCGTTTCCAGAACGGCTCTGTCAGCACCACGACGTGCTCTCCGGCCGGTTCTTCGTCGGCCGGCCGCAAGAGACGGCCGATCTCCGCCCGGGCGCCGAGAACATCGAAGAAATTCCCGGTTGCACGCAGCCCGAGGACACGCTCGCCCGCTGCTTCGTCGGTCAGACTCGCGCCGTACCCGAAAAAGCCGGCCAATCCGTCCAGCGCTCGAGTCTGCTGCCGGTAATCGATGAAATCGGGCACATTGAACGGCGCGCGTCCGCGGCCGGATTGATCGGACCAGATCCAGACCACGCGCTCGACCTCGCGGTACGGCACCTGCCGCAACAGAACGGCGTACACGACGCTGAAAATTGCCGTCGTCGCGGCCACGGTCAGGGCAATCGTGACCGTCGCGCCAATCGTGAACGCCGGCGTCTTCTGCAGGGTCCGGACGGCCTGACGAAGATCACGCATCATGGGTCGAGGCGGTATCGGCCAGGCCGTACTTCTCGACGCGTACGCGATTGTCGTGCCCGGCAATGCGCTCGAGCGCCTCGTTCGAGCGGACAGGCCCCGCGAATCTGACGAACGCTGGGATCGAGTGTCATTCGGTCAGTCGCGAGACGATGGCGCAAGGCCGAGGCTCATCGCCGGCCGGAGCGTCAGGATCTCGACGGTCGTTCCCGCAATCAAGTGACTCACTTTGTCCGACAGCGCCTGGCCGGGCCATCCGTCGATCACGTCCGCCAGGCTTGCGCGCGGCCGCAGCCGAAGGTAGCTCGGCGTCTCGCCCCCGGCAATCATGCGGTACCAGAGTGTCTCATCCTTCAGTTGCGATTGTTCGGAGCCGAGCGCGGCCTCGAACGCCTTCATTGCGCCGGCGTTCAAGGTGACGGTCGTGAGCTCCACTCGCGGCGCCGGGCGCGGCATGCCAGTGCCACGAGAGAGTCGCGGCAGGTACTCGTACAGCGCGTTCGCCCACGCGTCGACGTGCGGCGCGACGTTGAGCACGTTGTCACGCTCATCGTCGGCCGGAGGCACCGGGCTGTCGAAGCTGTCGGCAGAGTGACCGAATGTCCCGTAGACGAACCATCGCTGTCGTTCGCCGAACGTGACGGTCCATCCGTACCAGACCCATTTGTCACCGGCCTGCTGATGCCATGCGAGGTGACGGATATATCCAGTCTCGAAATCGACCGTATGGCCGTCTCGTGGATGAAGGATCGCGATGCGCGCGTACGGACCGTCCGTGGTTTGGCACGGCGTGAGAACCACGACTCCCAGGATCGCAAGCCACCGGCGGGCCATGACGGCATCGTAGCGGCGAGAGGACGTCTCATTCCGACCAAGATCCGTCGAAATCCGCCAATCGCCGCGGTCCGGCTTGCGAATGTCCGGTCGCAGACACATAGTGATTCGACATGGCGACCGCCTCGAAGAACCGCCGGATCATCGTCGTGGTCGTGCCGCCGGTCGACGAGCTCGATCTGGTCGGTCCGCTCCAGGTTTTCAACTCGGTGAATCGTCTTGCTGGCCGCGCCATCTACGCGATCGAGATCGTCACGAGCGGAAATCGTCTGGCGGTCGAGGGTGAAGGGGGGTTGCTCACGTTCTTCGCCCGGCAGCACTTCAAGAAAGTCGAGGGCACGTGCGACTCGGTGCTGCTCGTCTGCGGATTGAGCACGCGGTCGGTGCGCGACGCGGTGCTGTCGGCGTGGCTGAAGAAGATGGCGGCCGGCGTTCGTCGGATGGGCGCGGTTTGCGTCGGCGCGTTTCTCCTGGCGGAAGCGGGGCTGCTGAACGGCCGCCGGGCCACGACGCACTGGAAATTCGGCCGCGAGATGGCCACCCGCTATCCCGCCGTCCGCGTCGAGCACGACCCGCTCTGGGTCAAGGACGGCAACATCTACACGTGCGCCGGCATCTCGGCCGGGATCGATCTGGCGCTGGCGTGGGTCGAGGAGGATTGCGGCGCCGGCCTCGCGCACGAAGCGGCCCGCGAGCTCGTGCTGTTCCTGCGACGGCCGGGCGGACAGCCGCAGGTCAGCGTCTCCCTCGCTTCTCAAGCGTCGGAGATGACGTCGATCCGCGAGCTGCAGATCTGGATCGCGGAGCATCTCGACACGCGGCTCTCGATCGACGACCTGGCCGATCGGATGGCGATGAGCGTCAGGAACTTCGAGCGCGTGTTCACCCGTGAAGTGGGCACGACGCCGTCCCAATACGTGCTGCAGATGCGGGTGGAGGCGGCGCGGCGACAGCTCGAGCGCACCGATCGCGGGCTCAAGCACGTCGCGTCGGCCACGGGATTCGGCAACGTGGACGTGATGCGCCGCGCGTTCGTTCGCCTGATGGGAATCACGCCGCGCCGGTATCGGGAAATGACCACCGAGGTCATTTTACGTAGATCGTAAAATGACCTCGGAGGTCATCTCGTCGTGCGCCAGGACCCGCTTCGGAATTTCCGGTTTCGGCTCGAAATCGACAACCTGCAGATCGCCGGCTTTGCCGAGGTCGAGATTGGCGCGACCACGACGGATGTGATCGACTATCGCGAGGGAACCGATCCCGCGCGCGTCCGCAAGCTGCCCGGACTGACGAAGTATGGCAACGTGACGCTCAAGCGCGGAGTGACCGGTTCGCTCGAGCTTTTCGACTGGCACAAGCGAATTGTCAACGGACAGGTCGCCACGAGCCGCAAGACCGTCACCATCGTCGTGCAGGACGAGGCAGGCGCGGACAAGGCCCGGTTCGTCGTGACCGACGCGTGGCCCGTCAAATACGACGCCGCCGACCTCAACGCCAAGGGAAACGACGTCTTCATCGAAACGCTCGAGCTCGCGAACGAGGGCATCGAGCGCGTGGCGTAGACGAGTGGCCGCGATGAGCGTCGATCGAGCCGACCCGTTCATCAACGCCCGTTTTCGGGTCGAGATCGACGGATTCCCCGCAGCGGGCGCCGCTGAAATCATCTTCCCTGAGGCGCGAATCGTTGCCGGCCCGCGAAAGACGCGCGTCGTGACGTATGGTCCGCTCATCCTGAGACGGGGAATGACCAGATCGCCGGAGTGGTATCAGTGGTGGGACCGGGCCCGAACGTCGTCGAACCCGGATCGGCGGAACATCAACGTCGTGTTGATGGACGCATCGCACGAGGACGTGACGCGATGGTCTTTCTCCGCGGCGTTGCCTTCTGGATACTGCGTATCGCCGCTCAATGCCCTCGGCGCGCAGCCGCTGATCGAGACCCTCGAACTGTCGGTCGCCGGGCTGCATGTCGCGTTCGGCGACGCCGCGAAGACGGGGCCGGATCGCCGGAGGAACGTGACAACCCGGAAGCGGGCCTAGCTTGCGATAGAGTGGAGGGACCATGTCACGAATGACGATGCTCATGGGGGCGATCACCGGCGCGGCCGTCATGTTCTTCCTCGATCCGGCCACCGGCCGGCGCCGGCGAGCGGTGGCACGCGATCGGCTCGTCCGCGGCATGAACCGGACGCGCCGGTTCGGCCTCGCCGCCGCGCGCGACATTTCGAACCGGGCGTCGGGAGTACGGCACGTCGCCACGAGGCGGCGCCTCGATGTCATTTCCGATGATGCGCTCCGAGACCGCGTGAAGACGGCAATGGGACGCGTGATCTCGCATCCGGGCGCGGTGCACGTCATGGTTCGCGGCGGCGTCGTGCGGCTGGACGGCGCGATTTTTTCGCACGAGCTGAAAGCGCTCTTCGAAGCCATCACGAGCGTCGAGGGCGTGCGCGAGATCGACAACCGGCTGCTCGTGAGCGATCAGGCCGATCACGTGCCGGGCCTGCAAGGGGCGGGCACACCACCGCGTCGTCGCGTGCGTCATCTTGCGCGTGCGCCAGGCGTCCAACTCGCCTCGATGCTGGCGCTGTCCATTCCTGCGGCCGTGGTCGTGCTTACGCACGCGATGCGGCGGGCCGACGCCGACACGCGCGTCGCGTAACCGTCGAAATTCCGGCGGTGTTTGCGGACAATTCCGCGGCACCGTGATCTTCCCTGCGATCTCCTGCCGGACGCCCGCCGATGTCATCGGCACGCGCTATGCACCAATTCCCGATTGGCGCGCCGCGCGCCGGATCGGAGCAGACGATGTCCGCCGCATTGCCTGTCAACAGCATCGAGGGGTCGGTGAGCCGCCCGTTTACGGCGGTGCGCGAGGCCTTCGCCGAGAACTTCGCCCGGCGT
>JBLNGH010000291.1:0-10155 GCA_050264575.1 Acidobacteriota bacterium | reverse complement strand
GCGATCAGCAACAGGCAGCCTTCCGGATCTCGGTACCTCACGTGGCGAAGACAGGGTGCGATAGTTCTTCTCTGCGCCGCGCTCGCGACAAAACCGCTCGCGCAATCGCCGGCGGGCGACGTCACGACCTTCGCCGCCAACGCGCAGCACACGTCGATCTACGAGCCGGCGGCGGCGGTGCTGAATACGGTGCTGTGGTCGACGTCCGTCGATCTCAATCCGTCATTTCGAAACGCGCACTACGGCGCGCCGGTGGTGACTGCGTCGAACGCGATTCTCGTGCCGGTCAAGACGGCGACGGATGGCTTTCGCGTGGACGCGTTCGACGCGCCCACGGGAATCCCGCTGTATCCCCCGCTCACCACCGACTACATTCTCCCGGCGCACAACTGGTACCCCACGTACAACCCGGCGCTCGCGACCCACGTCGACGCCTCGGGGCAGCGAATCACGCGCCTCTATTACGCGGGCGCCGGCGGGACGGTGTTCTTCATCGATCACCCGGATCGCGCAAGCCACGGCGCGCCGGTGCGGCGGGCCTTCTACGGGCTTGACGCGTTCCAGGCCAATCCGGCGGGGTTTGCGGCGACAGTGTTCGTCAACACGCCGATCACGGCGGATCGGCAGGGCAACGTGTTCTTCGGCTTTCGCGTGCAGGGCACGGCGCCCGCGCCGCTGTCGACGTCGCAGAGCGGGTTCGCGCGCATCACGCCTGGCGGCACCGCGACGTACGTCCTCGCGGGGCCTGCCGCCAACGATCCGAACATCTCGCGGGACTCTCACAACTCGGCGCCCGCGCTGAGCCTCGATGAAAGCCTGCTCTACGTGATCGTGAGATCGGGCACCTCGTCGACCTACGGCTACCTGCTGGCGCTCGACGCGGCATCGCTCGCGACGCGGTCTCGCGTGTTCTTGCGGGACCCGCGCAACAACGGCCAGAACAACGCCGCCTTCTCCGACGACAGCACGGCGTCGCCGACCGTCGCGCCCGATGGCGACGTCTACATCGGCGTGCAGGGGAATCCGGGAAACGGATCGCGCGGCTTTCTGCTCAGATTCAGCGGCGACCTCTCGATTGAAAGGACGCCGGGCGGGTTCGGGTGGGACTCGACCGCGGCCATCGTGCCTGCGGGGATGGTGCCCTCCTACACCGGCGCCTCGAGCTATCTCATCTTCGCGAAGTACAACAATTACGCCATCGCCGACGGCGACGGCGTCAACCGGATCGCGCTCCTCGACCCCGACAGCACGCAGATCGATCCCCATCCGTCAGCCGGCGGACTCGTGCAGATGCGCGAGGTGCTGACCGTCATCGCGCCGTCGCCGGACCGCGACCGCGTGTCCTCGGCCTTCCCGAACGCGATGCGCGAGTGGTGCATCAACACGGCGGCCGTCAACCCGGCGACGCGCAGCATCTTTGCGCCGAACGAAGACGGGTATCTGTACCGATGGGATCTGGCAGCCAACTCGCTCTCGCAGGCGGTCGCGCTCACACCAGGATTTCTCGAGCCGTACGTTCCAACCGTGATCGGTCCCGACGGCACGGTGTTCACGCTGAACGGGGGAACCCTGTTTGCCGTCGGCGCCGGCGCGGCGGCATTGACGCTCGACTCGTCGGCGCCGGATGTCCGCACGGTTGCGAGCGGCGACGCGGTCACGTTCACGGCGCGACTGGACGCGCGTGGCGCGCCGGCGGGCGGCACGATCGTCTTCCGGGATTCGTTCTATCCGGATCAGACGACCGGAGCCGTGTCGAGCGAGTTGGCGCGCGTCGCTGTCGTCAACGGCACCGCCACGTTCCGCGCGGCGAGCCTCGGCGCGGGTACGCATTTCATGACGGCGACGCACGACATGACGGCGGCAAGCGTCACGCGCGTGCAGAAGGTGCACCGGTCGGCAACAACCACGGTGATCAGCGCACCGGCAGGCGTGCCTCCGTCAGGCGCCGTCACTTTCACGGCCACCGTGTTCGGCCACGCCGGCGGGTCGCCCACCGGAATGGTCACCTTCCTGGAAGGACCCCGCGTGCTCGGTCAGGTCCCGCTCGCGTCGGATCGCACGGCCAGCGTGTCGTTGTCCAATCTCGGATCATCGAGCCGGACGATCACGGCGACTTACGTCTCAGATCCGCTTTTTTCGTCGAGCACCGGCATCGTCACGTTTCCGGACACCACGCCGCCGTCGCAGCCGGCCGGTCTCCAGGCGGCGGCCGGCCCGAACCCGCGTGAGGTGACGTTGACCTGGCAGCCAAATCCGGCCTCCGAAGGCACGCTCATCTACGAAATCTGGCGCGTTCCCGCGCTTCCCGGCGCGCCGGCGCTCGTCGCGACCTCGGTGATCTCGGCGTTCGTCGACACGCGGCCCGCGAGCGGCCGTCTCGCGCGCTACTTCATCGTCGCCGTCGACGGCAGTGGAAATCGATCGCCCCGCTCGACGATCGTGTGGGGCAAGTCTCTATAATTCTTGTCTCCCCCCATGGCCCCGCACGCGTCATTGGCCGGCACCGAAGACCGACGGGCGCGCCGCCTGACGGCCGAAGACATCGCTGCCCGCGCCCTGCTCGAGGCCAGCCGGATCGACGAGGCGGCGCCGAAGATTCTGGAAGGAATCTGCCACGCGTTCGGGTGGGAACACGGCGCGCTTTGGACGATCGATCGCAACGCCGACGTCCTGCGCTGCACGGAAATCTGGACTTCGTCATCGGCGTCGTTGCCGGAATTCGTCGCCACCAGCCGGCAGGCGACGTTCGCCAAAGGGACAGGGCTGCCGGGACGGGTGTGGGCTTCCGGTGAGCCCGCCTGGATCCCGGACGTCGTCACCGATCGGAATTTCCCTCGGGCCGAGGTCGCCGCGCGCGAGGGACTCCACGCCGCGTTCGGCTTCCCCGTGCTCCTGCGGGGCGAAGTCCTCAGCGTCATGGAATTTTTCAGCCGCGAGGTCCGCGAACCCGATGAGTCGCTGCTGGCGATGCTGCGGACGGTCGGCAGCCAGATCGGCATGTTCATCGATCGCCGCCGCGCCCAGGACGAGCTCGATCGGTTCTTCACGCTGTCGGTCGACATGCTGTGCGTTGCCGGATTCGACGGCTACTTCAAACGGGTCAATCCCGCGTGGAAAAAGACTCTCGGGTATGACGAGCATGAGCTGCTGACGCGCCCGTACATCGAGCTGATTCATCCGGACGATCGCCCGGCGACGATGAAGGCCGCCGAGCGGGTCAGTCTCGGACACGAGCTGCTCCACTTCGAGAACCGGTACCTCCACAAGGACGGGACCCTGCGCTGGGTGCTCTGGACCGCCGCGCCTTTCCCGGAGGAAAAGATCATCTACGCCGCCGGACGCGACATCACGGAGCAGAAGGAAGCCGAGACCACGCTCGAGGATCAGGCGGCGCGGTTGAGGCAGCTCGTCAAGGAACTCGAGAGCGCCAAGCGGCGCGCGGAGGACGCCACCGCGACGAAGAGCGCGTTCCTGGCGAACATGAGCCACGAGATCCGTACGCCGCTCAACGCGATCCTCGGCATGACGACGCTCGCGCTCGGGACGAAGCTGTCGGCCGAGCAGCAGGACTACCTCGCGACGGTCAAGTCGTCCGCCGAGTCGCTGCTCGACATCGTCAACGACATCCTCGATTTTTCGAAGATCGAAGCGAAGCGCCTGGATCTCGATTACGCGGAATTCGACTTGCGCGAGACCGTCGGCGACGCGGCGAAGGTGCTCGCGCTGCGGGCTGCCGAGAAAGGATTGGAGCTCGCCTGCGAGATCACCCCGGACGTGCCGGCGACGCTGCTCGGCGATGCCGGGAGGCTCCGTCAGGTTCTGCTCAACGTGATCGGCAACGCGGTCAAGTTCACGACCGAGGGCGAGGTCGTGCTTCGCGTTCGCACGGAGGAGGAGGAGGACGACGGCGAGCCCGGCCGCCCGGTGCTGCATTTCACCGTGACGGACACCGGCATCGGCATTCCCAAGGAGAAGCTCGAGCACATCTTCGACGCCTTCACGCAGGCGGACAGCTCGACGACGCGCCGCTTCGGCGGCACGGGTCTCGGTCTGGCGATCGCGCTGCGGTTGGTCGAGCTGATGGGCGGCCGGTTGTGGGTGGACAGCGAAGTCGATCGCGGCAGCACGTTCCATTTCACAGCGCCGTTCGATCGGCCATCTGGGCCGGAGATGGCAACCGTCTTCCCGGAGCCGACGACGCTCGAAGGACTGCGCGTGCTCGTCGTCGACGACAACGCGACGAATCGGCAGATTCTCGAGAAGATGCTGGCGAGCTGGCACATGAATCCGACCGCCGTCGAGAGCGCCGCCCAGGCCATGACGGCGTTGAAAGAGTCGCAGGGCGGCGACCATGCGTTTCACGTGGTGATCACGGACGGCCAGATGCCGGAGGTGGATGGCTTCGCGCTGACCCGCCGGATCAAACGCGACCCGGATCTGAAGCGCACGCCGGTCGTGATGCTGTCCTCTGTCGGCCACACCGCCGATGCGGCGGCGAGCCGCCGGCGCGGCGTCGATGCCTACCTGACGAAGCCGGTCAAACATTCCGACCTGCTCGACGCGCTCGCGACGTTGTTCGGCGGCTCGGTCCGGCGTCGCGCCGAGACAGGCGCGGCGTCACCGTCCCGTGTCGCGCGCCGCCAGCTGCGCATCCTCGTCGCCGAGGACCATCCGGTGAATCGCAAGCTCGTCACCACGCTGCTCGACAAGCGCGGGCACACGGTGCACGCCGTGGACAACGGACGATCGGCGGTCGATGCGCTCGCGGCCGTCACGAAGCGGTCGTTCGACGTCGTCATCATGGACGTGCAGATGCCGGGGATGAGCGGGTTCGAAGCGGCGACGGCGATCCGCGAGCGCGAGCGCCAGACCGGCGGGCACGTGCCGATCGTCGCGCTCACGGCCCACGCGATGCAGGGCGATCGGGAGCGGTGCCTTCAGGCGGGCATGGACGGCTATCTGTCCAAACCGATCGACGTCGATCGGCTCATCGCGACCATCGAGGAGTTCGGCGAAGGTGTGACCGAACAGCGCTCCGCCCAGGCGGCTGGTCAAGACGAAGCGGTTGTGTTCGACGAGTCCGCGGCGCTCAGCCACACCGGCGGCGACCGCAAGCTGCTCAAACAAATCATCGAGCTCTTCCGCGCGGATTCACCGGCGTCCTTCCGGAAGATCGAGCGCGCGCTGAAGCGACGGGACGGTGAAGCGCTCTGGACCGCGGCCCACGCGATAAAAGGATCGATGGCGACCATCGGCGCGCAGGCCGCCCGTCAGGCCGCTGCGGACATCGAACGCCTGGGCCGCACGAACCAGTTCGGCGATGCCGGACGGGCGTACGTCGCGATGCGGCAGCAGGTCTCGCGCCTGAACCAGACGTTGATCGCCGCCGGATTGATTGCGAAGGCACGTCGCAGCCATTCACCGGCACGACGCGGAAAACGCCGGCGGACAAAGAAGTAGGACGGGTTGATTCCCAAACCCGCCAAACCGTAGGGCGGTCGGTTCCCAAACCCGCCAAACCGTAGGGCGGGTTGATTCCCAAACCCGCCGATCGAGGTACCGCACATGCAAAAGATTCTCGTCGTCGACGACGATCGAACGACGCGACACGTGCTGCAGAAGGTGCTGGCCGGCGCGGGCTTCGGCGCCTCGATCGCCAAGGACGGGATGGAGGCGCTGGATCTGCTGGAGAAGCGGCGGTTCGATCTTCTGCTCCTCGACGTCTGGATGCCGCGCATGAACGGGCTCGATCTCCTGGCTCGTCTGCGCTCGCGCAAGACGCGGCCGCGCGTCGTCATCATGACGTCCGACGATGCGCCCGGCACGCTGCTCGAAGCGGTGCGTCAGCAGGCGTTCCGGTACGTGCACAAGCCGATCGAAGCCAAGGCGCTGCTGCAGACGGTGCGCGAGACGCTGAAGGCGCCCGAGCCGGTGCCGATTGAAGTCATTTCGGCGCGGCCCGACTGGGTCGAGCTCGTCGTGCCGTGTACGCGTGACGCGGCGGAGCAGATTCAGCCGGTCATGGCGCACCTCGACACGGATCTGGCGCCGAAGCTCCGTGAGACCATCGCGTACGCGTTTCGCGAGCTGCTCCTGAACGCGGTGGAATGGGGCGGGAAGCTCGACCCGAACCGCAAGGTACGGATCGCCTACCTCCGCTCGAAGCGCATGCTGATGTATCGCATCGCCGACCCGGGATCCGGCTTCGATATCGCGAACCTGCCGCATGCGGCCATCGGGCGGACCGCCGACGGGCCGATCGCCCACATGGAAGTGCGCGAGGAAAAAGGGATCCGTCCCGGTGGATTCGGCCTCCTGATGGTGCGCAACAGCGTGGACGAACTTCTGTACAACGAGAAGCACAACGAAGTCGTCTTCGTGAAGTATTTGGACTGAAAACAAGCCGAGGGGCTTCGCCCGTGCGGGCACCCCTACGGCGTCGCTCGCGGGCCTCTCAAACCCCGCTCCGCTCCGCCGACTCGCTCGCGACCGCTCGCGCGTTTCATGCCGACGAAGGTAAGTTTGCTGCCGGTCCACAAACCCAATTGACGTAGGCCGGGCCTGTTGCGGCCGGTTTCGCGTCGGCATGGTCCTTGCTGATTCCGGCCGGCATGAGCGCACGCCGATTTTTGGCGGTGTGGCTGACCATCGGCGCCGGCTGGATCGTCGTCGGATGCGGCGGTCCAACTGCCGCGGTCACGCGCGAGCTGCAGAACACGCTGACGTCGCGCCGGCCGTCCGGCGTGCCGCCGCCCGTCTGGACTGCCGTCCAGGATTTCTACAAGCAACGCGCCTCGTCGCCGGCCTGGGTGACCGACGAAGCGCCGTCGAAGCGGACGGCTGAGGCGCTCCGCGTGCTCGACTCCGCGCCGGCGCACGGCCTCGACGCCTCCGACTACGGGACGCCGCAACTCGCGCAGCGGAGTGCGGCTCTCGCGGCAGTCACGGATGCGGGGCAGCGCGCGGCACAACTGGCGGCGTTCGAGGTGCAGGTGACGACGGCCCTGATCACGCTCGGGCGGGATGTCTCCGTTGGCCGCACGACGCCTGCCGGCGTCGATCGACAGAGGCGGTCGCGGCGGCATCCGCCGGATCTCGCCGCGACGCTTTCGAAAGCCGTCGAGGGCAACCTTGCGCGCTGGCTCGATGAGATCAAACCCGCGCATCCGGAGTACACGGCGCTGCAGAAGGCGTTGACCGATCTCCGCGGCGTACGCGATCGCGGCGGATGGCCCGCGGTCGCCGCGCGCAGCCTCAAGCCAGGCGCGTCGAACGCCGCCGTCGTGGCGTTGCGTCAGCGTCTCATGGCCACCGGCGAGCTCCAGGACGCGCGCCGGCGCGGCAGTCCGTCCCCGTCGCGCTACGACGCGCAGGTCGAAGCGGCGGTCAGAGCGTTTCAGGAACATCACGGCCTCGACGCGACCGGCGTCGTCAACGCCGCGACCGTCGACGCGATGAACGTGACGGTCGACGATCGAATCGCCCAGATCGCGGTCAATCTCGAGCGCTGGCGATCGATGCCGGACGACCTTGGCGATCGGCATTTCATCGTCAACATCCCGTCGTTCCACGTCGTCGCGCGCGAGCGCGGGACGCCGGTCTTCGACAGCCGTGTGGTTGTCGGCAAGCCCGGCAACGAGACGCCGGTATTCAGCTCGGAGATGTCGACCGTGGTGTTCAGCCCGTACTGGAACATTCCGGACACGATTGCCGCGGGCGAAACGGCGCCGGCCGTCGCGCGCGACGCCGGCTATCTCGCGCGCAACAACATCGAAATCCTGCGCGTCCGGACGTCGGGCACCGAGCGCGTCGACCCGTCGAGCGTGAACTGGGACGATCCGGATGCCGTGAAGGAGCTGGCGTTCAGACAGCGGCCTGGCGCGGACAACGCCCTCGGTCACGTGAAGTTCGTATTTCCCAATCCGTACAACGTCTACCTGCACGACACGCCGGCCGATCGGCTGTTCGAGCGGCGCGGACGCGCGTTCAGCCATGGCTGCGTGCGCGTCGAGCAGCCGGAAGCACTCGCCAGCTACGTCCTTCGCGGCGATCCCGCCTGGGACGAGCCGCGCATCGCCGAGGCCATGCACAGCGGCGTCGAACGGGCGGTCAAACTCCGCGCGCCGATCCCGGTGCACATCGTGTACTTCACGGCCTGGGTCGACGCCGGAGGCGGTATCCAGTTCCGATCGGATGTCTATGGTTATGACCACCGGGATTAAGAAAAGCTATGCCCGGTGTTGGTGGTGACGGTGTCAATCTGAAATCTGCAATCTGGGAATCTCCAATCTTGACAGCAATTTGCAAGCTGACAATCTGAAATCTATCGGAAATCGAAAAGCTATCGGGAATCGGGAAATCTCGGGAATCTGAAATCTCGGGGAATCTGAAATCGACGACGGCTCGCCGATAGGTTTCAGATGTCGATTGCCGATTCCCCGATTCCCCGATTTCCCGATTTCCCGATAGATTCCCGATTCCCGATAGATTTCAGATTCCCCGATTTTGCGATTCCAGATTGAGATTGCAGATTTCCCGATTCCAGATTCCAGATTGACGTTATACTGATCTTGCTAGGGTTCTGTCCCACCGACTGTTCCCGGGCACCAACACAATAACGTTCCAGACGTCGCCGGCGTGTCGCCAATGGGTGCTGGTGTGGCCGTACTGAGATCTCTGACCGCCGTCGCGGTCGCGACTGTGTCAAGCTTTGTCCCCGCGTACGCGACGTCCGGCGTCGCCGCGCCGGATCGTGCCGGAAGCGAATTCACGCTGGGCGGGCTCAGCCCGAACGTCTTCGAAATGGCGATGGGCGCAGCTTCGTGCGCCGTCCGCTCCGGCGACGTCGGCCAGCCCGACACGCTCACCGTCATCGACTACTCCAGACCGTCCACGGAAAAGCGGCTGTGGGTGTTCGATCTCCGGTCGCGCCGGCTGCTCTATCAGGAGCTCGTCGCGCATGGCCAGGGAAGCGGCGAGAACATGGCGATCACCTTCTCGAACGAAACGGACTCCCATCGGTCCAGCCTTGGCCTCTTCGTCACCGGCGACCCGTACGTCGGCAAGAACGGCTACTCGCTCCGGCTCGACGGCCTCGACGACGGGATCAACGATCGCGCCCGCGAGCGAGGCATCGTGATGCACGGCGCGTCGTACGTCAGCGCGGATTTCGCCCGGCTCCACGGGCGTCTCGGGCGCAGCTGGGGATGCCCGGCGCTTCGCGAGGCGGTGGCACGCGACGTCATCGACCGGGTCAAGGGCGGCGGCCTGCTGTTCGTCTACTACCCGGATCCGGAGTGGCTCGAGTCGTCGAAGTATCTGGCGTGCGAGAAGTGAAAACATGCGCCAGTTCCGGCTGGCCTTCGCGATCGTCCTCGTCTTTGCCCTCTGGACGCAATTCTGCTGGCTGCCGGGGCGGGCCGACCCGACGTATCTCCGCCATCGCGGATTGGTGCTGCTCGGGGCGCTAGCGATCCTGCTGGCCGCCGCCGGATGGCGTCGCTGGCGTCGCAAGTAGCGATCGCACGACTTTTCCCTGTTCGTCGAGGAACTCGATGCGTGGATTCCCCGCGGGATCCACCGTCAGCCGCAGCCGTGGACGTCCCGCGTCATCGGAGAGCGCCATCGTCGCCGCGCGCTCCTGGGTCTTGCCGAGGAAGACACGGCGCGGGCCGGCCGGCGCCGTCGCGCGGATCTTTGCGATCGCCGACTCCCGTTCCTTCGCATCCTGAATCTTGTTCGCCGCGTTGAGCTGCTCGATGAGCACGCTCAGGCGGGTATCGGACCGATCCCAGACCTGAAAGCCCGCCGTGCGCTGTCCGTTGGCTTCGCTGTAGCTGATGCCGACGGTCTGATCCTGTTTCAGCTGGTCGAACATCAGGCCGGCAGTGGCGCGACGCGTACCGTTCGCGTCGCGGCCCGTGTACGTGAGGCCGCCAACCTCGTCGCCCTCGTCATTGAAAAAGATCATCCCCGCAACGGGCCGCGGCCGATCGATAACCTTGCCGTCCATCACACCCGGATGCATCCGATCTTTGTTGGAGATGACCAGCCGCAGGGTGCCGTCGGCATCCACGACGTTGATGCGCTCGACGTTGACTTCGCCCAGACTGGCCGGACGCGTCGCCTGCCGAAAGGCCGCGACGGACAGCGTGA
>JBLNGH010000290.1:0-12162 GCA_050264575.1 Acidobacteriota bacterium | reverse complement strand
ATGCCCTGGTGATGGGCGAAATACGCGCGCACGACGGCAGGCCTGGCGGGATCGCCGGGCGCGGCGTCATCGTCCGGCAGGCGTGGACGATAGTCGATGGCCTCGTAGAAGCCGTACCGGCCATCGAGGCCGACGCGCGCGAGCCGCTGGAAGTTGTCGGCGGCCGCCGACGGATCCACGAGGGCGGCGAGCGCCGGGGCGTACGGCGCGACGACGAGATCCGCGGCCAGACCCCGCTCGAGGCCGAGGCCGGGCACGCCGAAGGCTCGATATTGATAATTGCCGGCACGATCGGTGAACGCGAACGCGCATTCGGAGATGCCCCACGGCACGCCGCGGCTCTTGCCGTATTCGATTTGCCGCCGCACGCACGCATGACAGCTCTGGTGCAGCAGCGTGCCGGGGAAACTGCGCATCAGGATCTGCGGCAGCAGGTACTCGAACATCGTGCCGCCCCAGGAGATCAGCGTGGCCCGTCCGTGCACGTTCGTGATCAGCCGGCTGACGTGAAACCAGTGATGTTGGGGCACGTCGCCCTTCGCGATGGCGACGAAGCTGGCGACCCGTGCCTCTGACGCGAGCAGGTCGTAGTACGACGCGTCGAGACGGCCCGGTCCGTCCGCGTCCGCGAGCCGGTAGCCGATCGAGAAGATGCGACGGCGCCGGTCGTACAGGAACTCGAATCGCATCTCGTCGACCAGCGCGGAGGCCCGGCGCGCGAGCCGCCGCCAGACGTCGTCCGGCACGTCCGGTTCGGCACCAAGCGACTGAATCGCGGCGAGCGTGGACTGCGTCCAGTACTCCAGGTCCTCCGGATTCTCGAGTCCGGCTTGGTCGACGGCGCGCACCGCTTCTTCCAGGTCCCGCCCCAGCGTCTCGAGCTCAGCCCGTCGTCCGTCCCGCGCGGCACGACGGGACTCGACCAGGACCGTACGGGCGATCTCGTTCACGCGCGTGACGGCACGCCGAATCGGTGCCGCGCCGGCGCTCGATGCCGACACGGCCGCACACACGGCCGCGGTGTCGGCCACGCCTTCGAGCCGCTGCCCGTACGTTTGCGGTGAATCGATCAGCGCGACGAGCCCCTGCGCCATCGCGATGAGCGCGCCCGCCAGGTTGCCGCTGTCGACCGTCGAGACGTACCGCGGATGCAGCGGCGCTCGTGACGAGGTGTCGTACCAATTCAGGAAATGCCCCTCATGCCGTTCCAGCCCCTCGAGCGTCGTCAGCGTTCTGTCGAGCCGGAGGACCAGGTCGCTCGAGGAGAGGTATCCGAGATCGTGTGCGGCGAGCGTGGACAGCAGGCTCATCGCGATGTTCGTCGGCGAGGTCCGGCGCGCGACGCGCTCGCCCCGACCCCCCGCCGAGGCGGTGCCCTGAACAGGCCCATCGTCGGTCTCCTGGCAGTTGTCGGGCGGCAGCCACGCATCGGCTTCCGTGACGAAGGCGTCGAAGTAACGCCAGGTCTTGCGTGCGGTCCGGCGCAGGAGGACGCGTTGCCGCTCGTCAAGCGGCCGGGCGCGCGCGCCGATCGGCAGGCTGAGCCAGTACGCAATCCCCGGCGCCGCGAACCAGAACAGCAGAAACGGCGCCGCGACGGGCAGCGCGGCGCTGTCGCGGACGAGGATGAGCGTCGTCGCGACGGCCGCGACGATCGGGCTCGCCATCATCTCGCGCGCGAATCGCCGCAGCCCTTTGGAGCCCGACCGAACACCGGCCCGCGTCGCGCTGGCGGCCGCCGTTTCCCACTCGAGCAGGCGCCGCTTCGTGACGGCCAGGCGGACAATCGTCAGCCCAATCGCGTGCGCCGAATCGACGGCGTGATACGCGAGCAGCGTGACGCCGAGCACCATCTGCGCCAGGGCGGTCAACGCATCGTCGCTCAGATTCCGCAGGAACACGGATGGATACTCGCCCTGCTTCGGAGACGCCAGCAGGCGCGCCGCGATTGGTAGCAGTTCCGACGCGAGGACGGCGACGACCGCGGCGGTCCAGAACGCCGGCGAGCCCGGTAGCATGGTCCAGCCTGCGACGAGCAGCGCGAGCAGCGTCGACGGCACGAGGCTCCGGCGGAGGTTGTCGAAGATCTTCCAGCGGCTGATGAGCGGCAGTGCGTTGCGCTTGAGACCGCGGCGCGACGGCACGAGGGGCAGGAGCCAGAGGAGGATCTGCCAATCGCCGCGGATCCATCGGTGCTGCCGGCGCGCATGCGTCAGGACGCTCGACGGGTACTCGTCGACGAGCTCGACGTCCGAGACCAGCCCGGCGCGCGCGTACAGCCCTTCGAACAGATCGTGCGAGAGCAGCCGGTTCTCCGGGACCGTGTCCTCGAGCGCGGCCACGAACGCGTCGACGTCGTAGAGCCCCTTGCCGGTGAAGATCCCTTCGGCAAACAGATCCTGATAGGTGTCGGACACGGCCGTCGTGTACGGATCGACGCCCGTGTGACCGGCGTACAGCCGCGCGAAGAGCGAGCCGGCCGCGCTCTTGTACGTGACGCTCACCCGCGGCTGAAGGATGCCGTAGCCTTCGGTGACCCGGCCGACCTTCGGATCGTAGGTCGCACGATTCAGCGGGTGCGTGATGATGCCGATGAGCTCACGCGCCGCGTCCCGCGGCAGCCGCGTGTCGCTGTCGAGCGTGATGCAGTACTTCACCTGCGGCAGGACGTCGAGATCGCCAATCTGCACCGTGAAGCTCGTGTCGGTCGCGCCGCGCAGGAGGCGGTTGAATTCCTCGATCTTCCCGCGCTTGCGCTCCCAGCCCATCCAGAGCTGCTCGCGCTCGTTCCACTGCCGCCTGCGGTGAAAGAGAAAGAACCGGCCGCCTGCCTCGCCCGGATACTGCGCGTTGAGCGCGGTGACCGCCTCGCGCGCCGCGGCGAGGATGGCCGCGTCCTGCGGCTGCGTTTCCGCAGTCGCATCCCTGAAATCGCTCAGGAGCGCGAAGTGGATGTGCGGATCGAGGTTGCCTGCCGCTTGAACTTCGAGATGGTCCGCCAGCTCGCGGACGCGCTCGATGCTGTCGAAAATCGTCGGCACGATGACCATCGTGCGTGCGTCGCGCGGGATCGCGTCGTACTCGAATCGCGCCAGCCGGCGCGGCGGAATGAGAAAGCTCAGCAGCCGCTGCAGGACCTGCGTCGTGAATTCGCTCGCCGGTACGGTCAACAGGAGCGCGATGACGACCAGCCAGAGGCCGTGTCCGCCCTCGCGAGAAGCGTAGGCCACAGCTGCGGCCAGAAGCGCCGCCGTGCCGAGCGTGATGGCGCCCACGTACGCCGGCGCGGCCCACCGGAAAAAGAGACGACGCAGCCGCTTGCCGGTCTTCGGCACCCACGCGATGCTCGCTTCGAAGGCGGGACGGCCGCGGCCGATGAGGTGATACCCGACGTGCGCGCCTCGCGCATCCGGTGTGCGCTCCGCGACGCGTCTGGCGAATTCAATGCTGGCCAGCGCCAGGTGCTGCTGCGCCTCGCCCGTCGGTTCAGCCAGTTCCTCGATCGCGTGGCGGTAGCGGTCCCGGCTCCGGAAATCCATGCGCGCGTAGACGCCCGCGGGATCGCGCTGCAGGATCTGTTCGACGACGCTGACGTTCTCGAAGAACTCGCTCCAGTCGAACGTCGAGATGAGACGCAGGCTCCCAATCAGGCTGGCCATGGCCGCCTGCTCGGACGCCTGGTGGCGGCCTTCGGCGGTGATCGCGTCTTCGATGGAGTGCCCCTTCTTCGCGAGCGCAAGCTCCACCTGCCGCCGGAGCGCGGACGGATTCTCCTGCTCCTGCGATCGCTGGAGCAGACGGATGACGAACGCCGGGTGCGCCTCTTCCGGCCAGACCTCGTCGGCAATCGACGCCGCGTCGAACTGTCTGGCGATGCGATCGGCCATCTCGCGATGGGTGCGTCTGGCCGCCAGCACGTCGGCGTGCATGCGGACGTGCTCGACGAGCGCGAGCTTCAACGCGCTCGGCCACGCCCACAGCTCCCCCATCGTCAGCGGCGAGATCGACTGGAAGGCGGTGATGAAACGGTGGAGCCGGTGCGCGTCGAGGCGCAACGCGCTCAACCGGATGAGCTCGGCGGCCAGCGCGTAGACCCGCGGCTGACCCGTGTATTCGTCGGACACGACCCTGGGGAGCCGTCTCACGAAGTCGGCCGGCAGGTCGCGCCACACGTCGCGCGCGGCGGCCGTGACGACGAAGAAGTTGTCGAGGAGCCATTCGGCCGCGGGCGAGGGCGGCTCGCCGGCGCGAACGTCCGCGGCGAGCGCCGTGTATACCCTCCGGAGAGCGCCCGAATGCTCGACCAGCCGCCGCAAATGCTTGCGCGGCCGCCGCGCCAGGCGCATATCGACGGTCAGGCTCGCCGCCAGCCGTCTCGCGTGCTCTTCGAGCAGTTCGATTCCAAGCAGCTCCACCGCGTGGGCCGACAACGGAATCGCGAGCTCTTTCGTGTATAGGGGCATCGTAAGCCGACGAACCAGCGGGTTGGGGGCCCATGGCAAGGATATCAATAGATTGTTGATAAGCCTGGAAGCCGGGGAACCAGGAGGCCTGGCAGCTAAAGCTCTCAGAACTTCTTCCGAGCTCCCGGGCTTCCAAGCTTCCAGGCCTGCACGGATCCATCTACACTCCAAAGATGCCACTCACCGCAGTCGCCGAGTCCGTGTTGCAGGCGATCGGCCGCACGCCGGTCATCCGCCTGAACAAGATCGTCCCGCCTGGAAGCGCGGATGTGTTCGTCAAACTCGAATTCGTCAACCCGACCGGCTCCTACAAGGACCGGATGGCGCTCGCGATGATCGAGGGCGCCGAGGCCCGCGGCGCGCTCAAGCCGGGCATGCGCGTCGTCGAATACACCGGCGGCAGCACCGGGTCGTCGCTGGCGATGGTGTGCGCGGCGAAAGGCTACGACTTCATGCCGTTGTCCTCGGACGCCTTCGCGCGCGAGAAGATTCAGACGATGGAAGCGTTCGGCGCGAAGGTGGAGATCGTGCCGAGCGATGGCGGCAAAGTGACGCCGGCGCTGTTCGATCGCTTCAAGGCGCGCATCGCGGTCTTGAAAGATCAGCCCGGCACGTTCTGGACGGATCAGTTCAACAACACGGACGCGCTCAAGGGCTACCGTCAGATCGGCGTCGAGCTTCTCGAGCAGCTCGGGTCGATCGACGCCTTTTGCGGCGGCGTCGGCACCGGCGGCATGCTCGTCGGCGTCTCGCGTGCGCTCAAAGCCGGCGGCTGCAAGGCCCGCATTGTCGCGCTGGAGCCGACGGGATCACCGCTCCTCACCACCGGTCGCGGCGGCGCGCATCGCGTTGAGGGGATCGCGGCCGGATTTGTCCCGCCGCACCTGAAGCCGGGCGACTACGACGAAGCGCGCGCGATCGACGAAGAGGAGGCGCGTGAGATGGCCCGCAAGCTGGCGCGCGAAGAAGGGATCTTCGCCGGCATCTCGTCCGGCCTCAACGTCCTGGCCGCCCTTCAGCTCGCGCGCGAACTGGGTCCGGGAAAACGCGTGGCGACCGTGGCCGTCGACACGGGATTGAAGTACTTAGCGGGCGATCTTTACGCCCGTCAGGCGTGAGCGTCTGAAAGCTTGCCTCTACCGAGGGCGCCCTTGGCATTACTCGTCACAGTTCAAAGGCACGTGCGCCGGCACTGACACGCCGAAAGGGATGGCGTTGATGTCGTGGTGGCCGACGTTGGAGTGGCCCGATAAACGTCAAAGATGAATTCGCGCTGAAGGCAGCGAGCGTTTCGAAACGAAGCCGAAAGCCAGAAAGCTCGAAAGCCTGAAAGGAGTCTCTAAGATCTCGCTTTCCGGCTTTCCGGCTTTCCAGCTTTCAGGCTTTCCAGCTTTCAGGCTTTCTTCGCATGCAGCGAGAACGCCGCGCCCTGCGGATCCAGCGCGTTCAGCACCTGATCGCCGCCGGGCACTTCAACTGGACCGTTGACGACTTTGCCGCCGTTCGCGGTGATGCGCTGGGCAGCGGCGTCGATGTCCGGCACGAGGAAGTAGATCTGCCAGTTTGGCGGAATGTGGGTCAGCTGCGGCGGCTTGTTCATCATGCCGCCGATCATTCCGTGCGGACGATTGAACATGCGGTACTTGCCCATCTCGCCCATGTCCATCGTCTCACTCGGTTGCCAGCCGAACACTTCGGTGTAGAACTTCATCGCGGCTTCGGCATCGGTCGTCATCAGCTCGTGCCATGACGCTTCGCCGATTTCCGGCGGACCTTCCGGCCGGTTCTCGGCTGGCGCGGGCTCGAAGATGTAGAACACCGCGCCCTGCGGATCGGCCATCATCTGCATGCGTCCAACCTTCGGGATATCGATCACCGGCGAGTGTTCCCTGCCGCCGAGCTTCTTGATGTGCGCGGCCGCGTCCTCGAGCTTCGGCACGCCGACGTACATCGCCCAGAACGGGGGCGCATTCACGCCATGCGGCGTTGCCATCAGACCGGCGACTGGCGTGCTGCCGGCGCGCTGGAACATCGTGTACGGCTGAGGCGATCCCTCGTACGGCGCCGAGGTCCAGCCGACGACCGTCTTGTAGAACTTGTCGGCGGCCTTCGTGTCGGTGGTCATCAGCTCGTACCAGAGAGGACGTCCCAGCAAAGTTGCGGTGGTAGTCGTCGTAGCCATTGAAACCTCCAACGATCAAGGGAAGATCGATCAGTCTGTCACAGCAGGGTGCCTTCGGCACCAGCCAGCGACGGATTCTTCTGGGACGAAGGTCGGGATGAGTGTCCGGAGCGATTCGCGTGGACTGCTCATCTCGGCCTGCGGATGCGCAGCACGAGACGACCGATGACCTTCTCCTGCAGCCGCCGGTGCGCCTCCGCCGCCTTCCCGAGCGGATATGTGCCCGCAACCGGCACACGAAGGCGCGCCTGTTCGACGGCGCGTCCGAGCTGAGCAAACTCACGTGGTCCCGCCTCCGCGTCGTAGCTTTGGATACGGAACCCGCGGCGCGGCTTGGGCACGGGCTCGACGCCATTCGGATACGCGATGCGTCCGCCGTCGCGCATGAAATCCAGGCAACGCTCGAGTGCATCGCCGCCCGCCAGCGCCAGCGCCGCATCGATCCCCTTGGGCGTCAAGTCGCGCAGCCGATCGGCGGCATCGGCGCGTCGCGCGTCGACCACGGCATCGGCGCCGAGCCGCCGCACCAACGCCATCGCCGCCGTGCCCGACGCCGTGGCGAGCACGCGCGCGCCGCGGCGTTTGGCAAACTGCACCGCGAGCGTACCTACGGATCCGGACGCGCCGAAGATGAGAACGGTCTCCCGCCTCCGCACCCGCAACGCCCGATCGATCCCCTGAAGCGCGGTCAGCCCCGTCACGGCGCCGGCGCCCGCCTGAATCAGATCGAGCCGCCGGGGGACCAGCGCGGTGCTCTTCTCGTCGATGGCGATGTACTCGGCGTAGAAGCCGCCTCTTGAATTGAACGGTTCATACCCGTACGCCCGATCGCCAACGCGAAACCGCCTGACCCGGGCGCCTTTGGCCACGACGATGCCCGCGCCGTCAGTCCCCAGGACCAGCGGAAACCTGGTTCGCCCGCCAAGCTTCCACGATCCGTCGCGAATGGATTGGTCCCAGCTCCCGACACCCGCCGCATGAAGCTCGATGAGCACCTGACGCGGACCCGGCCGCGGAAGTGGAAGCGTGTGGAGCTTGACCGCCGATGGCGGACCGAATCGATCGATCGCGGCCGCCTTCATGTTTACCGGAATTGCGTGCTTTCGAACGCGAGGTTTTCGAGGTGCGGCCACGGTGACCGATCATGCAGAGGTTCTGCCAGACGCCCGGCGATGCCTGCTTGGACGGACGTGAGACATGTTCGTGGCCCTGAGCAGCGCGTTACCCTTGGGGTACCATTCTGCCGTGCGACGCCCTGGCATGACCTACGTACAGGCGATTGCCGCAACGGTTGCGGCCGTCCTGCTGCGCTGGCTGCTCGACCCCGTGATGGGCAACGCGCTGCCGCTCGTCACGCTTTTCGGCGCAGTCGCCGCAGCCGTCTGGCTCGGCGGCTATCGCCCCGCCCTCATCGTCGCCATCTTCGGATATGCGGCGAGTCTGTACCTGTTCATCGAACCCAGGCGAACCTTCCATTTTGGCAACCCCGGAGACGTCGTCGGGCTGGTCGCGTATCTCTTCACCTGCACTCTCATCATCGCGATCGGCGAAGCGATGCGGAGGGCGAATGCGCGCGCGAATGCGCAGCGCGAAACGCTGCGCGTCACGTTGCGCAGCATCGGCGATGCCGTCATCACGACGGACATGCATGGCCGCATCACGTATCTCAATACGGTGGCGGAATCGCTGACCGGCTGGACGCATCACGAAGCGCTCGGTCAACCACTCGACAGCGTGTTCCGCATCGTCAACGAGACCACGCGAAAGCCGGTCGACAATCCGGCGGCGACCGCGCTGCGAAAGGGCGTCGTCGTCGGCCTGGCCAATCACACGGTGTTGATTCGCAAGGACGGCGGCGAACGCGCCATCGACGACAGCGCCGCGCCGATCAAGGACGAGCGCGGCAGCGTCTCCGGATGTGTGCTGATTTTCCGGGACGTCAGCGCGCAGCGAAGGCTCGAGCAGGAGAAGACGACTCAGCTGATGACGGCGCGGCTGCTCGCGTCGATCATCGAGTCGTCCGACGATGCCATCATCAGCAAGTCGCTGGACGGCACGATTCAAAGCTGGAACGCCGCCGCCGAGCGACTGTTCGGCCACACGGCCGGGCACGCCATCGGCCGCAACATTTCGCTGGTCATCCCCGCCGATCGCCTCGCCGAAGAACATCGCATCATCGCCAGCCTGAAGGCGGGCCAGCGGATCGATCACTTTGAGACCGAGCGCGTCCGCGCCGACGGCCAGCGCATCCAGGTCTCGCTCACCATCTCGCCGATCAATGACGATGAGGGCCGCGTCATCGGCGCGTCGAAGATCGTCCGCGACATCACCGATCGCACCCGCGTCGAGGCGGACCGCCAGAAATTCGTCACGCTCGTCGAGCTCAGCACCGATTTCATCGGCATGTGCGACCTGAACGGAATCCCGTTCTTCGTCAACCGCGCGGGATTGGCGCTGGTGGGGCTCGATAATCTCGACGAAGCGCGCCGCACGCCGGTGGATTTCTTCTTCTTTCCGGAAGATCGGCAACGGATCATGAAGGAGTTCTTCCCGTCCGTCACGGAAAAGGGGCACGGCGAGATCGAGGTCCGCTTCCGGCATTTCAAGACCGGAGAAGCGCGCTGGATGGCCTACAAGGTGATCGCGCTGCCGGACGCCGCGGGACGGCCGGTGGCATTCGCGACGGTCAGCCAGGATGTGACCGACCGAAAAAGACTGGAAGACGATCTGCGCCGCCTCGCCCTGGATCTCTCCGATGCCGATCGCCGCAAGAACGAATTCCTAGCGATCCTGGCCCACGAGCTGCGAAATCCGCTGGCGCCGATCAGCAACGCGGCGCGCGCGCTTCGTCTGAGCGGAAGCGATCCGGCCGCAGTGCGATCGGCGTCGGAAATGCTGGAGCGCCAGGTCGGCCAGATGGCGAGGCTCGTGGAGGATCTGCTCGACGTGAGCCGGATCACGACGGGCAAGATCGAGCTGCGCCGCGAGCGCGTCGAGCTCGGGCCGATTGTCAATCAGGCCGCCGAGGCCGCGCGGGCAGTCTCGCGCAGCCTCAATCACGAGCTGGTGGTCAGTCTGCCGCCGGAGCCGCTGTTCCTCAATGCGGATCCGACGCGGCTGGCGCAGGTGATCGGCAATCTCCTCAACAACGCCGCGAAGTTCACGAACAAGGGCGGCCACATCAACCTCAGCGTCGAGCGGGCGGACGATCACGCCGTCATTCGCGTCAAGGACGATGGCATCGGGATCGGGAAGGCCGATCTGCCGCGCATCTTCGACATGTTCGCGCAGGTGGACACGTCGCTGGAACGCTCGCGCGACGGATTGGGCATCGGGCTGACACTCGTCCGGACCCTCGTGGATATGCACGGCGGTACCATCGAGGCGCACAGCGACGGACCCGGCCGCGGCAGCGAGTTCGTGATTCGCTTACCCATCCACGTCGCATCGGCGGACGCGCGTTTTCCGCCGCCGGTCAGCGCCTCGTCACCGTCGACTGCCCGCCGCGTGCTGATCGTGGACGACAACGAGGACGGCGCGGAATCGCTGGCGCTGCTCCTGGAACTCCACGGTCACGAAACGTTCAAGGTGCACGACGGTGTGGAGGCGGTCGCCGCCGCAGAGCGGTTGCGTCCCGATGCCGTCCTGCTCGACATCGGACTGCCGGGCATGAACGGCTACGAGGCGTGCCGCCGTATCCGCGAACAGCCGTGGGGGAAGGACATTTTCCTCGTGGCGCTCACCGGTTGGGGAATGGAAGAGGATCGCGCCCGCGCACGGGAAGCGGGCTTCGACACACACATGGTCAAGCCCGTCAACCACGACGCGCTCGTGAAGTTGCTCGCATCACAGCCGCTGGTGCTAGATCCTGACTGATCTCACCCGCTGGCGAACCCCGATCCAATAGAGCAGGTAATACCCAAGGACTATCGCGCCGGCCGCCAGCGATCCCGCCACGCCGGAGGCAGCAGCCCACGACGCGCCCTCCAGTCCCGCTCGCCATGCGTGCCAGGCGCGCCACACGCCGTAGAACAGTCTCGCGACGACGACGAGCGTGAGCAGAAGAACGAGAAAGCGGTTCGGGGTGTAGTACAGCGAGCCGCGCGCGGATTCCCAGTGCGTCAGCCAGAGTCCGAGCGCGCCGAGCGCGCATCCGATCGCCAGTCCGGTCCCTGCGTACGCGAATGCGTCCGGCACCCAGATATTGGTGAGCGCCGCACCGGCAAGGAACACGATGACGGACAGCGTGATGCCGGTGGCGTTGAGCGTGATCACCCAGGCTCTCGCGCGGCGTCGCGACGCCCCCACTCGATACCGCATCACGATGGACAGCGGCACGAGCGCGACGATCGCGAGCACGATCAGGATCAGCGCGACGAGCAGCGGCACGTCACAGGCCGCCCGGACCGCGGCCTGAACTTCGAACTTTCAGAGTCATCATCGCTTAAAGAGGCTGATCAGAAATCCGACGCCGACGATGAGGATCACGACGACTATCGTGCCGACCCAGAAGCCCGCCTTGAAGATGTCACCGATCACCTCACATGACGACGCAGTCAGGGTCGCGACCAGCAACAAGAAGAGCAGCCAAATGCGCATTGGTCCCCCGGAAACCCGACTACCGGGCTGTTTCTGACCAGTAATGCAAGATCTGGCCCGTTCTACCGTCCGAATCCGTGAGTTCCAAGTTCGAAGTTTGACGTTCGAAGTTCGCCGTGCGACGGGCCTGGCCGAGAACCGGATCGAGCAGCGCCAGCATCTGCGGCAGCTCGTACGGGGACGGGTTAGTTCCCCCTCTTCAGCTCGATGTCGAGCACGGCGTCGCCACGAAGGACGAGCGGCGTCGAGACGAACGTCTGGTGGGCGGGATTCGTCACGTAGACCGTCGCCGCCGAGTCGCCTTCCAACCCGCAAATAATGTAGCGGCCGTCGTTGTCCGTCCGTGTATTGGCGATGGGCCAGCCGACGTCCTGGCCGTACTCGCGAATTCCGCCGACGTAGACCGTCGCGAACCGCACGGGCTGTCGCCCGCCTCCGGGAACGGTTTCATAGACCTTGCCGGTCAGAATCCGTGTGTGCGCCAGAAAAGTTGCCGGAACCGCCGCGCCGATCAGGTTGTAGTCGTAGACGACGGTCACATCTCGAGTCACGTCATGGTCGGCGAGGATCGTGACCGCGCAGGGCTGATAGATCTCGTCGCTTCTGCCGCCGCCGGCGTAGAGCCGGACGCGCGCGCCGCGCTCGACGGTCAGGTTGAATCGCCCGCTCTCGTCGAAGGGGATCGGTCCCGTCGAGCGGCTGATCCCCTCCGCGTCAATCCACCCGACCAGATTCCGCGGACCGGCGCTGAACTCCGTCGGCCGGTAATAGGCCAGCACGCGCCCTGAGACGTGAACGGTTTGCGCGGTTGGATCGGGCGCCGAGACGGACTCGCAACCCGCCGCCAGCATTACGATGGCGGCCTGAACGCCGAGCAGCAGCCGTCGACCCATAGCCGTTCCTTGCCATGCCTACAAA
>JBLNGH010000289.1:0-4341 GCA_050264575.1 Acidobacteriota bacterium | reverse complement strand
CGTTTGCCGCCCCGTACCGGCTCACGATCTCGCCGAACAGTCAGTTCACCTACGTGCCGAGGTTCCTGCTTCCGTTCTCGGACACGGGCGCGTGGAAGTTCGACCAGGATGTCGCGCTGGCGGTCGCGATCAACACGATTCTTTCGTTGAAGGTGTCGCACACGCTCCGCTATTCCGCCGAGCCGCCGCCGGGATTCGACACGACGGACACGATCATGGCGATATCACTCGTCGCCAAGATCAAACGGCCGCGATGAGACCGTTCGTCGCATGGCTGCTGGCGTCGTTCGCGGTCGGTTGCGCGGCGCCAGCCCCCGCGATCCCTTGCCATCCTGGAACAACAGTGCGCCCAAGACAGCCGTCATTGACTTCGTGACTCGGGTGACGACGACCGGCGGGTCCGACTTTGTCGCGCCGTCCGAACGGATTGCGACGTTCGACAACGACGGCACGCTGTGGGCGGAGCAGCCGGTTTACTTCCAGCTCATGTTTGCGCTGGACCGGGTGAAAGCACTCGCCTCAGAGCACCCTGAGTGGAAGGGGAAGGAGCCGTTCGCGTCGCTCGTCAGCGGCGGCCTGAAGGCCGCGCTCGCCGGCGGCCACCAGGCGATTGAGGAGGCCCTCGCCGTCAGCCACTCCGGAATGACTACGGAGGAATTCGCCACGACGGTCAACGAGTGGCTGGCCACAGCCCGGCATCCGAAGACGCAGCAGCCCTTCACGCGCATGGCGTACGCGCCGATGCTGGAGCGGCTCGACTACCTTCGCGCGAACGGATTCAAGGCGTTCATCGTGAGCGGCGGCGGCGTCGAGTTCGTTCGCGCCTTTGCGGAGGAGACCTACAAGATTCCACCGGAGCAGGTGGTTGGCAGCGTCGGCAACGAGAGATTCGAGATGCGCGACGCGACGCCGGTCATCCTGAAGATGCCCGGGGTCGACTTCATCGACGACGGGCCCGGCAAGCCGGTCGGGATTCAGAGATTCATCGGCCGTCGGCCCATCGCCGCGTTCGGCAATTCGGACGGCGATCTGCAGATGCTTCAGTGGACATGTTCAAGCTCGCGAGCGCGCCTGTGTCTGTACGTGCATCACACCGACGGCGATCGGGAGTGGGCCTACGACCGCGCCTCGAGCATCGGCAAGCTCGACCAGGGGCTCGACGAAGCCCGCGCGAAACACTGGACCGTGGTGGATATGAAAACGGATTGGGCGCGGATCTTCGCGTTCGAGCCGAAGTAAATGAACCGCGGCGACGGGTCGCGTTCTACGAGGTGGTGTCGTTCTTCGCTCGCGCTTGCTTGGCCTGCTGCGCCGCGTGTTCGGCGCACATCACGGTGCACGTTCTCAGTTCGCGCACGAACGTCACCACTTCGACCGCGACATTGGGACAGTCGGGCCAGTCGCACATATATTCCGACAGCGTTTCTTCGCGGCCGTTGAATTCTGCACGCAGTGTGACACGAGGCACGTCGCACACCCTTACCGGGCTTGCCATCCGGCATCTCCGGCGCCCAAACGCGCCGTCATCCGTCTGTAGTGCAATTTCGTCGCCAGCTGTCTGATTCATCAAAATGCCTTGCATTCTGAGCCGTCAATCGGGCGTACGTCCTTCGTATTCTCTGAACCCCCTGAATCTGTCATCGCCAGAAAGTGGTGTAACAACCGTGTCGTTCGAGTCAGTTCATTTTCCGTCACCTCAGCGCCCGAGGCGTGCGATATAGTGTTCGACTTCCATGAGCGCTGCGTAGGGCAGTGCTCGCACGGTGAACTGTCAGAGCCGTGATGACGACAATCCTTCCAGTCTCCTGCTTTCGCAATGGCTCGCCGATCGATCTGCAGATCGTCAACTGGGATCCGACCTTGCCCGCGTCACGTCAACGGTACAGTTGTCCGGCGTGTGGAGAGCGCCACACCGTCGAAGTTTCCGGACAGATCGTGCTCGTCGTGCGTCGCATCGTGACGCGCGTGCCGGTCGCCAAGTAATTCGATCTCCGCCACAACCGGCAGATGATCCGAGGCCACGCGCGCCGCGGCGGTGGCGTGCGCGAAAATCCGCCGCAGCGCCGCCTTCGGCTGAACCCAGATTCGATCCAGCGGCACGATCGGCCAGAACACAGGGAATGACCCCGGCCGCGGCGGCCGTCCCAGGCGCTCGTCGAGCACGTGGACCACCGAGCGGCCCGGCAGCCAGTCGTTGAAGTCGCCGAGCACGACCGACCAGGAATTGCGCACCGACTGCAGGTACTCAAGGATCTGCCGGACCTGAAACCGTCGTTCGTGAATCCGCAGGCCGAGATGAGCGGCCAGCACGTGCAAGGGGGTGCCGTGAACGTCGATCGTCGCCGCCAGCGCCCCGCGCGGCTCGCGGCGCTCGATCGAAAGATCGAGACGGTGCACCTCGACGATCGGATGACGCGTCAGAAGCGCGTTGCCAAAGCATTCCTGCGCGTCGGTCCGCCGTGTGGGGCCGAGCACGCATTCGTAGCGATCGATCATGGCGAGGCCGACCGGCGTCCGGGTTTCCAGCGCGACCGACGCCGGATACGTGAACTCCTGGAGGGCGACGACGTCGGCGTCGAGTTCCTCGATCACCGCGGCGACACGATCCGGATCGTAGCGGCCGGCCCGCCCGACGCACGCGTGCACGTTGTAAGTCGCCACGCGGACCGGCATGAAATCCGCCATCAGCCGAACTCCGCGCGATCGCGATGGCTGGAGACCGATGGCGCAAACTGACGAATCAGGAGAAACGCCCGGAGTCCGGCGGCCAACGCCATCAGCAGCAGTCCCGCGCCGATCGTGACGACACCGTTCCAGAGTGATGGATGGAGAAGCGTCTCGCGCAGCAGCCCGCCGAGTCCACTGAGCGCGGCCATGACGGGTGTGAGACCGAGAACCGTCCCGATCGCGTACGTGGCGAACGGAATCCGCCACGCGCCGGACAGCAGATGAATGGATCCGGCGCTCGCGACCGAGGAAAGCCGCAACACCATGACGCCGAGGACACTGCGCGCACTGAGCTGCCGGCCTGACCGATACGACCGCCGGCTCATCCACTGCGACAGCCCGGCTGGTCCGATCATCCGCCCCGCGACGTAGCCCGCGACTGCGACCGCAAGAGAGCCGATCGCCGAGACGATGCCGCCATCGAACGCGCCGAACACCGCGCCCGCGGCAATTGCCAGCAGTTCCAATGGAAAGAGCAACAGACCGGCGAGCAGGAACACGGCTGCGCCAATCCCCAACGCTCCTGGCATGCCGGGAATCGAGGTGAACGCGTCCTGCACCGTTCGCAATTCCGGCCGTCCGCCTTCGGCAGCCGAGATCGAGGCGATCACCGCAGCGGTCACGACGACCACGGCCGGCAGGATCCAGATTCGAAGCGGACTCCGCCCGGTCGTCGCGTCGACCGGGGGGATGACGTGTTCGATCGCAGGGCCGACGGCGAATGGCTCATCCGGATCGGCCGCGGCACGCAATGCCTCCGATGGCGCCGGCGACGGTTCGGAGGGCAGCTCGATCCGGGCGAGCGTGTGGTCGAAGGTATTCCGCGCATCGAGCAGGCTGCGGACGGAGCCTTTCTCTTCAATCTGTCGCGTGACCTCTTCGACCGGCATGCCGAGATGTTCGGCAACCAGGCGATCGCGGACGTGGCGAATGCCCGCCCGCACCTCTGATGCGCCGCCCGATTCGACCGCCAGATCGCACTCGGTGTCCATTCCCATCGAACGATGCGAGTAGTTCGCCGATCCGATCCTCACCAGGTCATCGTCGACCACCATCACCTTCGAATGCACGAAGGTCGGAACGCCCTGCGGGCGCGACGCGGCCGGATAGACGAGTCGCAGCCGCTTGAACGTGTCGGCCGCCATCAACTGCCGGAAGACGCCCTCCCGGAACGCGCCCATCGTCGTCTGCTCGAGCCATCCGTGGCATTCCTCGGGCGAAACGACAATCACTTCAGGACCGTGCGGCTCGCGGAGCCGCGAGGCCAGCGCAGCGGTCAATGTCTCGTTGGTGAAGTACTGACTCTCGATGTAGATCGTCTGCTTCGCCATCGCGATCGAATCGAGGAACAGTCGTTCGCATTCACGAATGGCCGGCTGTGTGCCCGATCCCGGAATCGTGCGGACGATGCCGACGCCGACCTCGGTGAGATCGGGCGTGACACCGGATGGCCAGAGATCGGCGGTAGACGGCCGGACGGGAGGCATTCGCTCGGCGCCGAGCGCGCGCCAGCGATCGCGCGCCAGTTCGCCGAGCGCGGCCGCGGCAGTTCCGCTCACCATCGCCTGGACCTCGTGATACGGACCGTAGTGTTTGCCGGTGGGCGTCACTCTC
>JBLNGH010000288.1:0-2963 GCA_050264575.1 Acidobacteriota bacterium | reverse complement strand
GAACAGCATCTTCGACATCGACACGGAGCTCCGGCGCGTGTTTCCCGGACTCGAGCTGGAGTCGGTCATCGCCGACATCCGCGACGGCGTCCGCATTCGCGAGCTGTTCGAGCGCGTCCGTCCCGCGGTGGTTTTTCACGCGGCGGCGCACAAGCACGTGCCGCTGATGGAAACCAACCCGGACGAAGCCGTCACCAACAACGTCATCGGCACCGCCCGCATTCTGGACGGCGCCATCCGGGTCGGCACCGGCCACTTCGTCCTCATCTCGTCGGACAAGGCGGTCTCGCCCGGCAGCATCATGGGCGCGACCAAGCGCGTCGCGGAGCAGATGGTCCATCTCGCGGCGCGGACGCACAATCGCGCGTTTGTGGTCGTTCGCTTCGGCAACGTGCTCGGCAGTCGCGGCAGCGTCGTCCCGATCTTCAAGCAGCAGATCGAGCGCGGCGGCCCGTTGACGATCACGCATCCGGACGTGCAGCGCTACTTCATGACGATTCCCGAGGCGGTGCAGCTCGTGCTGCAAGCCGGCGGGCTCGGACACGGCGGGGAAGTCCTCGTGCTCAACATGGGGCAGCTCGTGCGAGTCGTCGACCTGGCGCAGGATCTGGTGCGGCTGTCCGGGCTCGATCCCGAGGAGATTCCGGTCGTCTTCACGGGTCTGCGTCCCGGCGAGAAGCTCATCGAGGAGCTCTGGGAAGACGAGGCCCAGGTCGACGCGACGGCCAACCGCGACGTGTTCTCGGTGATCGAACCCTCGCGGAAAGACGCCGAATCCGCGATTGCCGCGACGTTTGCCGCCGTCGCGTCGCCGGACTGGCCCGCGCCCGCGCTCGTCGCGCGCCTCGTCGAGGTGTGTCGCGACATGATCGCCGATCCCAAATCCCTGGGCCGCCGCGATCCAACCGCACACTGAACAAACGAGCGCGCGGCACGATTCCCGCCGACGATGCGGCTGTTGTAACCTTCCGCGCGTGAGAGTCCTCATTCTCGGCGGGGACGGGATGCTCGGTCATCAGCTGCTGTCAAGCCTCCGCACGCAGCACGACGTTCGCGTGACACTGCATCGGCCGCTTGCCGCGTACCGTGAGTTCGAGCTATTTTCGTCGTCAAACTCGATTGATGGCGTGGATGCGGGCGAAACCAGGCAACTGGCTGCGGTGATCGCTTCGGCTGCGCCGCAGGCCGTCATCAACTGCGTCGGCATCGTCAAGCAGCGTCGCGAAGCAAAGTCACCGATTCCGTCGCTCGAGATCAACGCATTGTTGCCGCACCGGCTCCTCGAGATATGCCGCACGAACGGTGCCAGGCTCGTTCACCTCAGTACCGATTGCGTGTTTTCGGGACGGAAAGGCGGGTACCTGGAAAGCGATGAGCCCGATCCGGTTGATCTGTACGGCCGGACAAAGCTCTTGGGTGAAATCGAGGACGCTCCCGGATTGACGCTGCGGACCTCGATCATCGGCCTGGAGCTCACCCGGAAAGCGGGACTTGTCGAGTGGTTTCTGGCGCAGCGCGGCGTCGTCCGCGGGTTCCGGCGCGCGATTTACACCGGGCTGACCACGCTCGAGATGGCGCGGCTTCTGAGCCGAATCCTGACTCACCACGCGGACTTGCACGGCCTCTGGCACGTGGCCAGTGCGCCGATTTCTAAGTACGACCTGCTGGTCGCCCTTTCGACCGAACTCGGCCGCACGGATGTGGAGATTGTCGCCGACGACACGTTCGAGTGCGATCGCAGCCTCAACGCGGAGCGGTTTTTCGGCGCGACGGGATATCGGCCTCCCGCGTGGCGTGACATGCTGACGGAGCTGGCGGATGAGATCCGGCGCGCGGGCGGGACCGGCGTGCGGTCGGCTAACATCCCTGAGTCATCAAAGGAGGAGTGAGACGGCAATGGATTTGACAGGCCAGACCGAGTCATCGGGCGCCGAGCTCGTTCGATGAGCCGCGTCGCTGCGCGCCGTCAGTCGCGTCCCGCCAAGCTCCGGGTGATGACCATCGTCGGCACGCGGCCCGAACTGATCAAGCTGAGCCGCATCATCGCCGAGCTCGATCGACACGCCCGCCACACCCTGGTCCACACGGGCCAGAATTTCGATTTCGAGTTGAACGGGATTTTCTTTCGTGAGCTCGAGATCCGACGGCCCGACTATTTTCTCCGCGCGGCCGAGCCAAGCGCAGTCCAGACGATCGCAAAAGTGCTCGTGAAGGCAGATGACGTCCTGGCTCGCGTGCGTCCGGATGCGGTGCTGATCTATGGAGATACCAACAGCTGTCTCTCCGCGATCGCGGCCAAGCGCCGCCGCATTCCCGTCTTCCACCTCGAGGCGGGCAACCGGTGCTTCGACGAGCGCGTGCCGGAGGAGATCAACCGCCGCATCATCGATCACATCAGCGACATCAACATGCCGCTGACCGAGCACGCGCGTCGCTACCTGCTTGCCGAGGGGCTGCGCCCCGAAACCGTCATCAAGGTTGGCTCGACCATGCGCGAGGTGCTCGATTACTACCGCCCGGGCATCGATCGATGCGACGTCTTGAAGCGTCTCGACCTGACGCCGAAGCGCTATTTCGTCGTGAGCGCGCACCGGGAAGAAAACGTGGACGATCCGGCCAGGCTCGATCGCCTGATGACCGCGCTCGATCTACTGTCACGGCAGTACGGCAGAAGGATCGTCATGTCGACGCACCCCCGGACCCGCAGGCGGCTCGCCGGCGCGTCCCGCCGGTCGAACGGAGCCGGACGCCGCGTCGAGTTCCTGAAGCCGTTCGGCTTCTTCGACTGGATTGCGCTTCAGCGCCAGGCCGCGTGCGTCCTCTCGGACAGCGGGACGCTGACCGAAGAAGCCGCGCTGCTCGGGTTTCCGGCCGTGATGCTCCGGGACGCGCACGAACGGCCGGAAGGAATGGATGCCGGAGTCACCGTGATGAGCGGGCTATCACCGCAACGCGTGCTGCAG
>JBLNGH010000287.1:0-4084 GCA_050264575.1 Acidobacteriota bacterium | reverse complement strand
CGCCTACCGGATTGACGCATCGATCGGCGCCGGCGGCATGGGCGAGGTCTACCGCGCGAAAGACACGCGGCTCGGGCGCGATGTCGCGGTGAAGATTCTGCCGGCGGCCTTCGCCACCGATCCGCAGCGCCGCGCCCGCTTCGAACGCGAGGCGCGGGCGGTTGCCGCGCTCAATCATCCGAACATCTGCACGATCCACGACGTCGGCCACGACCAGGCGATCGACTTCCTAGTAATGGAGCTCATCGATGGCGAGCAGCTCGCCGCGCGGCTGACAAAGGGACCGCTGCCGCTCGACGAGGCGCTCGCCCGAGCGATCGAGATCGCCGACGCGCTTGACACCGCGCACCGCCACGGCATCGTCCATCGCGACCTCAAGCCCGGGAACGTCATGCTGACGAAGAGCGCGTCGGGCAAGGCGCACGTCCCACGGGCCAAGCTGCTCGACTTCGGTCTCGCGCGCCTCGTGCCGCCGCGCATCCGCACGGAATGTCTGCGAGCAGCCGACACCAACCCGATGACTGAAGCGGGCGCCATCCTCGGAACGCTGCACTACATGGCGCCGGAACAGATCGAAGGCCGGCCCGCTGACGCCCGCACGGACATCTTTGCTTTCGGCACACTGCTCTACCAGATGCTGACCGGCCGTCGCGCGTTCGAGGGCGCTAGCACCGCGGCGCTGATGGCCGCGATTCTGCGGGAAGAACCACCGCGGGTGCACCCACACGAGATCGGTCGCATCGTGCGGCGGTGTCTCGCCAAGGATCCACTCGGCCGCTATCAGTCCGCCCGCGATCTCCTCAACGATCTCGAAGAAGTCAAACAGGTACTCGGTTCCGGCGAGCTCGAGACCCGCGGCGGCGAACGGGCCCGATCCGCGCACCCGCGGACTCGCCTTGTATGGGCCGTCGCCGGCGCGGCGCTGATGCTCGCCGCCGTGGCGGGATGGGGCGCGCTGACGGTGCGGCCTGCGGATCTTCCGGTGGTCCGATCGTCGCTCCTCGCCCCTGAGGGCACGGAGTTTGATTTCTCCGAGGGCGCGCCTGCGCTGTCACCAGACGGACGCCGCCTCGCGTTCCTTGCGCGCGGGCGGGACGGCATCCGCCAAATCTGGGTGAGCGCGCTCGATAGCCCCGCCGTGCAGGCGCTGGCAGGCACTGAAGACGCAACCCATCCGTTCTGGGCGCCGGACGGGACCGCGCTCGGGTTCTTCTCGAACCTGAAGCTGCGGCGGGTGGACTTCAGCAGCGGAACGATCCGTCCCTTGTGCGACGTCGATCAGAGAGCACTGGGTGGGACTTGGGGGCCGGACGGCACCATCCTGTTCGCACGGTCCGAATCGAGTGAAATCTACAAGGTCTCGTCGAAGGGCGGATCGGCAGTCACCGCGACGGAATTCGATGCCAGCCGGAAGGAGGCGACTCATCGCTTCCCGATCTTCCTCCCGAACGGTGAATTCCTGATGACTGCCGACGGCGGTCCCGAGCCCGGCGATCCAGCCGGTCATTTCACTCTCTTCGTAGCGTCCCTCGGGTCGAAGGTGCGCAAGCCGATCACGTGGGCCGACAGCTCGGTCGCGTATTCGACCTCGGGCCACCTGTTGTTCCTTCGAGGTGACACGCTCTTCGCCCAGCCATTTGACGCCTCACGACTCGAACTTGCCGGCGACCCAGTCGAAATCTCGGCTCGGGCCGCCTCCTCCATCTTCGACGAGCCGACAATGACCGTCGCGAGAAACGGCATGCTCGTCTACCAGACCGGGCTCGGCGAGCTCGCCCAGCTCGCCTGGATGGATCGAAACGGGAAATTGCTCCCGACGGCAGGCCCGGCGCTGCCCGCCTGGTCTGTGGAATTGTCGCATGATGGCCGGAAGGCAGCGCTCGTCGTGACGGACCCGCGGCCCGATCGGGACATCTGGGTCCGCGATCTCGAGCACGGGACGACCACGAAGGCGACATTCGACCCCGAGGACGAGTTTGCTCCCGTCTGGTCTCTTGACGACCGCCATCTCTTCTTCACCGCGGGATCGACCTTCACGAGATCGAGCATCAGATCAACGACCGCCGACGGAGCGGGATCACCACAGACGGTCTATGCGACGCCGGATGGTCAAGTGGTAGGCCCGACGAGCCTCTCGAGCGATGGTTCGGTTCTGGCGACGATGGTTAGAAAGGCGAACGTCAGGGTCAGAAGGGATTTGCCCGACTTCCCGAACGATTACGACATCGGCCTGCTCGGACTTGCGGGCCAGGCACCCGATTTTCCCAGCAGGCCGGAGTCGTTCGAGTTGAACGGACAGTTCGCGCCGGGAACGCGGTCACGCTGGTTGGCCTATGGGTCGAACGAATCCGGCAGTCTCGAAGTCTACGTGCAGCGGCTCGATCGCGAACAGGTGCGCTACAAGATTTCGGCCGGCGGCGGAACGCAGCCCCGCTGGCGGCGCGATGGGCGGGAACTTTTCTATCTGTCGCCCGAGCTAAAACTCATGGCGGTCGAGATCACGTTGGAACCACGATTCTCCATGGGCATCCCGCGGCCGCTGTTCGAGCCGAAGGTTCGCGGCTTCACTCCCTTCCAGTACGACGTGGCTCCGGACGGACAGCGCTTCCTGATCTTACGAGCTGTGACGGACAGGCACGTGCCATCGCTCACTCTGATCCAGAACTGGACGAAAGAGTTGACTTCCAAGTAACGGGACCTCCTGCGGTCAGTCACCGCCAAGCTCCTTCCTGATTTCGCGGCCCAGCCAGAGCTTGGCAAATCGCCAGTCGCGCGCGACCGTTTCCACCGACACACCGAGCACCGCGGCCGTTTCCTCGACGCTCAACCCGCCGAAAAAACGCAACTCGACGACGCGGGCTTTTCGATCGTCGCGCGCCGCGAGCTTCGTCAGCGCTTCGTCGAGCGCCAGGACGTCAGGGGCAGCTTCGCGCCGCATGTCGGGCAGTCGCGCCTCGTCGAAGGTCACGCGGACCCTGCTGCGGCCGCGCTTCCCGGCGCGACGCGTTCGCGCGGCATCCACCAGCACGCGCCGCATCAGGCGTGACGCCAACGCGAAGAAGTGAGCGCGGTCCTGCCACGCGATCGCCTTGAGTGGCGCGAGCCGCAGGTAGAGCTCGTTGACCAGCGCCGTGGGCTGAAGGGTCCGATCCCGGGCCTCGCCGCGCAAGTGCCGCTGGGCCAGTCGCCGGAGCTCACCCTGCACAACCGGCATCAACCGATCGAGGGCAGCCGGATGGCCGCCCTGCCACTGGCGCAGTAGGGCGGTAATCCGCTCGCGATCCGCCGGTTGGGAAGCCACAGCGCTCTTCTAAGACCGGCCAATTCTACGTGCTTCAAACCGCATGACAGGTTTCCGCGGCCGTTTCCGCCTCTCGCGCTGACCCCGGCCCCAATGCGGCCGGGGCCGGGAGGCGGTCATGGCACCGGGGTGGATGCCCACGACGGCCGGCATCGCGTTGGCGATGCTGATGTCGGGGGTACTCGAAGCACATCGATCCGGCGAATCCGGACCCGCGATTCAGATTGGGGAAAGAGTAAGGGCGAACGACATCGCAGCGGCATCGTTTCTCAAGGAAGCGATCCGTCGTTCAGCGACTATCCGGCGGCTCGTAGAACAGATCCAGACATCTGACGTGCTCGTGATGGTTGCACGGTCGAACGACCGCACCTTGCGCGGCCTCACGCAGTTCAGCTCGGCGCAAGCAGATCGGAGACTGCTGATCACCAGGATCACCACATTCCTGATCGAGGACGAGCAGTTCGCGGTGCTCGGCCACGAGCTGCAACACGTCTGCGAGATCGCGGCCGCACCTGAGGTGACGAATCAGGCGGCCCTACGGCAGTTGTTCGAACGAATCGGCGAACGGACCACCTGGTCTGGCGATCGGTACGAAACAGCCGCCGCGTTGGCGATAGAACGGCGCGTGCTTGAAGAAGTGCGACAGGTGAGATAGCAGGCTGGCCGCAACCACGACGGCCCGAACTTCACCACGACTCATCGCGTCTGATACGACGGACGCGGCCGTGCAGCCTGCGCTTGTCGCCGTCGGGTATTTCTCGATCTACCTCGCGTACCTCTTCG
>JBLNGH010000286.1:0-6734 GCA_050264575.1 Acidobacteriota bacterium | reverse complement strand
GTTCCTCGACCGTGTCGACGTGAATCCGGTGCGGGATGTCGAGATGCGGAAGGACGGACAGACTCCGGAAGCTCGCTAACACTTCGTCGCGCGGCCTTGTCCCGTCGAGATGTCCGCGATGCCGCTGCCTCCCCAGAAAGCGGTCCACGGCTGTTTCCGCATCGCAGACGCAATGCACGTTGACAAGATGAGTCGAGAGCGCCCACAGCCACTGCGTCGGGGTCCCTGAGTCTGACGGCATGCCGGGCAGGCGCCAGAACGACGCGAGAACAGCGCCGTCTTCGGCCGCCATCGCATGTCGTTGCAGGATCTCATCACTTTCGCGGCTCAATGTCCGGCGCCAGCCGGCGTCGCCGATCCCTCTCGCTTGGAACAAGGTTTCCAGGATGTCGTCTTTGTCGATGACGGGCAGGTTCAGCGCAGGTCCCAATCGCCGCGCGAGCCTGCTCTTCCCGCTCGCGGGCAAGCCAGAAATCACGATGAATGGTCTGGACATCTGGCTTCAGGGCTTTGCTCCACGCACCAGAGACGCATCGGGACTGCTGCCTTCTTCTTCTGGTGCTCGCGGGCCCCACCCCCGCTCGCGCGCGCTCCGGCGCTCGCGGACTCGCTATCCTCGCGCGGGCCGCAGGCGCCGCCTCATCAATCAATGCGCACGACGTTCGGCTTGACGGTCGGGAAGCGCGCGAACACGGCCGGATCGTGGCCGGGGATGACGAGCTTGGGAGAAAACGCCAGCGACAGCATCCGCTGCTGCGCCGCGACATTGGCTTTTCGATCCAGCGTCTGCGCGATCGCAATCCCCTTCTCGAGATTCTCGAAGAGGTAGGCGTTATCCGACGCGAGAATCACCGTGCCCGCCCGGGTGCTCGCGCCGACGTACTGCGACGCGAACGTGTGCTTCCCGCCCGTATACACACGGATGCCGGGCAGAATCTCGCGGTCGTCGCCGTCGACGAGCTGGAGCCGGCCGGCCGTCATGAACGACGCCAGCATCGGCGCGTCATCCGGGTCGATCCCGCGGTTGCGCACTTCGCCGCCAGGGCCCACGTAGTAGTCGTACTCTTCCCGCTGAATCCAGACCTTCGCACGCGGGAAGAGATCGGCGCCGTCCAGATGATCCCAATGAACGTGGGTGATGATGACGTCGGTCACCTGGGCGGGATCGATCCCGAGGCCGGCTTTCACCGCGTCACTCGGACGCGTGAACTCGGACGGCTTCCACTGCGCCATGAACTTGTCGCGATAGAAGCCCGAGTCGACGACTACCACGCGGCCGGCCGACCGCAGGACCCAGACCATCATCGCGATGTCGATCCGGCGCGCGGGGTCCGCGTCGGCGACGAGCGACGAAGCGCGATAGCCGGGAATGGTCGCAAAGCGGACGGCGTACACCTCGTAGAGCGCGCGCTGCTCGCCGGCACGGCCGTCGAGCGCGGTGCGCTCTCCGAGGAGGGCAAAGGGCAAAAGGCAGAGGGCAAAGGTCAGGAATGAACTGACGCGCGCCATCTTTCCTCGCATTCTGCTGCCTACTCCTTGGTCCTTATCGGCTCCTCGCAGCTCTTTCTTGCGCCTTGGGCCTTGCTTCGGCCTTTGGCCCTCGGCCTTCGGCCTATCTCGGCAGCGTCACCACCGCAAACGTCTGCGACGGACCAATCGGCGTGAAGCTCTCGCCGACCATCTTTCCAAGCGTGGCCGTGTACCGGCCAGGCGCCACGGGCGTTCCCTGCGGTCCCCCGCCTCGTCCGCCGCGGCCTCCGCCGCCCCCGCCGCCCCGGCCAGCCTGTTCACCACCTGCCGGTGCGGCTGACGGATCCTCATTCAGATTCCACGTGACGCGACGAAGGCCTGCTGCCTTGTTGACTTCCATCATCCGCACGCGGCGACCGCTCGAATCGTTGACGCGGATGGCGAGCTTCGTGTCGGCCGGCAAATCCTGCCGCACGTGATACGTGAACGTCGCGCCGTACGGTGGATTGTCGGCCGTCCAGTTGCTCTCGACCGCCCCTTGCTGACCGAGGACCGGGTACTGATACGCGTGGCGAAGCGGAAACAGGCGCGCCTCTTCGGAAAGCGTCTGCGCGTTCACTTCGCGCAGCGCGCTGTAGTCGTCGAGCACGAAGAAGCTGCGACCGTAGGTCCCCAGCGCCAGATCGGTTTCGCGCTTCTGAACCACCATGTCGCGGATCTGGATCGTCGGCAGCCCGCCGCGGAGCTGCACCCAGTGCTTGCCTCCATCCACCGTGAAGAACAAGCCGAACTCGGTCCCAGCGAACAACAGATTGCCGTTCACGTGATCCTGCACGACCGACCACACGTCCTGCCGATCGGGCAGATCGCCGGCGACGGACGTGAACGTGCGGGCGCGGTCGTCACTCCTGAGCAGATACGCTTTGTAGTCGCCGCGCTGCCAGTTGTTGAGCGCGATGAACACGGTGTTCGAGTCGCGCGGTGACGCGAAGACGTCCGTGATGTACGTATACTGCGGCACGCCCGGGAAGTTCTCGACCTTGCGCCAGTTCTTGCCGCCGTCCTCGGTCACCTGGAGCAACCCGTCGTCCGTGCCGACGTAAATCAACCCTTCGAGCAGCGGCGACTCGTCGATCGTCACGATGTCGCTCAGCGTCGTCGTCGCCGCATTCCACGAGACGGTCTCAACGGGATCCCAGAGCTTGCCCATGATCGGAATCTTGGTCGGATCGAGACCGCGCGTGAGATCGGGACTGATGCGCGTCCAGTTGTCGCCGCGATCGTCGCTGCGATAGAGGTAGTTCGAGCCCCAGTAGAGGCGCGTCGCCAGGTGCGGGCTGATGATGTAGGGCGCGTCCCAGTTGGTGCGCTCGGGCGCGACGCCACCGGCACCTCTGCCGCGGCCGCCGCGACCGGCTTGCCCGCCAGCGGCCCCGCCTGCGCCGCCGGCCCCACCCGCGCCGCCGCCTTCAGCGTCAGGCGGCGGTCCGCCGGCGCGCGGGCGAATCCCGACTGACACGCCGGTGCGGAGATCGAGCCGTGTGATCGCGCCGTTCTGCGACGACGCGTAGACGACGTTCGGATCGTCGGGATCGTTTTGCGTCTGGAAGCCGTCGCCGCCGCCGACGCGATACCAGTCGCTCGTCCGGATGCCGACCCTGTTCTGCGTGCGATGCGGACCGCACTGCGAGCCGTTGTCCTGCGCGCCGCCGCAGACGTTGTAGAACGGCTTCATGTTGTCGACCGACACGCGATACCACTGCGTGATCGGCAGGTTCGAGAAGAACCGCCACGTCTGACCCTCGTCCCACGTTTCGTACACGCCGCCGTCGTTGGCGACGATGATGTGGTTCTTGTCCTTCGGGTTGGCCCAGACGTCGTGGAAGTCGACATGCACTACGCCGTTCAAGTTCGGGACTTGACTCCATGTCTTGCCGCCGTCGCGGCTCCAATCGAGTTGTGTTTGCGCGGACCAGATCGTGTCCGGGCGGATCGGGTCGACGAACAGCTCGTGGTAGTAGCCCGGATCGCCGCCGATGTACCAGTTCTCGCCGGCCGGCTGACCACCGCGACCTGGCTGACCTGCCTGACCGCCGCCTGCGCCTGCGCCGGCGCCCGCCTGACCGCCGGCTCGACCAGCCGCCGCCGGATCGCCAACCGCGATCTCGTCTCCTCCGCCACCACCGCCGCCGCGGCCTGCTGATTTTCCGACGCGTGCCCACGTTGCGCCGGCGTCATCCGATCGATAGAACCCTCGCTCGTTCTGCAGCGCCTGCGCGAGCGCGTAGACTCGGGTCGGTTTTACTTTGCCATCCGCCGCGAGCCCGATCCGGCCCATGTCGCCCTTCGGCAGGCCGTTCGTCAGCTTCGTCCACTTCTCGCCGGCGTTCGTCGACTTGTAGATGCCGCTTTCCGGCCCGCCGCCCACGAACTGCCCCGTCGCGCGCCGCCGCTGCCACATCGACGCGTACAGCACGTCGGGATTGCTCGGATCGATCACGACCTCATTGCCGCCGGTGTTCTCGCTGATCGTGAGTACGGCCTTCCAGGTCTTGCCGCCATCGATCGTCTTATAGATGCCGCGATCGCCGCCGGGCGACCAGAGCGGTCCCTGCGCAGCCACGAAGACGACGTTCGAATTGCGCGGATCGATGACGATGTTGCCGATGTGCTCGGATTTCTCGAGGCCGACGCGCGACCACGACTTGCCGGCATCGGTCGACTTGTACACGCCGTCACCGTAGACCGCGCTTCGTGGATTCGAGTTCTCGCCCGTCCCGAGCCACAACACGTTCGAGTCCTTCGGATCGACGACGATGCAGCACATGTTGAACGCGCCGCCGCGATCGAAGATCGGCGTCCACGTGATGCCGCGGTTCACGCTCTTCCAGACCCCGCCCATCGACGCCGCGACGTAGTAGATGCTCGGGTTCTTCGGATCGACCTCGACATCCGACACGCGGCCCGTGGTGAGCGTCGGGCCAATCAGGCGCAGCGGAAAGCCCTCGAAGACATCGGCCGTCAGCCGGTCGTTGGATGGCGTCTGCCACGCCCCCGCGGTGACCGTCAACACGACGAGCGACACGCCGAATACGATCTGCACGCGTTTCATATGTGGTCTCCGACCTACGTAGCGCGGATGGATCTCCAAATCCGCGCCTGTCGGCGGACTTGGAGATCAGTCCGCCCTACGTACGGCACGTCACCTGTACAACCCGTAGTTCTTCTCCGGCAGCGGCACGACCTGGAACGTCTGCGCCGGGCCGACCGGGATGAACGCCTCGCCGACCAGCTTGCCGAGCACGGCGCGGTACCGGCCGGGATCGACGGCCTGGGCGCCCCCGCCACGGCCGCCGCGACCGCCTTGTGGCGCGCCGCCACCGGCGGCACCCGCTCCACCGCCGGCACCAGCTCCACCACCGGCACCCGCTCCACCGCCGGCTCCGCCGCCCGCAGCCGGCGCCGGCGCATCCGCCGAAAGATTCCATGTCGTCCGGTGCAGCCCCGCGGTCTTGTTGAGCTCCACGCGCCGCACCTGGCGATTCTCGGAGTCCATGATGTTCAGCACGAGCCGGGTGTCGGCGGGCAGATCCTGGTTGACGTTGTACGTGAACGTCGCGCCGTAGGGCGGATTCGGCGTCGTGTAATTGCCGCCGAGCGTCGCGAGCCCTGCCGACCCTGCGTCGGTGATGCCCCAGGTCTGGAACTGGTACACCGTGCGCAGCGGAAACAGCCGCGCCTCTTCGGCGAGGGTCGCCGCCGTGACTTCACGCAGCGGACTGTAGTCGTCGAGAATCCAGAACCCGTTGCCGAACGTCGCCATGACGACGTCGTTTTCACGTTTCTGCAGCTGCAGATCGCGCACCTGGGTCGGCGGCATGCCGCCGCGAAGCTGCGTCCAATGCTTGCCGCCGTCGACCGTGAAGAACAACCCGAACTCGGTGCCGGCAAACAACAGATCGCCATTCACGTGGTCCTGCGCGATCGCCCAGACGTCGTGCTTGTCGGGCAGGTCGCCCGTGATGTTCGTCCAGGTCCGGCCGCGATCGTTGCTGCGAACGACGTAGGGCTTGTAGTCGCCGCGCTGCCAGTTGTTCAGGGTGGCGAAGACGAGGTTCGAGTCGCGGGGTGAAGCGAACACGTCCGAGACGTACGCCCACTTCGCGACGCCCGGGAAATCCTCGACCTTGCGCCAGGTCTTGCCGCCGTCCTCCGTCGCCTGGAACAGGCCGTCGTCCGTGCCGACGTAGATCAAGCCTTCCATCAGCGGCGACTCGTCGATCGACACGACGTTCGACAGCGGCGTCGTCGATTCGTGGAGTGCGATCGAATCCGGCGGCCAGACCTTCCCCATGATGGGCGTCTCGGCCCAGTTCAGATTGCGCGAGAGATCCGGACTGATTCGCGTCCAGCTGTCGCCGCGATCGTCGCTGCGGTAGACGTAGTTGCTCGCCCAGTAGAGACGCGTGTGCGAGTGCGGACTGATGATGTACGGCGCGTCCCAGTTCGTGCGGTCGCCGCCTCCGCCGCCGCGACCGCCGCCACCGCCTGCCCCGCGACCAGCGGCTCCGCCCTGAGCACCCGCTCCGCCCTGCGCGCCTTGCGCACCGCCCGCCTGTTGTTGCTGCTGTTGCTGGGGCGGCTGCGGAGGCTGTGGCTGCCCTTCGATGTCGAATCCGCCGCCGCCTCCGCCGCCGCGCCCGCCAGTCGGATTCAACGTCGTGGCCCGGCCGGTCCGGCGATCGAACCGCGCCAGTCCGCCGCTCTGTGATGTGCCGTAGACGATGTTCGGATCTTCAGGATCCGGGCGTGCCTGGAATCCATCGCCGCCCCGGATGAGATACCAGTCGCTCGTGCGAATTCCGAGCGCATGCGACGTGCGCGACGGGCCGCACATCGAGAAGTTGTCCTGCGTGCCGCCGCAGACCGTGTAGAACGGCTCTTCGTTGCCGATCCCGACACGGTAGTACTGAGTGATCGGAAGGTTCGCGAAGAAGCGCCACGTCTTGCCGTCGTCGTACGTCTCGTACAAGCCGCCGTCGTTGCCGATCAGAATGTGATTTGGATCGCCTGGATCGAACGTGACGTCGTGATGATCGACGTGGACGTTGAACGAGCCCTGTCCTTGCCCGAGCCTAGCGGTGCTCTGTTCGACGCCGACGTTCGGCCAGGTGCGGCCCGCGTCTTTGCTCCAGTTGAGATTCGTGTTCACCGACCAGATGGTGTCCGGCGTCCGGGGATCCACGAAAATCTCGCTGTAGTAC
>JBLNGH010000285.1:0-4956 GCA_050264575.1 Acidobacteriota bacterium | reverse complement strand
CGACGCAACCGCGATCCGCTGTTGAGGGATTTCCGAGCGATCTTGAGTGGACACGAATGACTGGCCGGACAGCCATTGCTGCAGAAGCGCCGTGGCCTTGAGCTGGATCCGTTCTCGCGTCGCGCCGGGAACGGCACGGCCTATCGCGTACAGCCAGTACTGGCTCGGCCGGTTGATCACCGACCCCGCGCCGCGGAGCATCGGTTCCTGACCGATCGGAATCCAGAGCGCGGCCGGATCGGGCCGCACCGTATCGCCGAAGAAGCCTTCCGCTGCCACGCCGACCAGCGTCATCGGCTTGCCGGAGATGAAGAATTGCCGGCCGATGACGCCGGGATCGCGATCGTAGCGATCCGTCCAGACCCGATGGCTCATCACGAAGGCGGGCGGCGCGTCCGGCCTGTCATCGGTTTCAGCGAGCAGACGGCCGGCCGCCGGGCGAACGCCGAACATCGTGAAGTAGTTGCCGGTAACGATCTGAACCGGAAACGAGTCGGCGAAGTCGTCGCCATCCCGGCGTACGCCCAGCGTCTGAACGGTTGGCATGAACCCGGCCAGAGAGGAGAATTCCGGAAGGTTGTCCCGCAGGTGCAGGTACAGCGGGTACGAGAAAAGCGAGAAGTCGCGCTGCAGCCCGCTGTTGTTGCAGCAATTGTTGTTGTCGCCGAGCCGGTAGAGCTCGTCGCCGCGTTCGACCGGCAGCCGCGGCATGAGCAACGCGTGCATTAGCGTGAAGATGGTCGTATTGGCGCCGAGGCCGAGCGCCAGCATCAGGACGGCCACCGCCGTGAAGCCCGGCTGCTGCCAAAGCCGTCGGACGCCGAGCCGCAGATCCTCGAGCAGGATTCGCACGTTGTCGCCTCCCGGTGGGTTAGACGGCCCGAACCCCGAAGGGTTGCCCGGGATGGCGAGGTCCGTCAAGGCTGCTGCTACCCTGATGTCATGGCTCAGCTCGACGAGGAAGTCGACCGGCTGTATCAGTTGCCCGCAGGTGAATTCGTGGCGGCGCGCAACGCGCTGGCAAAGCGCGCGGGTCCGGGCGCGGATGCCATCAAGAGCCTCCAGAAGCCGAATATGCCCGCCTGGGCGGTGAACCAGTTGTTCTGGACCCGCCGGAAAACGTTCGACCGGCTGATGGACGCCGCAAAAAAACTGCGCGCCGCTCACAGTCAGCTGCTGAGCGGCAAGCGGGCCGATGTCACCGCCGCCGAAGCCGCGCACCGCGAGGCGATGAAGGAAGCGACCGCCGAGGTCCGCGACATTCTCAGCGCGGCCGGTGATCCGGCGACGAGTGCGACGATGAACGCCGTGGCCGAAACGCTGGAGGCGCTGCCCGGACCGGAGCAGCCGGGCCGGCTCGTCAGACCGCTGAAGCCGCGTGGGTTCGAAGCGCTCGCCGGAATCGTGCCTGGGGCTGCCGCCGCGTCCAGGCGGCTGGCCGAGATCGTGCCGATCGATCGCGGCCGCAACGCATCGGTCGAGAGTGGCAAGCAGCCGCCGTCAGGAGGCACGAAGGGTCAGGAAGCGGCTGCGCGCGCGAAAGCCGAGGCGAAGCGGGACGAGGAGGCCAGGAAGCGAGAAGCCGCGAGGCTCGACGCGAAGCTGCGCGACGCCCGCGCCGCCGAGCGCCAGGCTGAGACGACGCTTTCAAAGAGCCGCCAGGCGCTCGAGAAGGCCGGCCGCGAGGAAGAGCGATTGCAGAAAGAGCTCGAATTGATCGCCGAGCAGACGCAGCAGTTGACCGACCAGATTCGGCGTCAGGAAATCGCGCTTCGTCAGGCAGAATCCGCACGCATGCGCCTCGAGGAGCAGCGCGAAGGACTATGAAACTCGCGCCGCTCGAACCGAAGGGCTGAAAATGTTCGCCGGCCACCTCGCGGTGGCGCTTGGCGCAAAGACCGCGCAGCCGCGCGCGCCGCTCGCCGCGTACGTCGCGGCCGCGTACGGTCTCGACGTGGTGTGGCCCGTCTTTCTGCTGACAGGAATGGAGAGGGTGCGCATTCAGCCCGGCGCCACCGCCTTCACGCCGCTCGACTTCGTGAGCTACCCGTGGAGTCACAGTCTCCTGATGAGCGTCGTCTGGGGAGCTGTCGCGGCCTTCGTCGCGAGCCGGTTTCCGGGAACTCGCCGCGTTGCGCTGCTCATCGGCCTCGTCGTCGTCAGTCACTGGCTGCTGGACTGGCTGACGCATATTCCGGATCTGGCGCTGTGGCCGGGCGGTCCCAGAACGGGATTGGGTCTTTGGGATTCGATTCCCGCGACGGTGGTGGTCGAAGGGTCCTTGATAGGCGCGGCGGCCGTCGTTTACGCGCGGGCGATGCCGGCGCGCGATCGCCTCGGGAGCTGGGCGTTCTGGCTGTTCATCCTGACAGTCACCGCAATCTGGATCAGCGGTCCATTCTCACCGCCGCCGCCGAGCGTCAAGGCGGTCATTGTCGTGACGTTGCTCCTGGCCCCGACTCTTCCCGCGTGCGCAGCGTGGATCGATCGCCATCGCGGACCTGGTGCAGGTGCGGCCGCCGCTTGATTCTTTGCGGCGTCTGGCGGTACTGTCCGACCGGATCCCCTCCCAGGAGCCTGTATGAAAAGAATCGCGGTACTCACGTCCGCTCTGTGCCTGCTGACCACGGCGTTCATGATCGGCCAGGGCCAGCAGACCGGGCAGCAAGGGCAACAACAACAGCAGGGTCAGCAACAGCAGGGCCAGCGCCAGGGCGGAGGCGGCCGCGGCCAGGCCGATCCGCGCGATATCGGAGGCGGCCGCTGTGAGGCCAATCCGTACAACTGCGCCGACACGCCGAATCCGCTTCCCGCGCCGGACACCGTGTGGCTCGAAGAGATGACGTGGATGGACGTCCGCGACGCGATGAAAGCCGGCAAGACCACGATGATCATCACGACGGGCGGAATCGAGCCGAACGGCCCGTGGCTGGCGCTCGGGAAGCACAACTACGTGCTGCGCGCCAACTGCAACGCGATCGCGCGCAAGCTGGGCGACGCGCTGTGCGCGCCTATCCTCCCGTTCGTGCCGGAAGGGTCGATCGATCCGCCGGAGAGCCACATGCGGACGATGGGCACCATCAGCATGCGCGAAGAGACGTTCCAGGCCGTGTTGACCGACATGGTGAGGAGCTTCAAGACGCACGGCTTCAAGAACATCATCCTGATCGGCGACAGCGGCGGGAACGTCGCCGGCATGTCAGCCGTCGCGCAGAAGCTCAACACGGAGTGGAACGCCAACCCGGTGGTCGCGCACATCCGTGAGTACTACGACTACGCGTCGGTCGCGAAGTACATCGAAGGCCAGGGACTTATCAAGCCGGGCCAGGGCGACGGGCTCCACGACGATCCGATCATCACGATGAACATGATGATGGCCGACCCGAACAGCGTTCGGTGGGAGCAGCGCGTGAAGACCGGGAAGGCCACGATCAACGGCGTGTCGATCGCCGACAAAGCCAAGGCCCTCGAGATCGGCAAACGCATCGTCGACTTCCGCGCCGACGTCACGGTCGCGAAGATCAAGGAAGCGATCGCGAACAAGGGAAAGCGCTAGGGGTCAGACCGGGGTCAAACCAGGGTCAGACCGGGGTCAAACCAGGGTCAGACCCCTCACTTTGCGACGCGGTCGGCCGTCAGCGGGTACATCTGCTGGATCTCGCCCCAGCCGCCGGTGTACTTGCCCGATGAGTCGCGGATTACACGGACGACCAGATAGCTTTGTGGCAAGTCCGCGACGATGATCATCCCCGTCGGCGACGTCATGACTTCGCGAATCGGAATCGCGCGGCCGAGACTCGTCACGGCCTGGCCCGTGTAGCTGCCGGATCCGCGGGTGATCTCAAATGTCGCCGTCATCGGCTGACCCTCATCTGTCGTGGTCGACAGCGACCATTTTCCCACCGGATCGAATGGCGCCGGTTGTGAGGGTTGATGGACGTAGGTGACACCGAGGATGCACGCGCACGCGATGGCTCGGACCATTACGGACCTCCCGTGGCTGCTTGGACGAGCCGACGTGATGGAGCGTTGTTTCCGGGGGCGCTGCGGCTGCGGCCCTAGTCTGACCCCGGTTTGACCCCGGTTTGACCCTGGTCTGACCCCGGTCTGACCCCGGTCTGACCCCCAATCATCGCGACGGGCTCTCCCTTGTTGATCGGAGGAGTACCGAGCACGTAGAGGACCTCGCCGGCGAACGGCGAGGCGATCTCTTCGAGCGTGTTTCCGTGAAAATCGGTGATGCGGCCGAGTGTTGCGCCTTTGGCGACCGTCGTTCCCGGCTCGACCGCCGCATAGAACATTCCGGAAAAGCCCGCGCGCAGAACTTCGCTCCTCGCGATCCAGACGGGCGCTTCCACCGGTGCGGGGCCGGTCGCGCGCATGCCGAGATGCCGAAGGAGTCCCGCGACGCCGCGCTCGATCAGCGAAATTGACGCGTCATCGACCTGACCAAGGCAGCCCGTCTCAGTCGTGAGCGCCGGCTTCCCGCGGGTGATCGCGGTGTTCGACAAATAGATCGACGCGTCGGGATCCACCGGCCGTTCGTCATCGACGACGATGCGATCGAGTCCGAAGGCGAGGGCCATTGCGCGTCCCGCGTCGGCTACCTTTGGATCGCCGGTCGTGATCCAGTACAGGTACGGCCGCAGCGCCTCGTTGCCGTCGCCGCCGTGCAGATCGACCACGTGTGTGGCGCGCGAAATCAGCTCGCGAGTCAGAACGTATGCGATCCGTTCCGACAGCGTGCCGTCCGGCGTTCCCGGAAACACCCGATTCAGATTCTGGCCGTCGACGGGCGAGTAGTAGATCGTCCGGCCGAGGAACGACGGCATGTTGGCGACGTGCACCATCAGGACCGTGCCGGCGAGCGTCTTCGGATCGATCGCCGTTCGCAGACGCTGAAGCGCGATGATCGGGACGTACTCCATCCCGTGCGTGCCGGCGACGAGCAAAAGG
>JBLNGH010000284.1:0-5608 GCA_050264575.1 Acidobacteriota bacterium | reverse complement strand
CGAGGTCTCGCCGCTGAGCGACAGAAACAGGCGGATGAGCAGCGCGACGACCGCGGTATCGAGCAGGCTCAGCATCGCGAAGAATTCGAGCGAGAGATTCCCGCCCTGGACCGCCTGGATGCCGGCCCCGACGATGAGCGCGATGCCGACGAGCACCTGTGTCGGCACCACCCAGATGAGCGCAACCTGGAGCAGGGCGAACCAGAGGGACAGCCGCTCGACGCGTGGAAGGGGCTCGACGGGCTGCGATTCCGAGAGCAAAGGCAGCACCGTGGGCGATTCGTCCACGAAGGAGACTGTATCAGGCAGCGCTGCACACTTTTGCCTTCTTCTTCTTTCGTCTTCTTTCGTCGAAAAATGAGCGGTGTGAAATAGGGCAGCTGCAAGAACCGCTGTACTATCGCGGGCAAAACGTCAACATCTGGCGTTGACGACGATCACCTGCCACAATATGTCGTAGGTTCGTCTTGACAACCGTGTGAACGAGGCGCATATTCGTTCGCCTCGGCAGAAACACGCCGGTGGCGAAACCCTCCCAGCGTTTCGCCCTCGAGCAAGACACCTTCCCGCGTCGGGCAGGAGAGGAGATCGTCGAAGGCATGCCTTCGGTGATTGATCGGAAGACGCGAGCGGGTGGAAAGCGGTCCCCGCCATTCACAATCAGACGGGGCAGGGAACAGCCGTTGGGAGGCAGGCACGGGTCGTCGTGTACGAACGGGTGCGCGACGTCGATGTAACGGGTGAACGCGGAGGGTGGGGATGGAACGACAATCGGTGGAGACGACGGGCGCGCAGACGACAGGACGAACGTTTGGAACGGGACGTGAAGTCGCGGGGCTGGAATTCGAGCGGTACTTCACGAAAGAGTCGGCCGGCACCGACCCGTTCGACGAGATCGACTGGGAGCTGCGGAGCGCCGTCATCGCCAACGAGCGCGGCGAACTGGTCTTCGAGCAGCGCGACGTCGAGATCCCTCGTTTCTGGTCCCAACAGGCCACGAATATCGTCGTCTCGAAATATTTCCGCGGCCAGATCGGGACCCCATCGCGTGAGCGGTCGGTCAAGCAGCTCATCGGCCGCGTCGTCGACACGATTACGACCTGGGCGCGCGAGCAGCACTACTTCGCCTCGGAAGACGACCTCCAGGCGTTCAGCGACGACCTGAAGCACCTGCTCGTCCATCAGAAGGGTTCGTTCAACAGCCCGGTCTGGTTCAATTGCGGCTTCGAGCGTCAGCCGCAGTGCTCGGCCTGCTTCATCAACTCCGTGCAGGACACGATGGAGTCGATTCTGACGCTGGCCAAGACCGAAGGGATGCTGTTCAAGTTCGGATCGGGCACCGGGTCGAACCTGTCGGCCATAAGGTCATCGCGCGAGGTGCTCGCGGGCGGCGGCACGGCGTCCGGGCCCGTGTCGTTCATGAAGGGGTTCGACGCGTTTGCCGGCGTCATCAAGTCGGGCGGCAAGACGCGGCGCGCCGCCAAGATGGTCATTCTCAACGCCGACCACCCGGACGTCATCGAGTTCATCAACTGCAAGGTCGAAGAGGAGCGCAAGGCGTGGGCGCTCATCGACGCCGGATACGACGGGTCGTTCACGGGTCCGGCATATGCCTCGGTGTTCTTCCAGAACTCGAACAACTCGGTGCGGGTGACGGACGAGTTCATGCGGGCCGTGCTCGACAACGGCGAGTGGCAGACGCGTTCGATCACGACCGGCGAGGTCATGGACACGTATCAGGCGCGCGACCTGATGCGGCAGATTGCCGACGCGACCTGGGTGTGCGGCGATCCCGGGATGCAGTTCGACACGACGGTGAACGACTGGCACACGTGCCCGAACACCGCGCGCATCAACGCGTCGAACCCGTGTTCCGAGTACATGTTCCTCGACGACTCGGCGTGCAACCTGGCGTCGATCAACCTGATGAAGTTCCTGACGCCGGCCGGCGAATTCGACGCTCTGGCGTTCGAGCGCGCCTGCGCGACGTTCATCACGGCGCAGGAGATCCTCGTCGACAACGCGAGCTATCCGACGAAGTCGATCGAGCGGAACAGCCACGACTACCGGCCGCTCGGCCTGGGCTATGCGAACCTGGGCGCCTTGCTGATGTCGCGCGGGCTGCCGTACGACAGCGAAGCCGGGCGCGACTACGCGGCGACGATCACGGCGATCATGCATGGCGCCGCTTACGCGCAGTCGTCGCGCGTGGCGCGCGATCACGGCGGGCCGTTCCCCGGCTACGACCGGAACCGCGAGCCGATGCTGCGGGTCATGCGCAAGCACCGCGCGGGCCTCAAGGACATCGATCGCACGCACCTCCCGAAGGACCTGTTCGAGCGCGCCCGTCAGATCTGGGACGAGTGCATCGAGCTCGGCGAACAGCACGGCTACCGTAACGCGCAGGCCACCGTCCTCGCGCCGACCGGCACGATCGGCTTCATGATGGACTGCGACACGACCGGCGTCGAGCCGGACATCGCCCTCGTCAAGTACAAGAAGCTCGTCGGCGGCGGCCTCATGAAGATCGTGAACAACACGGTCCCCATGGCGCTCGAGCGGCTCGGCTACAGCCAGGCGCAGATCAAGGACATCGTCGGCTACATCGACGAGCAGGAGACCATCGAAGGCGCGCCGCACCTCAAGGACAGGGATCTGGCCGTGTTCGACTGCGCCTTCAAGCCGGCGCGCGGCGTGCGATCCATCCACTACATGGGCCACATCAAGATGATCGGCGCGGTGCAGCCGTTCATCTCCGGCGCGATCTCGAAGACGGTCAACGTGCCGAAGGACGCGAGCGTCGAGCAGATCGAACAGGCGTACATCGACGCGTGGCGCCTCGGCGCGAAGGCGGTGTCGATCTACCGCGACGGCAGCAAGCGCACGCAGCCGCTGAACACGTCGAGGAGCGAGCCCGGCCGCAGCGCCGGCGAGACTTCCTCTGCGCCGGTGGAGAACGTGCCGCTCCGTCATCGTCTGCCGGACGAACGGCAGTCGATCACGCACAAGTTCGACATCGCCGGCCACGAGGGCTACATCACGGTCGGTCTCTACGAGGACGGCCAGCCCGGCGAGCTGTTCCTGACGATGGCGAAGGAAGGCTCGACGATTTCCGGATTCGCCGACGCGTTCGCGCAGGCCATCAGCTACGCGCTGCAGTACGGCGTGCCGCTGCAGGACCTCGTCGACAAGTTCAGCCACGTGCGCTTCGAGCCGTCCGGGATGACGAAGAACCCGGACATCCGCTTCGCGAAGTCGATCGTCGACTACATCTTCAGATGGCTGGCGGTGAAATTCCTGTCGCCTGAGGCGCAGTACCGCGCCGGCGTCAACAACCGCGAAGACGTCGCGTCCCCGGAACAACTCGTGCTCGACGTGCGCGCGACGGCCGAATCGTCTTCCCCCGATCCGGCTGAGACCGGCCGTGCCGGCCAGACGCCGCCGAAGCGAGCCTCCACGTCGCCTTTTGCGGCGATTCAGAATCAGGAAGACGCGCCGCCGTGTTCGACGTGCGGGTCGATCATGGTGCGCTCGGGCGCGTGCTACAAGTGCTCGAACTGCGGCACGACGTCAGGCTGCGCCTAAGGAAAACTTCGAACTTCGAAGTTCGAACTTCGAAGTTCTACCGGGATTCACCCTTGGGCCTGTGGCCTTCGGCCTACGGCCTGACCGTGTACCTCTGCACGGCATGCCGTCCCGCGTCCGACACGTAGAGCCACCCTTGCGACAAGGCAACATCTACAGGTTGCTGCAGCCGAGCGTCCGCCGAGCCGCCAATCACGGCCAGCGATTCGCCGGCCGTGTTGAGCACCTGAACGCGGGCATTGCCCGAGTCGGCGACGTACAAGCGGCCTGACGCATCGACTGCCAGCCCCATCGGACTCTGGAACCGTCCGGCGTCGCTGCCGTGCGAGCCGATGACGCGCTGTACGCGGCCGTCACGGCCGAAGAGCTGCACGCGGTGATTGCCCTGATCGGCGACGTACAGCCGATCCGACGCATCGAGCGCCACCGAGACAGGATTCACGAATTGGCCCGGCTCCGCGCCTCGTTGTCCCATCGTCAGAAGATGGCGCCGATCGGGCGAAAAGACCCGCACGCAGTGATTGCCGAAGTCGGCGACGTAGATCCGGCCGTCGCGTCCGACTGCGACGTCGCGGGGATTGGCGAGACGTCCGCCAAGAACACGCCAGCTTCGAATCTCCGCCAGCGGCGTCCAGGCCGCGTCGAGGATCTGCACGCGATTGGCGCCCGCGTCCGCGACGTACACGCGGCCTCGTGCATCCGTCGTGACGCCATCCGGATAGAGCAGCTGGCCGGGTTCGGCGCCGCGCCCGCCGTACCTGGCGAGGAGGCGTCCGTCCTCGCCGAAGACGAAGGCGACGTGCGCCAGATCGTCTGTCACGATGAGACGACGGCCGGCGTCGACGTGCACGCCGAACGGCCCCTGAAACGTCACGCCGTCGCGGCCGCGCCCGATCTCGATGTCGAACGTCGCGACGACAGGGGCCGCCTGGGCGGCGTCCGGCAACTCGGTCATCGGGTGATTGTGAACGGGACCAGCGAGCGCCGCTCGGCCAGCGGTTAACACTGCCGCAAGCAAAAGTGTCCGGCCGGGGGGCATCGGCGTTACTCTTCCCCCGTTGAGGTGACCATGCGACCACGACAGTTTGCGGTCCCGTCGGTGGCGCTGGCGGTCGTCGTCTCGGCGGCACTGGTGGCCGGCCAGACGGCGGGTGTCGGCGAAGTCCATTTTGCGAATTCAGGCGCGCCGGCCGCGCAGGCGCCGTTTCTGGCCGGGCTCGCCCAGCTCCATAACTTCGAATACGACGCAGCGGCCGATCTCTTCCGCAAGGCGCAAGGCGTCGATCCCGGCTTCGCGATGGCGTACTGGGGCGAGGCGATGACCTACAACCATCCGGTCTGGATGCAGCAGGATCGCGATGCCGCCCTGAAGGCCCTCACGAAGCTCGGCCCGACGGCCGACGCGCGGCTGGCCAAGGCGGGGACCGATCGGGAAAAGGACTACCTGCGCGCGCTCGACGTGCTCTACGGCGCCGGCGACAAGATCGCGCGTGATGTGGCGTATGCGGACGCGATGGCCTCGCTCTACCGCAAGTACCCGACCGACGCCGACGCGGCGGCCTTCTACGCGCTCGCGCTGCTCGGCACCGCGCACGCCGGCCGCGATTTCGCGACGTACATGCGCGCCGCTGCGGTGGCCGAGCCGGTCTTCCGCGATCACCCGAATCATCCCGGCGCGGCGCACTACCTGATTCATTCGTACGACGATCCGATCCACGCGCCGCTGGGCCTTCGCGCGGCCCGCGCGTATTCGGAGATTGCGCCGGCGGCGCCGCACGCGCAGCACATGACCTCGCACATTTTCGTCGCGCTCGGCATGTGGGACGACGTCGTCGGCGCGAACGAGACGGCGATTCGGGTCGTGGATCGCGCGCGCAAGGAGCGCGGCCAGCCGCCGAGCACGTGCGGTCACTACAACACCTGGCTCGAATACGGGTATCTGCAGCAGGGCCGTCTGGCGGACGCGAAAAAGCTCGTCGCCGAGTGTCTGGTTGCAGCGGGCGGCACCGTGGAGGGTCATCAC
>JBLNGH010000283.1:0-3095 GCA_050264575.1 Acidobacteriota bacterium | reverse complement strand
ACGTCTTTGAGCGATCCGAGCAGCGTCTCGTTGACGACTTTGCTTGTCATTGCCACTGCGGCGCGGTCCAGCGCCACTCTAACTAGCCATGATATCAGGTCCGCGCCGGCCACGGCTGCCGCGGACCTGAGGCGCGGAGGCCAGGAGACGCGGAGGCGATGAGGCTAAAGACTGAAAGGCACGAAGGCTGAACGGCTAATAGGCGAAACGGCACGCAAGATACGCGACGGGACACGTTCCCGGAAGGCGGTGTGATCTCGATCGCGGCCGACTCGGACTGACGCGATGCGCGACAGGTCGAACCCGCGCCGAAGGGAGCGCAAGGATTGCCGTGCCACCTTCGCATATTGCGGAGTGGCGCGTCGTTCGATAGTGCGCAAGCCTGCGCGGACGAAGGCAGCGGGTTCGAGCGTCACGTCCGCGGAGGCCGCGATCGGCAACACACTGCCTTCCGGCTCTCGGTACCTCAGCAGCGAGAAACTTCGCTGAGCCTCCGCGCCTCCTCACCTCAATCATCGCCCTCAATGATGCCCCCGACCTTGCCGAGGAGGCCGCCGAAGTCGCGTTTCACGTCTTCGCGGTCGCCGCGGTAGGCGGAATGGATCCGATCGGCGAGCCGGGAAAACGGCAGCGTCTGGAGCCACACACGGCCCGGGCCGGTCATCGAGGCGAAGAACAGTCCCTCGCCGCCGAAGAGGCTCGTCTTGATGCCGCCGACGCGGACGATGTCGTAGCCGACCGACTCGTCGAAGGCGACGAGGCAGCCGGTATCCACGCGCAGGTGCTCGCCTGCGCCGAGGGTCATCTCGACGATCGTGCCGCCGCTGTGGATGAACGTCTGCCCGTTGCCCGTGAGCTTCTGCAGGATGAACCCTTCCCCACCGAAGAATCCGGCGCCGATCCGTCGCGTGAAGGCGATGTTGATCTCGACCTCCCCTTTGGCGCAGAGGAATGCGTCCTTCTGGCACAGGAGCGGACGGTCGGGCGTGATCGTGACCGGAATGATCTTCCCAGGGTAAGGACCGGCGAACGCCACGCGCGCCGCCGGCGACGTGCACCGGAAGTACGTGATGAAGAAGCTCTCGCCGGCCAGCAGCTTGCGCTTGAGCCCGCCGAGGAACCCGCCTTCCATTTTGGCGTCCATGTCGATGCCGTCGGTCATGTACATCATCGCGCCCGCTTCCGCGCGGATGACGTCGCCCTGGGTCATCGAGATGATGACCGCCTGCATGTCGTCGCCAATGATCTCGTGCGCAATCACAGAAAACCTCCCATAAGAACTCAGTCGGTCCTAACGTGATAAGAACTGTCGGTCCTACACTTGAAATAACTCTGTCAGTCCTGAGGTGATAAGAACTCCGTCGGTGCTACGGGTCCCACCGGTCCGGCGACCATCCGAGGACCCTGAGGACCTGAAGGACCTTGAGGACCTCAAGGACCTCAGGCGCTACTCTCCCCTGAGCGTTCGTAACGGCTTCCTGACGAGCACGTCGGCGCTGGCGATGAGCCCGACGCCGCTGACCACGAGCGCGGTGAGCAGGACGCCGGCGATCAGGAGCATGGGCGCGGGCCGCCACTCGATCTCGAAAAGATAGCGCGCGAGCAGCCACGACAGCACGCCGGCGCCGGCCGCGCCGAGGATCCCGGCCAGCGCGCCGAGCACGCCGTACTCGAGCGAGACCATCGCCGCCAGCTTGCGGGTGCTGGCGCCGAGCGTCCGGTAAATCGCGGCGTCGTAGAGCCGCTGAAACTTGGTCATCGCGACCGCGCCCATGAGAATCAGCGCGCCGCCGATCAGCATGACGACGCCGACGACCGTGATCCCGAGGGTGACGTTGTCGACGACCTCGCGAATCGAGCGCACGACCTCGCGGATGTCGATGGCCGAGACGTTCGGATAGCCCTTGACGAGCGCGCGCTGGAATCCGACGCGCGCATCCGGTCCAGGCTGCACTTCGAGAAACCCGACGAAGGCGTGCGGCACGCGCTCCACTGCGGGCCCGGGCCGCAGGACGAAAATGAACCCGCCGTTCTGCGATTCGTCCCAGGTGACCTTGCGAATGCTCGTCACGCGCGCGCTGAGCGGACGTCCGGCGACGTCGAACCGCATGACATCCCCGACGTCGACGTGCGCCTCGTCGTGCACCTCCTGCTCGATCGAGACTTCGGTATCCAGCCCCTCGGCGGTCTTCGCGGTCGTCAGCCGACCCGTCCAGAATTGACCCGCCAGCAGACGCTCGTTGGTCTGAATCGCGTCGCGGAACGTCAGTCCGTACTCGCGCGTCATCCGGCCCTGCTGCCGCACGGCCTCCGCGTTCGCCAACTGCACGCGCCGCCCGTCGACGCCCACCACGCGCGCCCGCAGCAGCGGCATCACGCGCGGCGTTTCGCGGGCGAACGGCGTAATCGCCCCGGTCACGCCCGCGACCTGATCGGGCTGGATGTCGATCAGCACGAAGTCCGGTGAGTTGCGGCCGACCTCGACGGTCAGCTCGTGAATCAGATTGGCCTGGACCGCGCGAATTCCGAGCACGAAGAAGCATCCGAGCCCTACCGCCATCAGGATCACGCGCGTCTGGTTGCCGGGACGGCCGAGACTGAGAATCGCGTGCCGCAACGCAAACCTGGGCGATCGCGCGAGCGGCCGGCTGACGCGCACCAGGAGATGGCTGGCGAGAAACAGGCCTGCGGCCATCACCAGCAGCCCGCCCGAGACGTAGAGGCCCGCGCGCACCGAGCCCGCCTGCCAGATTGCGACGAGCGCAAGCGCCGCAGTGGTCGCCACAGCGGCCAGCCAGCTTCGCCAATCCCGCCGCCGCGCCGTCGTCGCCGTGTCCGCGCGGAGCAGCAGCAGGGGCTTGACGCGCCGGACTTCGAGCAGCGGGACAAGGGCAAACAGCAGGGACACGAGAATTCCGACCGCGATCCCTTGAAGCGCCGCCGAGGGCGTGACGCCGGCCGCCGTGATGTTGAATGACTTCAGCATCGACGCGGGAATTGCCGCGGCCCCGGCGATGGCCAGGACGAGGCCGAGCAGGCCGCCGGCGCTCGCGAGCCAGAGCACCTGCAGCACGTACGTGGCCAGGACCTGCGAC
>JBLNGH010000282.1:0-3148 GCA_050264575.1 Acidobacteriota bacterium | reverse complement strand
GACACGCTGCGCTCGGGGTCGGTGTGGGACATGACTTTCTCGCGCGACCCACAGCAGACCTACATCTATATGGCCAACGGCGTGAACGAGCACATCAACATCGTGCTGCGCAGCTCGCTCGAAGTGCTCACCACCTTCGGCGACGGCGGACGCCAGCCGGGACAGTTCTTCGGCGTCCATAACCTGGACACCGATTCGAAGGGCAATCTCTACGCGACCGAGACATATACCGGCGCACGCGTACAGCGCTTCCTCTATAAGGGCGTCGGGCCGGTCACGAAGGCGAACCAGGGACCGCCCTGGCCGCGCAAGTAGTAGTGTCCGGCTTTACCGGACCATGAGGGCGTCATGAAAAGCATTGTGATCGGACTTGCCGGAGCGGCACTCGCCGTCGTCGGGCTCATCGCACAGGCGAAGATCAATCCGACCGACCCGCAGCCCACGTGCAACATGTGTCCAGGACACTACATCCCGCTCAGCGAGCTGCAGGCCTATACGAAGAAAGCGGTCGAGGAGAAACTGATCGACCAGCAGGTGCGCGACATCGACATCGGCAAAGCCCACGTCGGCATCGGCATGGTGCATCGCGGTAAACTCGATAAGCCGGCTCCGGATTCCGTCGCCGAGCACGATCTGGTCAGCGAGGTCTACCACATCATCGACGGTACGGCGACGCTCGTCCTCGGGCCCGACATCCAGAACCGTCAGCGCCGGCCCGCGACATCACTCACTGTGCGCGAGTTCAATGGACCCGGCAACAACGGATCGGACATTCGCAACGGCAGGACCTACAACCTCAAGCCGGGAGACGTGGTGGTGATTCCCGCCGGCACCGGCCACTGGTTCACCAAGATCGACGACCACATCGACTACTTGATGGTCCGCTACGATCCTGACAAGGTGACGCCGCTCAAGGACGAGGCCGCATCGAAGGCGTATCTGTCGAAACCTGCACCGCGCGGGAATTAGTGCTTGGTCCTTGGGCCTTGGTCCTTGGTCCTTCGCTTCTGCATCGTTTACTTCAGCCTCTACGCGCTGGCGACGCAGATCATCGGCGGCGTACTCCTCACGCCGTGGTTCTCGTTCCCCGCGCTCGGCAACCTGCGGCCGATGCGCACGATCACCGAGTGGCTCGCGCAGCACGTGTTCGGCCTGCGCCCGCCGCTCGTCTTCATCGGCAACAGCGGCGACACCGCATTTCACTGGATTCAGAACGTCTGGCTGCTGGTGCTGGCCATCCTCATCACCGCCGCCTGGCTGATGCTGCAGCCGCGCGGCGATCGCGAACGCACGTGGCACACGTGGTTCCGCGTCTTCATCCGCTTCGCGCTCGCCGCACAGATGTTCTATTACGGGATGGCAAAGATCATCCCGACGCAGTTTCCACCGCCATCGCTGGTGACGTTGGTGGAATCGGTCGGCAACCTCTCGCTCTCCGATCTGCTCTGGACGTGGGTCGGCGCCTCAACGCCGTATCAGATCTTCACCGGCTGCGCGGAGATGGCGTCCGGCATCCTGCTGCTCTTCCCGCAGACGACCCTGCTCGGTGCGCTGATCGGGATGGCGGACATGGTTCAGGTGTTCATCCTGAACATGACGTATGACTTCGGTCTGAAGCAGATCTCGTTTCACTACCTGCTGATGTTCGCGTTCCTGCTGGCACCCGACGCGCGGCGCCTGGCCAACGTCCTCGTGCTGAATCGTCCCGCCGAGCCCTCGTCACAGCTCGATCTGTTTGCCACGCCGCGTGCCAATCGCATCGCGCGAGTGGCGCAGGTCGCCTTCGGGATCTACTTGCTCGGCATGTTCACGTGGGTCGCCACACGCTCCTACTACGCACCGGGTGGGCCGGGCGAGGCGCGGTCACCGCTGTACGGCATCTGGAACATCGAGGAGCTGATCGTGGATGGCGAGAGCCGGCCCGCGGTCCTCAACGACTACGACCGCCGCTGGCGCCGCGTCATCTTCGACACACCGAACGTCCTCGTCTTCCAACGGACGGACGATTCGTTCGCGCACTACGAGACGAGCGTCGACACCAGCACCCGCGCCATTGCGCTGACCAAGCGCAACGGCGGCCCGTGGCGTGCGTCGTTCACGTTCGATCGGCCGTCGCAGGACCGACTCGTCCTCGAGGGAACGATGGACGGCTACAAGCTGCAGCTTCGATTGCGGCGAGTGGACTTCGACACGTTCAGGCTGCTGAATAGCCGCTTCAGGTGGGTTCGCCCACCCGATCCATTTGCTGGGTAGTCCTGCACCTGATTTCACTTGCCTGCGACACACAGAGACACCGAGACCCCGAGGTACAAAACGTTCTTACCTCAGTGCCTCGGTGCCTCGGTGTGTCGTAGTTCACGTGCAGTCATTGCCGACTGCGGTCAGTCTTTCTCGTACACAGTGATTGTCGTCACTGCTCGGCCTGTCGAATCGACACCCTTCGTTGTCGTCGTCATCGTCTTGCCGTCTGACGACACTGTGACCGTGGACTTCGCCGCGACTCGTCCACCCATCTTGACGATCGTCTCGTGGACACCCGGCGAGACCTGGTTGTAGGCGTAGGTCACGAATGTGTCGATGCCCTGCAGCGGGTAGTCTTTCCCATCGATGCGGCCCTGCCACTCGAGATGCGTGACGCCGCCGCGCGGGTGAACCATGTCATAGGTCACCTTCATGCCATCGGTGCCCCACGGCTCGATGGTGTAGGTCGCGCGTTTATACGGTGGCGGTCCCGGGTCGTACGTGGATCGCGCGATGTTCAGCGACCACGAACCAAACCACGTGGACGGGGTTTGAGCGGCGCTCGTCAAAGGGATCGCGACGAATGCGACGAGGAGAGCCGCGACAAGTCCGACGGACGCCCTTTCCACGATCAGAAAAGCGCGCTCCTCAGGGCTTGCAGGGAGTGGGATCCCACTTCGCGGCATTTGGCTCGCGGCGGAAGTGCGTGCTGGTCACGAACTCCTGCGCGAGGTACTTCGGATCGTTCACGATGGTCGTGACGACGAGCCATTCGGCGCCATCGGGCGCAGCGAACCGATCGAAGAACTCGGTCATCGTCGTGTCTTCGCTGTAGGGCACACCGTTCCGGCGCAGCCACCCTCCACTCAACTGCGTGGTGACGACTTTCAGATTTCCGAACCGCGGC
>JBLNGH010000281.1:0-2561 GCA_050264575.1 Acidobacteriota bacterium | reverse complement strand
TTCAGGACATCGATGGCGATCGCAGGCTCGCCGTTCACGAGGGCGAGTGATCGGACCTCTTCCACGCTGTCAGAAACCTTCGCCACCTCGCCGAGCGTGATGGGTCGCCCGTTGCGCACCGCGACGGCCATGCTCCGGAACTGGTCCACGGCCTCGGCCTTGCCCTGGACCCGCAAGGACACCTCGCGGCCCGACGCCTTCATGCGGCCCAGCGGCGTGTCGATGTTCTCCGTGCGAAGGCCGGCCATCACTTCGTCCACGCCCATGCCGAGCGCGTTCAGCCGGTCGGGCTCGATATCGATCGAGATCTCGCGAGTCACCGGACCGACAAGATCAATCTTGCCGACGCCTACGACGTTTTCCAGCCGTTTCGAGATCCGCCGATCCACGAGCGTCGTCAGATCCCTCGGTGTCAACGTGGTCGATCGGACCGCAAGCGACATGATCGGCAGCGATCCGATCTCGATCTTCTCGATGATCGGATCCTCAATACTGATGGGAAGTTCGCCGCGGATGGCGGCGATCTTGGTGCGCGATTCTTCAGCCGCACGGTCCACGTTCACTTCCAGCGCGAACTCCACGACTACCTGCGACACACCTTCGAGCGATATCGAGCTGATGTGATCGACCCCGGCCACCGGGTTGAGCGCCTCTTCGATCTTCTTCGACAAGTCCCGTTCGACGCTCGCGGGCGACGCGCCCGGATAGCGCGTGACGATGATGATGACCGGAATCTCCACGTTGGGCCAGAGGTCGATCGCCAGGCGCCGATAGGACGTGATGCCAAGCGTGACGAGCCCCAGCATCATCACGGTCGCAAAGACCGGACGCTTGATAGACAGGTTCGAGAGGAACATGGGCTACGCCCCTTCCCGCGCGAGGATCACGCGGTCGCCGGCCTTCAGCGCGAAGGCGCCGCGAGTCACGACCACGTCGCCCCGGGCGAGCCCGAACACAATCTCGACTGATGAACCCTCCGGAGTGCCGGTCTGAACGCGGCGCTCCTCCGCGCGGTCCTGGCGCACCACGAACACCGTCGCCGTGCGCTCCGCGACGTTCCAGTTCAACAGCGCCTCGCGTGGCACCTGCAGCACCCCCGGCCGCCTGGCCACGACGATGCGTCCCTTCACGAACAGTCCGCCACGCAACGCGCCGTCCGGATTCGGCACCTCGGCGGTGATCTTCGCCGACCGGCTCGCCGGATCGACGCTCGGATTGATGAACATCACCTTTCCGGTGAACGTTCTGCCCGGGACAGCGTCGGTGCTGAATTCAAGCGGTTGCCCGACGCGGATGCCCGGGAGTTGAGCCGTGGGAACTGTGACCGTCAGGTCGAGCAACCGGTTGTCGACGATACGGAACATCGGCTGGTTGCCGCCCATGTTCTCGACGCGATCACCGACGCTCACGAAGCGATCGGCGATCACGCCGTCCATCGGCGCATTGATGGACGACTTGGCCAGCCGAGCCTCTCCTGTGCGCACCTGCGCCCGTGCGGCCGCCGACGCGGCCTGCGCCGCCTCGAGCGCGGACTTCGCGTCGTCGAGACCCTGGGTGGTGATGAGCCCGTATTGCTTGAGCTGCAACGCGCGTTCGTACTCGCGCTGGGCGCGCGTTTCAGCGACGCGCGCCTGCGCTTCGAGGGCCTTGAGCCCTTCGAGACCCGCTTCGGTTTCCGAGGTGTCAAGCCTGGCGAGCGCCGCACCCCTGCGGACGGGCACCCACTGCGTGACATACACGGCCCTGACCGTTCCGGAGACCTCGGACTTCACGTCGGCCGCAAACTTCGGTGCCAGCGAGCCGGTGACGTCCACGGCCTCGATCAGGTCCGCAGAGACAAGGGCTTGTGCGTTGACGGCAACCGGCGGCCGTCCTCCCGCTTCTGCCTTCGTGGCCGGTTCATCGTTGGAGGATCCTGAACAGGCGACGCCGCCGAGTGCGGCAGCTGTTGCCAGAACAAGGGTGATTCCCTTGACCATCCGCGTCATCGCGTCCCAACTCCTTCAATTGCCGTCAGTTTGAAGGGATTGATCCATGAATCGTTCCGCGTTGCCGGGCACCGAACTCGCGAAAACAGGTGATCCACGGTCGGAAAACCGCTACTTCGACGGGAATCCGGCAAGAGAGAAAAGGGGACAGTCACCGTTTCCAGCGATCAACAGTGGAAACGGTGACAGTCCCCTTTATCATCTGTGGCAGCCACATGTGGACTGTCAAGCCTGACGAGGCGGGCACGCGACTCGACAAGTTTCTGGCAGCCAGGGAGCGCCTTGGGTCGCGCGGGCGAGCTGCGTCCGCTATCGAACGCGGGAAGGTCTTTCTGAACAAGGAGGAAGTCTCGATGAAAGCTGCCGGCAGGCGGCTCGAACCTGGTGATGTGATCCGCGTGTGGATGGATCGACCCGGCAGCTCGAAGCCGCGCCCGCGCGAGCTTCACGTCGACGACCTTCACATCATCTATGAGGACGACACGCTGGTCGTCGTGAACAAGCCGGCCGGACTGCTGTCGGTCCCGCTCGAGCGGTTGTCCGGCGCCGCCTCGGTCTACGATCTCGTCAAGG
>JBLNGH010000280.1:0-7310 GCA_050264575.1 Acidobacteriota bacterium | reverse complement strand
GGCTGCTCCCAGAAAAAGTGATTGTGGAGAGCGGTGACGTCCAGACCGTTCTGCAGAATCGCCGACATCACGGGATTGACTTCGTTCTCGAGCAGGACGAGATCGCCCATGAGCACGTCCATCTCGTGGTCGCCTTTGGTCAGCGCAACCCAGCCGCCAAAGCCGAACGGCGTCGGCGCAGGGCGCTGGTTGATCGTCACTTTCAGGTCCGTGCGCGGCAGGTTCACTTTCAGGACGCCGTCCTTGAAGTCTCCGGCCTTGCCAAGCCCTTTCAACACCGCTGCGTAGTCGGCAGGCATGTCCTGGGCTGAGACCGCGGGTCCGATGACCACCGCGGCAACGAGGATCGAGATAACCACGGATATGACGCGCATGATCCAATCTCCTTCAGCCATTCTCCCTCCGGGATGGGCGGAGGATTAGTTGTGATATATCAGTTGTGTTACTGATATAGCAGATGCTACAGTCAGGCTCCCGGGCGATCCCAGGCCTGATGTCGCCGCCATCGCAAACCCCGCCGCTCGCTTGGTACCTCCTGATCCACCAGTTGCCGCCGCGCCCGCTCTACCTGCGGGCGAAGATTCGCCGGCGTCTCGCCAAGGTCGGCGCCCTCGCGATCAAGAACTCGGTGTACGTCCTGCCCGGCCGTCCCGATTGCCTCGAGGACTTCACGTGGATTGCGCAGGAAGCGGTGTCGGGTGGCGGCGAGGCGTGTGTCTGTGGCGCGGAGTTCGTCGCCGGCCTCGACGCCGCGGCGCTCGTCGAGCGGTTCAAGGCCGATGTGGCCGCGCGGTATGAGCCGGTTCGGACGGCGCTGGATCGGGTGGTTCGTCAGGTCAGAAGCACACGCGGCGCTGAGCGCGACGGCATCGGCGCGAGGGTGCTGCACCTTCGGAAACAAGTCCAGGAAATCGGCCGGACGGACTTTTTTGCGTCGGGCGCCGGCCGGGAAGTGGAGACGATCATGACGGCCATTGACCACCTTCGCACTCGCGGCAAATCTCGCGCAGGCGCAGGTCCCGCGCTGTCGCGTGCCGATCTCGTCGGCCGCGTGTGGGTGACCCGCGCCGATCCGCATGTCGATCGCCTCGCGACGGCGTGGCTGATCCGGCGCTTCGTCGATCCCACCGCGCGTTTCCGGTTCGTCGATCCCGCGAACGCTGCGGGGCGTTCCGGCGAACTGTCGTTCGACATGGCCGGCGCCACGTTCGGCCATGAGGGCGATCGCTGCTCGTTCGAGACGATGACCGCGCGGCTCGGCCTCTCCGATCCGGCGCTTCGGCACATCGGGGAAATCGTGCATGACGTCGATTTGAAGGACGGCAAATTCGGCCGGCCGGACGCGGCTGGCGTCGCGCAACTCGTTCAGGGTCTCGTGCAGGCACACGCGGAGTCGGCCGCGCGTGTGATCGCGGCGCTGCCGGTCTTCGACGCCCTGCATGCGTCGTTCGGCGGAAAGCCGCCCGCGTCCTCCTCACGTCCCCGGCGTGAACGCCGCCGCAGACAATGACGGAGGGGACACTCGTGCTCACGGCGGGAGACGTCGCGGGCTTGCTCGACCTGCGAGCCTGTATCGACACGATCGAGCAAGCACTCCGCGCCCACGAGAACGGCCACACTCTCGGTCCGACCTCTCTTGGATTGATGCTCCCGGACGGCAGCTTTCACGTGAAGGCCGCCGGGCTGTCGCGCGACGGCCGGTCGTTCATTGCCGCCAAAGCCAACGTGAACCTGCCCGGCAACCGGGCCCGGCACGGGCTGCCGACGATACAGGGCGTGCTGGTGCTCGCCGAGGCGGACACCGGAACGCCGTTGGCCGTGATGGACTCGACGGTCATCACGACGGTCAGAACCGGCGCGACCACGGCGGTCGCCGCGCGGCATCTGGCTCTGCCGGACGCCGAGACGATCACGATCGTCGGATGCGGCGAACAGGGCCGCATTCAACTGCAGGCGCTCGCGGCGGTGCGGCCTCTCGCGCGAGCCTGGGCGCTCGACGTCGATCGCGACAAGGCCTGCGCGTACGCGCGCACGATGTCCGCGGAGCTGGGTCTGACGGTCGAGGCCACCGACGATCTCCGCGGCGCGATCGCACGGAGTCAGATCTGCGTCACGTGCACGACGTCGCTCACGCCCGTCATGCCCGCCGACATCCTGCATCCAGGTCTCTTTCTCGCGGCCGTCGGCGCGGACAACCCGGCCAAGCAGGAGCTCGATCCTCAATTGCTCTCGCACGCCCGGGTCGTCGTCGATTCGCTCGACGCGTGCGCCGCGAGCGGCGAGCTCCATCATGCGCTCGAGGCCGGCACCATTACCCGCGAAGACGTGCACGGTGAATTGCCGGCGCTGACGGCCGGACGCGTGGCCGGCCGCGCGGCCGCTGATGAAATCTTCGTGTTCGACTCGACCGGTACAGCGCTGCAGGACGTGGCGGCCGCCGTGCTCGTCTACACGAGCGCGATCGCTGCCGGCACTGGCCTCAGCGTGCGGCTTGGCATGCGATGAGGGATCTGCGACGCGCGGGAGGACCACCACTCTCCGCGATTGCTCTGTACTTTCTGAAGCTCGGCGGGGTCGGATTTGGCGGGCCCGCGGCGCTGGTCGAACGGATGCGGCGGGATCTCGTCGACGGCCGCGAATGGCTGACGCCCGCGGAATTCGAGCTCGGGCTCACCATCGCCGCCGCGTGTCCAGGTCCGTTGGCGTATCAGCTCGCGGTGTATTGCGGCTACGTACGGCACGGCGGCACCGGCGCATTTGCCGTCGGGATCGCCTTCGCCCTCGTGCCTTTCGCGCTGGTGTCCACCGTGGCCGCCGGCTACGAACACTGGAGCAGCAGCGCGATCATTCGCGGTCTCTTCTCCGGCGCCGGCCCGGTCGTCGTCGCGCTCGTCGCTCGCGCGTGCTGGAATCTCGGACGCCAGACGCTGCACGGCGCACCGGTGGCGTGGGCCCTCTGCGCAGCCGGAGCGATTGTGACCTGGCTGACCGAGCGTGAACCGATCTGGCTCTTCGCGCTCGCCGGCGTGCTGGGCGTGATCCGCCTTCAGCCTCACGAATCGCGTCGCCCCAGTCCCGCCGTACCGCCGCCGGCGCCCACGCGTGTGGCGAGTATTGCGCCGGCACTAGGCATTTTTGCGCCCGCGGCAGCCGGGACTAGCGTTCAGCTGTTCGCGTTCTTCTTCAAGACAGGATGTCTTGTCTTCGGCAGCGGTCTCGTGATCGTGCCATTCCTCCGCAGCGCCGTGGTCGACACGCATCACTGGATGACCGTGCAGCAGTTTCTCGACGCCGTGACCATCGGACTCGTGTCTCCAGGCCCGGTCGTCATCACAGCGACATTCGTCGGATATCTGGTGGGTCAGTGGCCCGGCGCCATCGCCGCAACGATCGGCATGTTCCTTCCCGCGATTCTTTCCACGATCGTTGCCGCGCCCTGGTTTGCGCGTCACCGCGGCAGCGCGCGGGTGATCGGTTTCGTGCGCGGAATCACGGCCACCGTCGTGGGCGTGCTGGCGGGCACCGTGCCGTTGATCGCGCGCGGCGCCGTGCCGGACGCCGCGGCGTTGGCCATCCTCGTGGGCGCGATCGTGCTCATGACGCTGCGACGCGTGCCCGATCCCGCGCTCGTCGCTCTCGGTGCGATTGCCGGCGTGCTCACCGCGTAGAGTTGGGCCCAACTCTCACTCGGCGGCGAGGACCTCGACGGGCTGCACGCGTGCCGCGCGACGCGCGGGAACGAGCGTGGCCAGAGATGCGACCACGATGAGGACTCCAAGGACAGAGGCGTACGTCGCCGGATCACCGGGCGTCGTTTCGTACAGGAACGGCCGCAGGTAGCGGGCGAGCGCGAGCGTCGACAGAGTGCCCGCGAGAACACCCGCGAGAATCATCGGCACATTCCTGCGGACGAGCAACCCGACGGCGCCGGCAGGCGTCGCGCCCAGAACCATCCGGATCCCCACTTCGCGCCGGAGGCGCGCGACCAGCAGGCTGGTGATCCCGTACAGTCCGACCAGCGCCAGTGCGGTCGCCAGTACGGCGAACGTCGTGAGGCCGATGAGCGTGAAGCGGCGCCGCGCGATTGTCGCGCCGAGCCGTTCCTCGAGCGAGCGCACGTCACTTGGCGCCACCGCCGGATCGACTGCGGCGACGGTCCGTCTGACGACAGTCAGAAGGTCGGCCGGAGTGGTGGCGCTCGAGGATCGAACGACGAGATACATGCTGCGAAGCACGGTCTGCCGATAAAGCTCCGGCGCGGGCGGCGACTCGAGGCTGCTGTGATGCACATCGCTCACGATTCCGGCGATCCGGCTTCGGGCGCCGTTCACGGTAATGACCTGACCGATCGGATCGCGGTCCGGCCACTGGCTGCGTTCCATGGCCTGGTTGATCACAACCGCCGGCAGATCCGTCTGGCAATCCAGGCCGCACCCGCGGACGAGGCGGATGCCCATCGTCGTGAAGTAGTCCGGTGAAACGCGATGAATGAGCGTGAGCGCCGATTCGCCGCTCTCCCGCACGTACGACGTGGAACCCTGCATGCCAGCCATCGGCAACTGCCACGTGTAGGCCGCTCCGGCGACGCCGGGTGCGCGCGCGAGATCGGCGCGGATGGCGTCGTACGCGCGACGGACGTGCTCGAAAGACGGATACCGGCTGGGCGGAAGTGCCAGTCGAAACGTGAGCACGCGCGCGGCCTCGAACCCAGGTGAGGTCGCGATGACCCGTCCGAACGAGCGCACCAGCAGTCCGGCGGTGAGCAGAAGCAGTGTGCTCAGGGCCACTTCTGCGCAGACGAGGACCTGTGCGGTTCGCCGCGACGCCGAGCTGCCGCGGGATCCGGCGCGCAACTCCTGCTCCAGCGTCGTGCGCTCGAGAGTGACGATGGCCGCAATGCCGACGAGTACGGCCGTCGCGAAGAGCAGGCCGGAAGACGCCAGGATCACGCCGACGTCGAGGTGAATCATGTCGAGGCGGGGCAGGTCGGACGGCGCCAGCGCGACGAGTCCGCGGATGATGCCCGACGCGCCAAAAATACCAACGACACAGCCGGCCCCGGCGAGCAACACGGATTCGACGATGACGTGACGGAAGATCGCGGCTTGTCCGGCGCCGAGCGCCGCGCGCGTCGCAAACTCACGGCGGCGCTGCGCGATGCGCACCAGAAGAAGATGGGTCAGATTGAGACAGCCGATGGCGACGAGCACGGTCACCGCGCCGCCCAGGAGGACAAGCGGCCGGCGGACCGTTGAGGCCGCCTGTTCATGGAACGGGATCAGCGCAAACGAATCGGTGGCGTGGGCAGCCGGACCCGCACCGGCCGCCGCGATATTTCGCACTTCCTGTTCAGCACGATCGATGGACACACCCGCGCGAAGCCGCGCGGCCGCGATGAGGTAGCGGTTCCCGCGCGATGGCGGTCCGGCGGCGCCTGGATGCCATGGCACGTAGGCCGCGACATCGCGATCGAACCCGTAGTGGGCTGAAATTTCCTCGACGCGCGGGAATGCGAACCCCGCCGGCATCACGCCGACGACCTCGTGGGCGCGCCCGTCGAGATCGATCACGCGTCCCACGATGCGCTCATCGCCGCCGAATCGGCGCTGCCACAACCTGTGGCCGAGAAGCACCACGGGCCGCGCGCCGGCGAGCTGGTCGTCAGGCGTCAACGTCCGGCCGTGCAACGCTCGAACGCCCAGGGCCGCAAACAGGTCGCCGGTGACCGCCACGCTCGCCAGGCGCTCCGGATCACCGCTGCCGGTGAGCGTCAGCTCGTTGGGGACCACCCCGCCGACCGCTTCGAGTTGTTGTGCCTGATGCCGCCAGTCCTCGACGTCCGGATCGGAGACCGGCAGATTCGTGAAGCCGGCCTGGACGATGGGGTTGCGGCCCCAGATGTACACGAGCCGCCCGGCATCCGGATAGGGCATGGGCGCGAGCAAGATCCCGTTCAGCAAGGCGAACATGACGCCCGCTGCACACGCCTGCAAGGCAAAGATACCGGCGGCGGACACGGCGAACAGCGGCTGCCGGCGGATCGCCCGCCAAGCAAACCGTCCATCGCGAACAACTCCGGCAATGAGGCGAGTGACGGTGCGAAGGACGGCGACATGATCGGATCCCGGATTGGAGGTCTGCAGAATCCGCAGGCGCCAGCCGTCCCGGTCACCGAACCGTCGCGCAGCTTCGCGCCGCGCGTCGTCGTCAGTCAACCCCTTGCGCCGCAATTCGGCGAGCGTTTCCTCTTCGTGGAAACGGAGCTCCGCGTCCAGATCATTGGCGCGAGGGTCCCGCGGAGCTTCCGGGCGCGTCATCTTCGCGACCTTTCCGGCTGCAGGATCCGCGCGACAAGCCTCGTGTAGTCCGTCCACGCGCGGCGCTCACGGCCGAGCGCACGCTGGCCTGCGGCCGTGAGGCGGTAGAACTTCGCCTGGCGATTCTGTTCGGACGGGCCAAACGTGGCGGCGAGCCAGCCGCCGCGTTCCATCCGGTGCAGCGCGTGGTACAACGCGCCTTCCTCGACGGCCAGTTCGCCGCCGGAGACGTCCCTCAGCCACGAGGCGATGGCATAGCCGTGCCTCGGCCCGTCCGCCAGCGCGCGAAGGATGAACAGGTTCAACGTGCCTGGCCGCAGCTCCATCTCCCTCTCCCCTGAACTATTCAGGTGAACGATAGCACAAAGACCTCGGGTTTCGTGTCGACGAGTGACGCACGGTCGAGATGCCGCTCACCAAACCCGAGGTCTTCTGCTTCGACGAAGAGCAATGTGTGGCTTACTCGTGCCGGAGACTGGCGAGCGGGTCGGCGGCCATGGCCTGTCTGGCCGGCAGCCAGCCGGCGACGAGCGCTGTCCCGCCGAGCAGTACCGTCGCGCTGAGCAGGAGACGCGGGTCGGTCGCGTCAGTCGCAAACAACCACTGCTGCACGATGCGAATGGACACAAGCGCGCCCGCCAGACCAATCGAAAGTCCGGCGACGACCAATCGAAGCGACTGACTGACGAGCAATCTCAGAATCTGCCTGCGCGTCGCCCCGAGCGCGACTCGTACACCGATCTCGCGGTGTCTGGCACGGATGGATCGCGCCCGGACGGCGTAGACGCCGAGGTTCGCGAGCAGGGCCGCGAGCGCGGCAAACGTAGCCATCACGATCGTGCGGAACCGTTGCGTCCGCACCGACCCGCCGATTCGCTCGTCCATCGACACGATCGCGCCAAGCGGAAAGTCCGGCTCGACCGATCGCACGGCGCTGCGAATATCCGGCGAGGGTCCCGCACTCGCGGGCGTCGTCCGGACGGCCAGGAACAG
>JBLNGH010000279.1:0-60218 GCA_050264575.1 Acidobacteriota bacterium | reverse complement strand
GACGCCGCAAGCGCGGCCCGGTACGGATGCCCTTCGGGCAGGACCTGATCGACGGACCCGGTCTCCGCCGTGAGCGCCGTGCGCATCGCCGGATTCGCGAAGAGCAGCGTGCCGTCGGGGGCGAAGAGCGCGACGGCGTCTTCCAGATGTTGCACGACCGACTCGAGCGTGGCCTTTTGATCGGCCAGTTCCGATCGGTCGGCGGCCAGCCGCGCGGTCACGGCGTTGAACGAGTCGCCGAGCCCGGCGAGCTCGGCTTCGCGGGGCAGATCGACCTTCACGTCCAGTTCGCCTCGGCCGAGCCGCGCCAGTCCGCTCCGAATCACGTGAATCGGCCGGATGACGAGCTGTGCCAGGAGCATCGCGACGATGACCGTCGCGACGAGCGCGACGACGGTGGCGATCACCGCGGCCCGCAGGATGGGCTCGAACTGATCGCGGATGAGCAGCGTGGAGAACCCGATGTGAATCGTGGCGAACGGCCTCGGGCCGTCGGGATGGTCGAGCAGCAGTTGCTGGCGGGCTTCGAGCATGCGCCCCTCGGCCAGGATGGCTCGAGTCTGGGCGAGCGGTCCCTGCGCCAGGAGCTCGTCCAGATCGCCTGTCGGCGTCCACAACTCGCCGACCATCGCGTCGTCCAAGTGTCCGATGATCCGGTTGTCGACGTCGGTGATCGCCGCGTAGGAGACGCCCTTCGAGTAGACGCTGGACTTCAGGATGGAATCGAGACCGGGATCCGATTTGAGCCGCGCGTAGGGATTGTCCGGATCGACACCGAGCGCGACGTCCTCGCGCGCGCGCTCGTAGATGAGCTTCGTGAGCAGCTCGGCGCGGGCGCGGGTCTCCTGGAGCAGCACTCGCGCGAGCGACGACAAGTACCAGCCGCCGAGCGCGACGACGGCTAGCCCGACAATCAGGGTGACGCCCGCAACCTGCTTGGTCTTCAGACTCAGGGGCATGCCTTATTCGGGCCGTTCCTTCATGCGGTTCAGCTTGTTGTGCAGCGTCTTCAGGCTGATGCCGAGCATTTCCGCGGCGCGCGTCTTGTTGCCGCCCGTGTGCTGCAGCGTCACTTCGATCAGCTGCTGCTCCGCCTGGTCGACCGTCGTGCCGGGCGCCAGACCGAGGCTGGCGTTGGGCGCGGCCGGGGTGGGACTGTTCAGCGCCGGCAGGTCGGCGACTTCAATCACGGGTCCTTTGGCGACGATGGTCGCGCGTTCCATGACGTTGCGCAATTCCCGGACGTTGCCCGGCCAGTTGTAGCGCTCGAGCATCTGCATCGCGCGATCGGACACGCCGGCCACGGAGCGTCCGTTTCGCGCGTTGAATTCCTTGATGAACGCCTGGATAAGCATCGGCAGATCGTCTTTTCGGTCGCGAAGCGGCGGGAGTCCAATCGCGAACACGTTCAAGCGGTAGTAGAGATCTTCGCGCAGCTTGGCCTGCCGCACCGCCTCCGGAGGGTCGGCGTTCGTCGCGGCGACGACCCGGATGTCCACGGACTGCTCGCGCTGCCCGCCGAGCGGCCGGAACGATCGTTCCTGCAGCACGCGCAGGAGCTTGGCCTGGGTGATGGGCGTCATCTCCGCGATCTCGTCCAGGAACAACGTGCCGCGATTCGCCAGCTCGAAGCACCCCTGCCGTCGCGCAATCGCGCCGGTGAACGCGCCTTTCTCGTGCCCGAAAAGCTCGGATTCGAGGAGCGTGTCGGGAATCGCCGCGCAGTTGAGCGGCACGAACGGCTGCGACGCGCGCGGGCTGATCTGATGGATGGTCTGCGCAACCAGCTCTTTTCCGGTACCAGATTCGCCGCTCACCAGTACCGACGCCGCCGTGGGCGCAGCCTGTTCGATGACCTGGTAGATCTTCCGCATCTCCATGCTGGCGCCGATCATCTTGCCGAACGTGCCGCGCTCCTGCAGCTGCCGCCGCAGGACGCGCATCTCGCGCAGCGTGTCGTGGCGCTGGATGATCTGATCGAGCAGGATCTTCATCCGCTGCGGATCGACCGGTTTCGTGAGGTAGTCGTACGCGCCGTGCTTGATGGCTTCGACCGCGGACTCGACCGTGCCCTGGGCGGTCATCAGGACAACGGTCAGATCCATGTCGTCCTGCTGCTTGAGGGCGCGAAGCAGATCGAGCCCGCCCATTCCCGGCATGATGAGATCGCTCAGGACGATGGTCGGCCTCGCGTCGCCGACCTTCGTGAGGGCTTCCTGGCCGTTGGCGGCCACGTCCACCGCGTAACCCCAGCTGGTCAACAGTTGCTGCAGACCGACGCGCTGCGCCGCGTCGTCCTCGACGAGCAGAATGCGATCGTCCGTGTCGACGGCGATCGGCCGGGGGGAGGCCATCAGATCTCTGAGGTTTCTAATGATTGTGTCCGATTCTGTGGAGGTCGGCCACTCGACCCGCTTCCTTCTTCATCGCCTCCCAGACCTGTTCGACATGCTGACGTTCGGTCTGAATGGAGCCAATCGAGACGCGCGCCATCCAGCGACCGTCCAGAAGCGCCGGCGTGAGATACGCCGCGCCGGAATGGTTGACGCGCTCCACCCATCCGAGCGTGTGCCGGTCGAGCGCGTCATTCGCTTCATTGGGCAGACCGGGAGGTTGATGACGGACGCACACGGTCTGCAGCGTCACCGGATTGAGGACTCGCCAGCCAGGCGCCGCCCGGACGGTGTCCGCGAGCCACTGAGCGTTCGCGAGATCCCGTCTCAGCCGCGCCTGCAATTGCGAGACGCCCTGTTCGCGGATGAGGAACCAGAGTTTGAGCGCGCGGAACCGGCGGCCGAGCGGCAGCCCCCAGTCGCGCAGATTTTTCACGACGCGATCGGCCGCCGTCTGCAGGTAGCTCGGGTGCGTCGACATCACGCGGATCAATGCCTCGGGATCGCGAACGTAGTACAGGGAGCAGTCGAAGGCGGCGCCGAGCCACTTATGCGGATTGATCACGATGGAATCTGCGCCTTCGATGCCGTTCCACATCCACCGGCATTCGGGGAGCACCATGGCCGATCCTGCCATCGCGGCGTCGACGTGCAGCCACATGCGATGGCGCGCCGCGATTTCCGACAGCCGATCGATCGGATCGACGGCCGTCGTCGTGGTCGTACCCGTCGTGCCGACCACGGCGCAGGGCAGCCGACCGTCTGAAACGTCCTGCGCGATCGCGTCTTCCAATGCGTTGGGCCGCAGCGCGTACGCCTCGTCGTGCGCGATCAATCGCAGGTTCTCGCGGCCGAAACCGGCCAGCAATGCCGCCTTCTCAACCGAGCTGTGACTGTGTGACGATGCGTAGACCACGAGCGGCCGCGATTCCGATTGCAGCCCTCCGCGCGCCAGGCTGTAGTTGGTGGCGCGCTCACGGGCGCAGAGCAGCGCGACCAGCGTGCTGGTCGAGGCCGTGTCCTGAATCACGCCGCTCCAGGCCGCCGATAAGCCGACCATCTGCCGCAGCCAGTCGGTGGCGACCTCTTCCACTTCGGTGAGCGCCGGACTCGATTGCCATGCGAGACCGAGCACGCCGAGCCCTGTGCTCAAGTAATCGCCGAGCACGCTCGAGAGCTCGCCGTTGCAGGGGAAGTATCCGAAGAAGTTGGGATGCGACCAATGCGAGAGTCCCGGCACGACGATTGTTTCGACGTCGCGAAGGATGTCCTCGAAGCGCTCGGGATCGCAGGGCGGCGACGAGGGAAGCTGCCTCTTCACTTCACCGGGCGCGGTTCGTGCCATGACCGGCAGCGACGCGACGCGCTCGCGGTAATCGGCAATCCAGTCGATCAACTGATGTCCGCGCGCGCGGAATTCATCCGGAGTCACGAGAGCCTCGACAGAAAAGTCACCGGCCGACGAGCCGCACGTCCTGTGTTCGCTTCTCACCCGGCCCGAGCGTCACCTTGATGGCTGCGTTCGCGAGCGCCTCCAGGAAGCTCGGCTCGAATTGCTCCTCCGCTCGCAAGTCGGTGACAGCGGCCAGGAGGTACTCACCCGGCGGCGGACCCAGCGGTCCGCCGAACGAGAATCGTCCATCGCTCGACGGGCGTGCGATTTGAATCCGCCGTGAATCGGGAAGACGGAACTTCTTGTCCGCAGGGAAGAGGATCATCGTGTACTCGGTCGCCGGACGGCCCGAGGCATCCTGCAGCGTGCCGGTCAGTTCCTGCTGACGATCGGTCAACGTCATGACGATGTTGGCGCTGTCCTCGCCGGGCCGGACCTCGAACGGCAGGTCCGTGACGTCACGGCCGTTGATCACGACGGAGGCTTCGCTCCACAGGATCGGCAGGTTCTCGCCGCCCGCGACGCCGGTGAGACGATACCAGCCGGGCGTGAGACCGGAGATCGTGAACGCTCCGTCCGGCGCGACGCGACCGGCGCCGTTGACCATCTGCACTAAATCAACGATGCGGACTGGACGAGCGATGATGTTCACGCCCTGGAAGTCTTTGGGTGGTGGCCCCGTGCCATCGAACATGACGCGTCCGGAAATCGTCATGCCGGTTTGAAGCATGAGGTCGAGCCCGGTGATTGTCCGGCCATCCGCAACGATTTCGGCCGCGGCCCACAGCGGAGGATCGGAGGCCGCCGGCGCTTGGCTGACGCCGGGGATCCGATTCGGACCCGAGACTCTTCGCGCATACAGCGTGTAGCGTCCCGGCGCGATTCCACCGATCACGAATGAGCCGTCGGAGCGTGACGTCGAAGACGTCGTCAACGATGCAAACAAGGCGGCCGGCGTGTTGATCGGATCCTCACCCCGGACCTGAATCGAGACGTTCGGCGCCGGATCGCCGTCGGGGCGGAAGACGCGGCCTTCAACCCGGGTCGTTGGCACCGGTCGCGCGACGATGTTGATCTCGCGCCGCTCCTCGCCTGGGCCAATCGTGATCGTCAATGCCTCCGCGGCACTCGTGGTGCCGGGGTAGAAGACAGGTGCGTATCCGACTGTTGGTCCATTGGGCGATCCCGGCGGAACCTGCAGATTCGGCGGCTGCGGAAAGCTCATGAAGGGCCCGCCGCCCATGGTCACCGGGCGCGACGGCCGATCGGACGGACCAATGACCGTCGACGTCGGGGTCCGCGACGACGCGCTTGCTGACAGGCCAGGTTCACCGAGCTGCCGGATGGCGGCTTCAACGTCCTGCTCCGTCTGCAGCACGCTGCCGCCAGCCGGATCGATCGGCACGGCCGAGACCACGTACTCGCCGGGCGGGATTCCGGAGAAACGATAGACGCCGCGATCGTCGGTGATCTGCCGCGGCAGCAGCAGCGCCGACAGCATCGACATCGCGCTCGAGAGCATCGGGATGCCGCCTCGCCGCTCCGGCCGAAGGAGATCGACCCCGACGCCGGCGGCCGGCTTGCCGTACTCATCCGTGATCACGCCTGTGATGGCGCCGCCGGGGAGCATCCTGATTGTCAAATCCGTGCGGCGCTCACCGTCCTTCAACATGATGGCGGTGCCGGGCCGCCCCGGCAGCCGCGCACCGAACACCGTATCGACGTACGGCGGTTTCGACGCGGTCACGAGATAGCGTCCGGCCGGCAGCACCGGCATCACGAACCGGCCATTGTCATCCGTCATCGTCAATCGGACCTGCGCTTCATCGGTGCCGAGGACGCCGATGTTCACGCGGCGCAGGGGCCGGCTGGGCGTTTCGTCCGTCACCACCACGCCGCCGAGCACAGCCGAGCCAAGCTTGACACCGGGCCGCACGTCCCGCGGCTGTTGCGGCGGCGGCTGCTGCTGCGCCAGCAGCGTCGCGGGAGCGATTCCCACCAGCAGAGCGATGATCGCGGCGAGGCATCTCGTCCAGCGAATCGTCATCGCACGCTCCCGCGCTTCAGTTCCTGGTTTTTCGCGGTGCCGTCCCCAATCTCGATCGGCGTCGCCCGCTGCGAGAGCGTCTGGAGCGCGCTCGCTTCGAGCCAGTTATCGAACAGCTCGTCGCCGCCGGCGACGATGAGGTACTCGCCGGCCGGCAATCCGGGAATGCGGTACAGGCCGTTTTTGGTCGTCCGCGCGAGGCGCAGCCGCCGGCCCGTGCCGCTGAGATCGGTGCGAAGCCGCGGGTCGGCCGGGAAAATCGCGACGAGCGCGTCGGGATCCGGATCGCCGCGCGCCGTCCGCACGGTGCCGCTCACGCTTCCGAGCGGCCGATCGCTCGACGTGATGACGATGTTCGAGACGTCGGCGGTCTCGACCTCGAGCGCTTCGTCGATGACATCGCGGCCTTCGACCATCGCCGATTTCGGAAACCACACGCCGATCGGCGAGACTCGCAGTCGGTACTTGCCCGGCGGGACGCTGCCCGTCCTGAACGTTCCGTCTGACTCGACTTTGGCGCGCAGGTTCATGCCGACCGTCAGCAGATCCTCGGCGGCAAGCGTCACAACCATGCGTTCGAGCTGGTCGGCTTCGGGGCGCGGGGCGGTGCCGTCGAACTCGATCCTCCCTCTGATCGCGACGCCGCGCTGCATCATCAGCGAAACGTTCTGAGATTCGAGGCCGTTGAGCTCGATCGGCATCGACGCCCAGTACGCGGGATCGGCGGACACCGGCGGCGGCCCCGATCCTCGTCCGCCTCGCCCGGCGTCGACGACTCCTCCCTGTGCCCCCGGCGCCGGCCGAGCCATTGCCGCCGCCTGGTAGGCGCGCAGCGTGAAGCGGCCGGACGGCACGGCGAGGAAATCGAACTTACCGTTGCTCGTGTCAATCGCCCTCGCGACTTCGAATTCGGATCCGTCGGCGTCCGGCAGCACGAGTCGCACCTGAACGGCCCCGGGCGTCTCGCTGCCGAGGCCCGCGAACGTGCCCGCGAGCCGTGCGAGCGGGACGACCTTCATTCGAATGTCCACACCTTCCCGGACCTCGCCTGACGTGATCGTGACCACCGTCGCTTGCGATGGGAGCGCCGCAGACGGATGGAAAATCGGGGGGTAAACGCTCAGCGCCGCCTCGAAGCCGAGCAAATCCTGCGGCCGGCCGCCCATCGCTTTTGAGGCAAGCGAAAAAATGACGCCGGGATCGCCGGCGACGAGCGACATCAATCCCCGCGCAACTTCCTCCTCGGAAGTGCGCGCGACGACGTAGTAGTCGCCGGGTGGCACGGACCCGAATCGGTACGTTCCGCGGTCGTCGGTGGTCGCCGCGAAGTTCTGTCCCGGCGCCAGACGCCGCCGGCCGTTGATCAAGCGCCGCTCCGCGAGCGCCACCTTGATCCCGACGACCGGGTCCCCCGCCTCGTCGACGATTGTTCCGGCGATGGCGCCGGCTTGCCACAGCCGAAGCGTGAGATCGCTGACCCGCTCGCCGGCCGCCAGCTCCAAGGGACGCGGCGGTCCATTCGGCGATCGTTGTCCCGCCGCGCCGCCGACGTACCCGGACCTGGTCGCGACGACGCTGAACTCGCCGACGGGGAGGTCGCGAAACAGGAAGCGGCCGGACGCGTCCACGCGCACCCGTTGATTGACCCCGCCGCCGGCGCCGGTGATCGTGACGACGGTTCCGGCCACGGCGCTCGTCGTGTTGCCCTCGACGACGCGTCCGATGATCACGCCGGTGCCGGTCGCGGGCACCGGTCCGCCGCCCTCGCGTCCGCGCCCGCCTTGTGCCTGCGGCGCCAACGTCAGGGTCATGAAAAGGATGAAGGTCATCGGCAACTCTAGAGTATGGGCCTGTACTCGCGGTTTTTGACGGCGTACTCCACGCGCGAGTTCCAGTACTTCTCCGCTCTTGTCCAGCGTACTTCCCGGCCCTTGCCCAGCGTACTTCTCGGCTCTTGTCTCGCTTATTGCTTACAATTGCGCGGTGCGAGGTCGCTCAATGAGCCTTTCCGTGGTCCGTCGTCTTCTTCTCGGTCTCTGCGCCGCATGTGCGGTGGCGCCCGTCATTCTGCTGGCCGATCAATCCCGGCCTCCGGCCAAGTCCTCGTCGGCCGTCGATCTGGCCACGGCGCGGGCCGGACGCGATCCCAATCAACCCATCGACGAGGAGTACACCAAGAAGATAAAGGAGTACACGACCGAGACGTTCTTCCTGTCGCCGCTCGTCGACTACCTGCCCGCGTCGAAGACCGTGCCGACGCCGAAGGCCGTCCTCGGTGACATCGCCGGGGCGCCCGGCAAGCTGCCGTACACCAAAGAGGTGAACGAGTACATGCGGCTGCTGGCGAAATCCACGCCGCGCGTCAAGGTCTACTCGATCGGGAAATCGGAAGAAGGGCGCGAGATGATCGCGGTCGCGGTCGCGTCCGAAGCCCTGATGGCCAGGCTCGATCAGAACAAAGCCGATCTCGCGAAGCTGGCCGACCCGCGGACGATGAGCATGAACGATGCGCTGGCGGACGAGATCGCGAAGCGCGCCGCGCCCGTGTACTACATCACCGGGACGATTCACGCGCCCGAAGCCGGCGCGCCGACGGCGCTCATGGAGCTCGCGTACCGGCTGGCCGTCGACGACAGTCCGTACGTGCGGAACATCCGCGAGAACCTCATCACGCTGATCACGCCCATCGTCGAGACGGACGGACGCGATCGCGTCGTCGATCTCTACAACTACCGCAAGAAGTACCCCGACCGCACCGTGCCGGGTCCGATCTACTGGGGCAAGTACGTCGCGCACGACAACAACCGCGACGCGATGGGCGTGACGTTGAAGCTCACCGAGAACGTCATGAACGCGTTCGTCGACTGGAAGGCGCAGGTGCTCCACGATCTGCACGAATCGGTGCCGTACCTGTACGACAACACGATCGGCGACGGACCGTACAACGCCTGGCTCGATCCGATCCTCACGAACGAGTGGCACCTCATCGGCTGGAACAACGTCAACGAGATGACGCGAATGGGGATGCCGGGGGTCTTCGCGTTCGGAACGTTCGACACCTGGTCGCCGGGCTACCTGATGTTCGTCGCGGCGACGCACAACGGCATCAGCCGGCTGTACGAGACGTTCGGCAACAGCGGCAGCGCCGACACGCAGGAGCGAACGCTCCAGCCGAACCAGACATCGCGCACCTGGTACCGTCAGAATCCGCCGCTGCCGCGCGTCATGTGGTCGCTGCGCAACAACAACAATTACGAGCAGACGGGACTCCTGATCTCGCTGAATCACTTTGCCAACAACCGTCTGCTGTTCCTGCGGAATTTCTACGAGAAGAGCAAGCGATCGATTCTGAAGGCGAAGACCGAAGGCCCGTCCGCCTACATCCTGCCGGCCAACGATCCCCGGTTGGGCGCGCAAGCGGAGCTCTTGCGCGTGCTGCAGAAACAGCGCGTCGAGATCTCGCGCGCGACGGCTGAGTTCTCCGCACAGGTTCCCGTTCGCCGGGCGGCCGGCGCCGGCCGCGGTGGTCGAGGCGGGGGCGCCGCCGGAGGAGGCGCGCCAGGTGGTGGTGGCGCGGCAAGTGGTGGTGGCGCGGCAGGTGGTGGCGCGGCACAGGGCGCAGGCGGCGCCGGAGCCGGCGCCGGGGCGGAAGACGCGCCGCCGGCCGCACCGCCCTTCGAGACCCGGCAGTTTCCCGCCGGCACCTACATTGTCCGCATGGATCAGCCGTACTCGCGCATCGCCGATGCGCTGCTCGACTATCAGTACTGGGCGCCGAACGATCCGCAGCAGAACCCGTACGACGATACCGGCTGGACGGTCCCCGAGGGGTTCCAGGTCCAGGCATACCGCGTTCTCGATCCGAAAGTGCTCGACGTTGCGATGGAAGCCGTGAAGGGTCCCGTCGCCGCGCCGGGCGGTGTGATGCCGGCGAACGCCGTGAATGGCGGCGGCGCAACGCTGTTCGCCGTGAATCACAATGCGGACAACGCGCTGGTGACGCTGCGGTATCAATTGAAGGATGCGGATTTTCAGGTCGCCGAGGAGCCGTTCGAGGCGCAGGGCACGAAGTTCAACCGTGGGTCGTTCCTGATCAGCAAGGTCAGCGCCGCCGACTTGAACAAAGCCACGACGGAAATCGGTCTCAAGGCCTATGCGCTGTCTGCGGCGCCGTCCGTGAAGACGCATCCGGCGCGCGCCGCGCGCGTCGCGCTCATGCACACGTGGCAGGGAACGCAGACCGAAGGCTGGTGGCGCTATGCCTTTGACACCCTGCGCATGCCGTTCTCGTACATCAGCACGCAGGATGTGGCGCGCGAGCCGAATCTGCGCGCGAAGTACGACGTGATCATCTTCGCGCCGGGCGGCGGCGGAGGGCTCCAGGTGATCGAGGGGATGCCGATGTTCCGCAATCCGATGCCCTGGAAGAACTCACCCGACACGCCCAACATCGGCGACTGGGCGCAGACCGATGACATCCGGCCGGGGCTCGGCTGGGACGGTCTCAAGCATCTCGATGACTTCGTCAGGCAGGGCGGCGTGTTCATCGGCGCCGGCAGCAGCGCGAATTTCGCGGTGCAATACGGGCTGACCCACGGCGTGACGACGAACAATGCGGGGACGGGCTCGCGCGTGGTTGGCTCGCTCCTGCGCACGAAGCTCGTCGACGATGCGAGTCCGATCGTCTACGGCATCGGCGACAGCCTCGCGATGTACAGCGACAACGGGTCGAGCTTCAGCGTGAACATCGGCGCCGGTGGCGGTGGCGGTGGCGGTGGCGGGGGCGGCGGCGGTGGCGGGGGAGGCCGGGGCGGCGGCGCCGCCAGCCGCGCGACCGGCCGCGGCACGCCGGATGATCCCGACGTCGTTCAGGGACGACCGGTGCTCGATCCGCGCAACGAGCTGACCACGCGTCCGCCGGCGGCGCGGCCGTGGCAGTACACGCTTCCGAATGAGGAGCAATTGCGAAATCCGCTCAACATCATCCCGCCCGAGTTCCGGCCTCGCGTCGCGCTGCGCTTCGCGGACCAGAACGAGCTGCTGGTGTCCGGGCTGCTGCAGGGCGGCGGCGATATCGCGCAGCGTCCCGTCGCGGTCGACGTCCCGGTGGAGAAGGGGCACGTCGTGCTCTTCGCGAACAATCCCATCTGGCGCGGCGAGACGATCGGCAGCTATTTCCTCGTGTTCAACACGGTGCTGAACTTCGACAATCTGAACGCGGGGAGGAAGCTGGACGCGAAGTAAGGGCAAAGGGCAGAGGGCAAAGGGCAGAGGAGAGGTCAAAGGTGAAAGGGCAGAGGTCCTGTGTCGATCGCAGAAACTCTCCTCGTTACCTCTACCCTCTTACCCTCCCTTTGCCCTTTACGCTCTGCCCTTTGCCCTGACAGGTTCCTATTCATATCTGAGCGCGCGCATCGGATCGATCCGCGACGCGCGGATCGCCGGCGCCAGTCCCGCGCTGAGCGCGACGAGCACCAGGACGATCGCCGCCAACCCGAGGACGAGCGGATCGTACGCGACCATGCCGAAGAGCTGAGACCGGGCCGCGAACCCGGCCCCGATCGCCAGGGCAAGTCCGCACGCGCCGCCGATCGCCGTCATCCAAACGACCTGCTTCATGACGAGCCCGCCCAGACGCGTGGGCGCGGCGCCGAGCGCCATCCGCAGGCCGAACTCGCGCGTCCGCTGCGCCACCGTGTAGGCCAGGACGCCATACAAGCCGATCGCCGCGAGCAGCGTCGCCAGCGCGGCAAACGACGCCGACATTACGCTGATGAATCGATCGAGGAACACGTTCTCCTGAATCTGTTGCGGGATCGTCCGGAGCTCGGTCACCGGAAGATTCGGATCGAGCCGCGCCACGGCCGGTGGAATGCTGCGCGCGAGCTCCTCGGCGTTGCCCTGCGTCCGCGCGTAGAACGCCAGTCCGCCGATCTGCTCGTTCTGCCGGTACGGCACGAAGAACACCGGCGGCACGACGGCCTTGACCTCGCTGTAGTTGGCGTCTTTCACCAGGCCGACGATCTCGATGTCCAGCGGTCCGTTGCCCTTGGATCGGCTCATCCGTTTGCCCACGACGTCGCGGCCCATCTTGAACTTGCGGACGAACGCTTCGTTGACGATCGCGACCTTGGCCGTCTTCAGGCTGTCGGCGCGCGTGAAGTCGCGGCCGGCCAGCAGCGGCACGCCGATCGTCCGGAAATATCCCGGGCTGATCTCGTTGTAGCTGGCGCTGGTATTCGTGTCCGGTCCGGCCTCGAAGCCCTGTACGGAAACCCCATTGTTGGAATTGCTGCCGGCGAGCAGCGGCACGCGCGCGGCGGCGGCGGTGACCACGCCGGGCATCCCCGCCAGCTCGTCCTCGAGCCGCTCGAAGAACACGCGCGACCGGTCGAACGTGTACCCATTCCGGCGCGGCCCGACCATGAACGTGACCACGCGGTCCGCGTCGATGCCGAGATCGACCTTGCTGACGTTCATGAGGCTGCGGGTGAAAAGCCCGGCGGCGCCGAGCAGCCCCATCGAGAGCATGATTTGTCCGACCACGAGCCACCGGCGGAAGCGCGCGGCCGATCGCGCGCCCGACGGCTGGCCGGCCTGATTCTTCAGCGTGGCCGCCAGATCCGGGCGGGTGCTGTGCAGAGCCGGGAACAGGCCGAAGAGCAGACCGGTTCCTACCGAGAGCGCGGCCGCAAACAGCATGATGGGGACGTCGAGCTCGAACTGAATCACGTTTGCCGCGTCGGCCGGCAGCAGCGACATGATCAGCGCCATCGTCCACCGCGCGACGAGAAGACCGGCGGCGCCGCCGAACAGCGCGAGCAGACACGACTCGAGCAGGAGCTGCCGCACGAGCTGCCCCCGGCTCGCGCCGATCGACAACCGCACCGCCATCTCGCTCGCGCGCGCGGCCGACCGCGCGAGCAGGAGATTCGCGATGTTGGCGCACGCGATCAGGAGCACGACCGTCGTCACCGCAAGCAGGAGCGTCAACGGCGCGCTGGCTTCCTCGAAAATGTCGCTCTGTCCGCGCGTGCCGGGATCGACCGTGACCTGCTTGGCCTTGAAGCGCGCCATCGTCTGCTCGCTCACGCCGCTCTGCAGCGGCGCTTCGACGCTGTTGATGATCGCCTGGTAGGGCTGATTGATGCCGCGGCGCGCTTCGTCGATCGAGACGCCGGGCTTCAACCGGGCAAAAAGATAGGCCCAGTAACTTCGGCGATTCTCGAACGCCGCGAACGGCGGCTCCATCGCGCCGCGCATGGTGATCGGAACGAAAATCTGCGGACGGCTGCCTTTCGTCGTTCCACGAAATCCGCGCGGTGCGACGCCCACGACCGTCATCGGCTGGCCGTTCACGACGAGCGTGCTGCCGACGATCGCCGGGCTCTCGGCGAAGCGCGTGCGCCAGTAGTCATACCCCAGGACCGCGACGGGCGATTGGCCCGCCGTGCGATCGTCGTTGGTGTCGATCAGCCGGCCGCGGGCCGGCGTCAGCCCGAGCACTGAGAAGTAGCTGCCTGAGACGAGCATCCCCTCGCCCGTGAGGGTGTGCCCCTCGAAGCCGATGTTCACGCCGAAGATGCGATGCGCGGCGATGCCCGTGAAGACTTTCTGCTCGCGCTCGAGGTCGCGGAACATCAGGTAGCTGAAGACGACATCGCAGTTGCCAGCCTGATTGCAGGACGTCGATCCGTCCTTCGGGCCGGGCGCGCCGAGGTTCACCAGCCGGGACGGTTCCTGCACCGGAAGGGGCTGCAGCAGGAGCTGGTTGAAGAGCGAGAAGATGGCCGTGTTGGCGCCAATCCCGAGCGCCAGCGACAGGATCGCGATGATCGTCACGAACGGCGCATGGAACAGCGCACGCAGGGCAAATCGAAGGTTCTTCATGGCAGTCGTTGACCGTTGCCGCATTGGACGGGATTCGCGGGCGATTAGTTGAGTCGCCCTCCTCCATCACGTCTGGGACATGGGTCGCGGCACAAGGCTTGCAAAATTTTCATGACGACTCCATCAGTGCTCCTCGAACAGGAGGCTCGTCATGCCCAAGCGGACCCGCGTCGCAGCGGCGGCCCCTTCGTCACCCTGGACCAAGCGAATTGCCCGTCCCAGAACAGCGACGTTGACCGCGAACGAGACGGCCGATGTCTGCATCGTCGGAGCGGGCATCGCCGGATTGACCACGGCGCTTCTCCTGGCCGAGGCGGGCCAATCGGTGGTGGTTGTCGACGACGGCCAGGTGGGGCGAGGGATGACGGCCGCGACGAGCGCGCATCTGTCGAACGCCATCGATGCTGGGTACACCGAGATCGAGCAGATGCACGGAGAGCGCGGCGCACAGATCGTCGCCGCCAGTCATAGCGCGGCGATCGACCGGATTGAAGCCATCGTTCACGATCACCGGATTGCGTGTGACTTCTCGCGCGTTGACGGGTACCTCTATCGCGGGGACAGCGATAAAGATCTCGAGGCGGAGCTCAACGCGGTCCATCGCGCCGGCCTGACAGGCGTGAGCATGGTGACGCGGGCGCCGCTCGACGGTTTCGACACGGGTCCGTGTCTGGAGTTTCCGGGGCAGGCGCAGTTTCATCCGCTCAAGTATCTGGCGGGTCTGGTGCGTGCGATTACGAAGGCGGGTGGGCGCGTTTACACGCACACGCACGCGGACGCGATTCAGGGCGGGTCGTCGGCGCAGGTGACGTCGGGCAACCACTCGATCGGCGCGGGCGCGGTGGTGATTGCCACGAATGCGCCCGTGAACGATCTCGTCGCCATCCACACGAAACAGGCGCCCTACATGACGTACGTGGTCGGACTGCGCGTGCCTCGCGGATCGGTGTCGCAAGCCCTGTACTGGGACACCGAAGATCCCTATCACTACATTCGCGTGTATTCGCCAGGCGGCACGAGCACGTCCGATCTCCTGATCGTGGGCGGCGAGGATCACAAGAGCGGGCAGGCGGACGACACGGCCGATCGCCATGGCCGGCTGGAGAACTGGGCCCGGCAGCGGTTTCCGCAGATCGACGGCGTGGACTTCGTCTGGGGCGGCCAGGTCATGGAACCCGTTGACGGCGTCGCGTTCATCGGGCGCAACCCGCTCGACGCGAACAATGTGTACGTAGCGACGGGTGATGCCGGCATGGGGCTGACGCACGGCACGATCGCCGGCATGCTGCTCACGGACTTGATCCTCGGGCGGACGAACGATTGGGCGGATCTGTACGACCCGGCGCGAAAACCGCTTCGCGCGCCGGGCGAATACCTCAAAGAAGCCGCGAACGTGGCCGCGCAGTACACCGCGTGGGTGACTGGCGGCGACGTCGCTTCCGAGGATCAGATTGCGCGGGATTCCGGCGCCGTTGTGCGCCGGGGCATGACCAAGGTCGCCGTGTACCGCGACGAGACCGGTGTCCTGCACGAACGCTCGGCGGTGTGCACACACCTGGGTTGCATCGTTCGATGGAATGACGCCGAGAAGACGTGGGACTGTCCCTGTCATGGATCGCGATTCGACAAGCTTGGCGACGTGATCAACGGACCGGCAAACCGCGGTCTGACGCCGGTATCTGATTGACCCTACACTGATGGCATGGACCGCTTCCGCCGCCTGCCCGCCGTCATCATCGCGCTCGCATTGTCCGCGTCACTGGCGCTCACGCAGGCGCCGCGCCGCAGCGATCTCATCGACAGTTCGCAGCTTCTGAAAGACCTGCAGACGCTCTCGGCTGACGACATGCAGGGACGTCAGGTCGGCACGCCAGGCGGGGAAAAAGCCCGCACGTACGTCATGCAGCGCTTCAAGGAATCGGGGATCGTGCCGTTCGGTGAATCGTTCGAGCAGCCGTTCTCCTTCACCGCCGGACGAGGCGGGACCGGGAGCGATCGCACAGGCGTGAACGTGATCGGGCGCATCGACGGCACACAAGGATCGACGCCGTCCATCGTGCTGTCGGCGCACTACGATCACATCGGCGTCAGGAGCGGGCAGGTGTTCAACGGCGCCGACGACAACGCCTCCGGCACCGCGGCGCTGTTTGCGCTCGGCAAGTACTTCAGCGCGCACCGGCCGGCACACACGATCATCGTGGCGGCGTTCGATGGGGAGGAGAGCGGCACACGCGGCTCGTTGGCATTCGTCAGGACACCGCCGGTCGATCTGTCGTCCATTGCCGTGAATGTCAACCTCGACATGATTGGCCGCGATCCCGACGACAAGCTCTACGCCGTCGGGACGCATGCCTATCCCTTCCTGAAGCCGTATCTCGAGCGGGTCGCCGCGACCGCACCCGTGAAGCTGCTCTTCGGGCACGACGATCCGCAGCAGCGCGGCGTCGAGGATTGGACGAAGGATTCCGATCACTTCGCGTTCCACCAGGCGAAGATCCCGTTCGTCTACCTCGGGGTCGAGGACTTCGGCCAGCATCACAAGGCCACGGACGATTACGAGACGATGTCCCACGATTTCTACGTGAGAGCCGTCGAAACCGCGCTGCGTGTGCTTCAAGAGTTCGATTCGAATCTCGAGGCCATCAAGCGCTCCAGAAATTAAGATGTGGCGACAGGGAGGGACCGTGCGATTCAGGGCTGCGCTCACAGTGGCGATTGTCAGTTGCCTGGCTTCCGGCGCCCGCGTTGTCTCTCAAGGCTCAGCACCGCCACAACGGCTCGACCTGACGACATCGCGGGGGACTCTGACGGCGACCCTGACGTTGCCGGCGACGACCGCGAGAATGCCGGTGGCGGTGCTGCTTGCCGCTCCAGGACCCGGTGACGATCCGCGTGGGTCATTTGCGCAGAAGCTCGCTTCAGACGGGATTGCCTCGCTGCGGCCGGAGGGTCCCGCGTCGCCGGATTCAGCCGTGCGGGACGCGGCGGGGTGGATCACCCGACTCCGGAACGATTCTCGTTTCGAGCGGATCCTGGTGATCGGCTGGGACAAGGAACTGGTCGTCGCCGCTCGCGCGGGCCGGGCGGCGCGAGCCGATGGCATCGTCGTGCTGGGATCGCCCGAGGCCAATCGCGCCGTCGTGAGTGAGGTGGCGCAGCCGGGAACACTCGACCTGCTATTGACCCAGCCGGAAGAGTATCCCTCGATCACGAAATTCATCCGCACGATTCCCATCCCGCGTCATCCGGAAGGCGAGCGTCGCAGCCCGCGCGACGTCGTCATCGCGGACATCGGCGGCGCCCGAGTGTCCATCGAGTACGGCCGGCCAGCGAAGCGAGGGCGGGTGATTTGGGGCTCCCTGGTGCCGTACACGCGCTGGTGGATGCCGGGCGCGGACGAAGCGACGTCGTTCACGACCAGCGCCGCACTCGTGTTCGGCAGCGTCACGATCCCCGCCGGCGACTACACGCTCTACACCCAGCCCGGCGAGACGACGTTCAGCCTGATCGTGAACGGCGAGACGGGACAGTTCCACACGACCTATCATCCGGATCGGGACGTCGCGCATATCGACATGCAACGCACGGCGCCGGCGGCGCCAGCCGAGCAGCTGACGTTCGCGATCGACCCGAAGGCGGATGGCGGCGTGCTGACGTTGACGTGGGACGACCGCGCCTACGTTGTCCCGTTCCGCGTGAAACCCTGAGCCGAATGTCAGACCGACCTGTCCTGATCGGACTTCCGTACGATGCGAGCTCGTCGTTCCTGCGCGGCGCCGCCGACGCGCCGCGGCAGATTCGCGAAGCGCTGCGGACCACCGCGAGCAATCCGTGGTCCGAACGCATCGTCGAATCCGTGACGGCGAGCGTCCTCGAAGATCTCGGCGACCTCGACGTGCCGGCGACCGCCGACGCCAGGCGCGTGATCGAAGACGCGATTCGCGATCTCGTGGCGCAGGGCCGCCGCTTCATCGCGCTCGGCGGCGACCATTCGATCACCTATCCGATCATTCGCGCGATGGCGGGTCGGGTCGATCCGCTGACGATTCTCCAGATCGACGCGCATCCGGATTTGTACGACGACTTCGAGGGCGACCGGTATTCGCATGCCTGCCCGTTCGCGCGGATTCTCGAAGAAGGTCTCGCCGCCCGCCTCGTCCAGGTCGGAATCCGCGCGATGACCGGCCACGGTCGCGATCAGGCGGCGCGATTCGGCGTCGAACAGATCGACATGCGGGCCTGGTACGACGGCGCCAGGCCCGGTGTCGAGGGCAACGTCTACGTCTCCATCGATCTCGACGGCCTCGACCCCGCCTTTGCGCCCGGTGTGTCACACCGCGAGCCCGGCGGACTCAGCGTCCGGGATGTCCTGACGATGATCGACGGTCTGACCGGCCAGCTCGTGGGCGCCGACATCGTCGAGCTGAACCCGCGGCAGGATCCGCTCGGCCTGACGGCGCCGGTCGCGGCGAAGTTCGTGAAAGAGCTCGCGGCGAAGTTTCTCGGCGATGATCGGTGGTGACCGGCGCCCGACTACAATGACGCCGTGCCCGCCGGTCTGACGATCGCGTTCCTCCTCCCGCTCGCCTCGCTCCAGTGGACCGACCGACTGCGCCAGTGACCGCCGGCGTCGCGGGCGCGGCGCCGGCGTCGGCAACTCCGCCGCGGGAGCTGGGATTCTGGACGGCGGTCGCGCTGGTCGTCGGCAACATGATTGGCTCGGGCGTGTTTCTCCTGCCCGCGTCGCTGGCTGCCTACGGCGGCCTCAGTCTGGTCGGCTGGCTCGTCTCCGCCACCGGAAGTCTTCTCCTCGCCGTCGTGTTTGCGCGGCTCGCACGTCTCGATCCGGCGTCGGGCGGGCCGTATGCGTACACCCGGCGGGCGTTCGGCAGCCTTCCGGGCTTTCTCGTCGCGTGGGGATACTGGATTTCGGTCTGGAGCGCGAATGCGGCGCTGGCCGTTGCCTTCGTCGGGTATCTCGATCCTTTCATCCCGTCAATCGTGCGCGCGCCCGCCGCGTCGGCGCTGCTCGCGATCGCCACGTTGTGGTTCCTGACCGCGGTCAACATTTCCGGAATCCGCGCCGCCGGCAGATTGCAGGTTGTCACGACCGCGCTGAAAATCGTGCCGCTCGTCGTCATCGCGATTGCCGGGCTCATCCGCTTCACGCCGGCGAGCTTCGCCATTCATGAATCCAGCACCAGAACTCTTACCGTCGATCTGATGAGCGTCGTGACGCTGACGCTCTGGGCATTTCTCGGACTGGAATGCGCGACCATTCCTGCCGGCTCGGTCCGCGATCCCGATCGGACGATCCCGCGGGCCACCGTCACCGGAACCATGGTCGCCGCCGGGATTTACATCCTGAGCACGATCGGCATCATGAGCCTCATCGCGCCCGCGGCGCTCGCCTCGACGACGGCGCCGTTTGCCGATGCCGCCCGCACGATCGGCGGCGATCGGGCCGCCGCGCTCGTGGCGATCGGTGCGGCCATTTCCTGCTTCGGTGCGCTCAACGGGTGGGTGCTGATCGTCGGGCAGCTGCCGCTCGCGGTCGCGCGCGACGGATTGTTTCCACCGCTCTTCGCGCGGCTCACGCAACGTGGGACGCCGGCGGCCGGCATGATCCTGTCCGGCATCCTCAGCACCGTACTGATCGCGATGAACTACTCGCGTGGTCTGGTGGCGCTCTTCACCTTCACCATCCTCCTGGCGACGCTCAGCACGCTGGTGCCGTACTTGATGTGTTCGCTGGCGGCACTGCTGATTTCGCTCGGCCGGCTTCGTGTCCGGCACGCCGTCTCGACCGGCGGCGCGGCCGTCGCCGCCGCCGCGGTCTGCTATTCGTTCGTCGCGATCATCGGCGCCGGCCGGGAGGTGATCTCCTGGGGCGCGGTGCTGCTCGCCGCCGGGCTGCCCGTCTATCTCTGGATGCGACGTGCCTGACCGGGTGCCGCCCTCGCTCTCCGAAGTCGGCCGCCTCAAACGTGTGGTCCTGAAGCACGCGCGCGAGTCGTTCGCCGGTCCGGACGCGATCGCCGCGGAGTGGCGGGCGCTGAACTTCACCGCGCCGCCCGACTTCGCGCGGGCCATCGGCGAATATGACGCGTTCGTCGAGTTGATCGTCTCGACCGGGGCGCGCATCGACTGGCTGCCCGCGGCGCCGGGCACGGGGCTCGACTCGATCTACGTGCGCGACGCCTCGATTGTCTCGCGGTCCGGCTTGATCCTCTGCTCCATGGGGAAGATGCAGCGCGAACCCGAGCCGGTCGCGCAGGCGAGGGCGTTCCACGAGTGGGGTCTCCGCGAACACGGCGCCATACAGCCGCCGGGTCTCCTCGAAGGCGGCGACGTCGTGTGGCTCGACGCCCGGACGGTCGCCGTCGGCCGCGGCTATCGGACGAACGATGAGGGGATCCGGCAGCTGCGCACGCTCGTCGGCGACGCCGTCGACGTCATCGTGACGCCGCTTCCGCACTGGCGCGGCGCCGGCGACGTGTTCCACCTGATGTCCATCGTCAGCCCGGTCGATCGCGACCTGGCTGTGGTGTATTCGCCGCTTCTGCCGGTCCCGTTTCGCGACCTGCTGATCGATCGCGGCATCACACTCGTCGAGGTGCCCGACGAGGAGTTCGACACGATGGGCGCCAACGTGCTGGCGCTGTCGCCGCGCCGGTGCGTCATGGTGGCGGGGAATCCGCGCACCCGCGCGCAGCTCGAGCAGGCGGGCGCGGAGGTCCTCGAGTACGAAGGGCGCGAAATCAGCGTCAAGGGCGGCGGCGGTCCAACCTGTCTGACGCGTCCGATCGAGCGCGAGTAGGCGATGAGGCGATGAGGGCGTTCCCATGACCGGCGTGCGCGTGAAGCTGTCGCTGATGATGTTCCTCGAGTATTTCATCTGGGGCGTGTGGTTCGTCACGATGGGGACGTACCTCGGTCAGACGCTCCACTTCTCCGGCGCGCAGATCGGCCTGGCGTATGGCGCGATGGCCATCGCCGCGCTCGTGTCGCCCTTCTTCATGGGGATCTTCGCCGACCGGTTCTTCGCCTCCGAGAAGCTCCTGGCGCTCCTGCACCTCGGCGGCGCGGTCCTGATGTGGCTCGTCTCGATGCAAACCCAGTGGAGCGCGTTCTATCCGCTGCTCATCGCCTACGCGCTGTGCTACATGCCGACGCTCTCGCTGACGAACTCCGTGGCCTTCCACCACGTGCAGAATCCCTCGCGCGATTTCCCGATGATTCGCGTGCTCGGGACGATCGGGTGGATCGTCGCCGGCATCATCGTCGGCAAGGTCCTTCGCGCCGACGCGCTGAACACCCCGATGCAGCTGGCGGCCGGCGCGTCGGCGCTGATGGGAATCTTCGCGCTGGCTCTGCCGCACACGCCGCCGAAGGCCGCCGGCGCGCCGTTCTCGGTCCGCGACGCGCTCGGGCTCGACGCGCTCCACCTGCTGCGCGATCGCACCTTCGCGGTCTTCGTGATCGGCTCGTTTCTGCTCTGCGTGCCGCTGCAGTTCTACTACGCGTTCACCAACGCGTTTCTGAACGAGATCGGCGCGCCGGAGCCGGCGTTCATCCAGACGTTCGGCCAGATGAGCGAGATCTTCTTCATGCTGCTGCTGCCGCTCTTCCTCGGACGGCTCGGGATCAAGTGGATCATGCTCATCGGCATGACCGCCTGGGCCGCGCGGTATCTCGCATTCGGCTATGGCAACGCCGGCAGCGGCATGTGGCTGATCTACATCGGCATCCTGCTGCACGGCATCTGCTACGACTTCTTCTTCGTGGCCGGCCAGATTTACACGGACCAGCGCGCCGGCGAAAAAATCCGGGCCGCCGCCCAGGGGTTCCTGAACTTCGTGACGAACGGCGTCGGCTACTTCATCGGCGCGTTCGTCTCGGGCCGCGTCGTCGATGCGTACGTCACGCCGAATGGCCACAATTGGCCGGAGATCTGGATGGTGCCCGCGGGTCTCGCGGCGATTATTCTCGCGCTGTTCGCGGTCCTGTTCCGCCCGCAGCGGCAGGTGGCAGCTCGAACGCACGCGAGTTGACGGGCGCGGCCGACCCGGGTTGCCGCGAACGGCCCGGACGAACACCCCGCGAGGAGGAGCGCGGTGCTCGAAGAGTTCGCAGCGGCTCGGCGAGTTCCCCAACACGCCGAGGTCGGAGACGCCGTGCAGCCGGCGCTCCGTCAACTCGCGTGCGTTCGACGCTTCGCTTACCAACCGACCGGCCGGACGGACACGCCGAGGCCGACCGTCCACACGATGCCGCTCTCCCGAGGCGTGAACAGCACGCCGACCTCGGGCCTGAGAATCAACCGCCGGTTGCCCGCGCTGATGCCGAACCCGGCGTTCACGCCCACGAGCGTTTCGCAGCCGTCGCAGAACGGAATCAGGAACCGCACCGACGGATTGAAATCGATCCGGTTGGTCATCGGGAGCGTGAACAGCAACGTCGGATCCACGTGCCAGCTTTCGGACACCGGCACTTCGTCACCAAAGAGGAACCCGACGCGCGTCGCGATCGCGAACCGATCGGAGACGATGCTCACCTTCGGCCCGAAGCCGATGGCGTGAGCACCCGTGCCGCCGTCCTTCATTTGGAGCCGTGAGTAGCCGACGCCAAGATCGAGGCGATCCGTCGTGCCGTGCATCGCCTGAATCCGGACGTCGTTCAGGAAGTACCGGCTCTCGCCCATGTCGGCGGCGCCCGTCGGGGTCAGGCTCGCCGTGATTTCCGTCTGACCGCGACCCACCAGCCGCGCGTCGGAGAACAACGGGGCGCATCCCTGCGTCAGGACGGCGGCCGGGAAAAGGAGCAGGGCGGATCTGACAAGCGTGCGCAATGCTGACATGAGCCCTCCTCTCCGAGGCCGGGGGGCTTCGCCCCGCCGGCCCCCCTATCGCGCCTGTGGCGCGCGGAGTTCGGTTTCGGAGGCCGGCGCTGAACCAAGCATCGAACCTGTCCAGTGATGAAGGATCAAGCGGCGTTTCGTTACGGCCAGCCTCGGAGAGCCCGCGCTATACTCCGGCCGACGCCGGCATCTCAGCCGCTTTTTCAGCGGCCTGTGACCAAGGCCGAACGGAGGCCGCATGTCTCCCCGCGTGCTGCAACTGCTCGTGAGCGTGTCCCTGGCGCTGGCGTCTGCATGGCCGCTGCCGGCTGAACAAGATCGCTCGGGCACCGCGCCGCTGTTTTCCGAGATGCGTTGGCGCTCGATTGGCCCGCACCGTGGCGGCCGCACCCGCTCGGCCGCCGGACATCCGAGCCATCCGTACACCTTCTTCATTGGCGTGTGTAACGGCGGAGTCTGGAAGACCACCGACGCCGGGCGGACCTGGGTTCCGATCTTCGACGACCAGCCGACGCAGTCGATTGGCGCCGTGGCGATCGCACCTTCCAATCCGGACGTCATCTACGTCGGCAGCGGCGAGGGTTTGCAGCGGCCCGACCTGTCGGTAGGAGACGGAATCTACAAATCCACTGACGGCGGCCGGACCTGGACGCACCTCGGCCTGCGCGACGCGCAGCAAATCCCGAAGATCGCCATCGATCCGAAGAACCCGGACCGGATATTCGTCGCTGCCCTGGGGCACCCGTACGGACCGAATCCGGAACGCGGCATTTTTCGCTCCGCCGACGGCGGCCGGACCTTCGAGAAAGTGCTGTTCAAAGGCGACGACACCGGCGGCAAGGACGTCGACATCGATCCCGCGAATCCGAACATCGTGTACGCGACGCTCTGGGAAGCCCGTCAGGGACCGTGGGAAAACGCCGCGTGGGGTGGAACGACCGGCGGCATCTTCAAGTCCACCGACGGCGGATCGACGTGGACGCAGCTGTCGTCGGGATTGCCGGAGGGTCTGCTGAACGCGGAGCTGGCGATCGCGCCGAGCCGGACGTCGCGCCTGTACGCCACCGTCAACGCGGGCGCCAACACGGGCATCTATCGGTCAGACGATTCGGGCGCCACCTGGACGCGGCTGCCTGCCGACGCGCGGACGACACAGCGCATCGACGAAGCAACGCCGATGGTGTACCCGCAGGATCCGGACTCCGTTCTCGTGACGAACATCGTCACGTTCAAATCGACCGATGGCGGGAAGACGTGGGTGCCATTCAAGGGCGCGCCGGGCGGAGAAGACTACCAGTCGGCGTGGATCAATCCGAACGATCCGAACATCATCCTCCTCGTTTCCGATCAAGGCGGCGTCGTCACGCTGAACGGCGGCGAGACGTGGAGCTCGTGGTACAACCAGCCGACCGCGCAGTTCTACCATGTGTCGGCCGACAACGCCTTTCCGTATCGCGTGTGCAGCGGACAACAGGAAAGCGGATCGGCGTGCGTCGCGAGTCGCGGGAACTTCGGCGCCATCTCGCTCCGCGATTGGAGTCCGGTCGGCGTTGACGAGTACGGCTACGTCGCTCCCGATCCCCTCAATCCCGATCTCGTGTACGGCGGCCGGAGCGTCACGCGATTCGATCGGCGGACGGGGCAGGTCTCGACCGTGGGACCGGCAGGCGGGCGCGGCGGCGGGGCGCCGGACCAAGGCTTGACCTTCCGGCAGGTGCGCACGCAGCCCGTCGTCTTTTCCGAGGCGGACAAGCGCGCGCTGTTCTTCGGCAACAACTATCTCTGGAAGACCATTGACGGCGGCAGCACCTGGCAGCGCGTCAGTCCCGACCTGACGCGCGAGAAGCACGAGATGCCGCCGAGCATCGGCAAGTACCGCGATCAACCGAGTGCGCACAACACCCCGGGAGGCGCGCGGGTGATCTACACGATCGGCCCGTCGTATCTCGACATCAACCGAATCTGGGTCGGAACCGACGATGGGCTGATTCACACGACGGCCGACGGCGGTCTGCACTGGACGGATGTCACCCCGCCCGCGATGGGTCCCTACTGGAAGGTCTTCATGATCGATCCCGGGCGCTTCAGCGCGCTCACGGCCTACGCGGCCGTGAACACCCTCCGGATCGACGACATGAGACCGCACATTTTCCGCACGCACGACGGCGGCAAGACCTGGACCGAAATCGTGAACGGAATGGACGACGCCGGACCTGCGAACGCCGTTCGCGAAGATCCTGTGAAAAAGGGAGTGCTCTATGCGAGCACCGAGCGCGGGGTGTACGTGTCGTTCGACGACGGCGCCCGCTGGCAGTCGCTCAGATTGAATTTGCCGGCCACCTCGGTCCGCGACCTGATCGTGAAAGACGACGACATCGCGGTGGCGACGCACGGACGCGGCTTCTGGATCCTCGACGACATCACGCCGCTGCGGCAGATTGACGCCGCCACCACGAATCAGAACGTCGTGCTGTTCAAGCCGGGGACGGCGTGGCGTGTCCGCTGGAACACGAGCACGGACATGCCGTGGCCGAAGGAAGAGCCGACCAGCCCCAACCCTCCCGAAGGCGCCATCATTAGTTACTACCTGAAGACCGCGGCGGCGGGTCCGGTAACTCTCGAGATCCTCCAGGCCGACGGCCGGCTGGTCCGGCGCTATTCGAGTGCGGATCCCGTCGCGCCCATTCCGGATGCGGCCACGTCGCCCGTGCCGCTTTATTGGTACCGGCCGCCGCAGGCGCTTTCGAGCGCAGCCGGCATGCACCGATTTCAGTGGGACGTGCACTATCAGCCGCTCGGCGGTGGCGGCGGCGGCCGCGGAGGCGGATTGGGGATTCAGGCGATCCCCGGAAACACTGCGCCCGGACCCGGGACGCCCTGGGTGAATCCGGGAACGTACACCGTCAAGCTCACGGTCGACGGCAAGAGCTTTTCGCAGCCGATCACGGTCAAGCAGGATCCACGCGTCAAGACGCCGCCGCTCGCGATGCAGCAGGTGTACGCGTCCACGAAGGCCACGTACTTTGGCGCGGTCGACGCTCAGGGGGCCGGTCGCGAGTTTTCGCGCACGCGCGAGCAGATCGCGAAGCTCCAATCGCAGGCGCAAGGGCCGATCGCGACGGCGCTCGCGGCGTTCGACAAGAAGCTTCAGACGACCTTCGCGCCCGCGCCTTCCGAAGTCGCGCCACCGGCGGGGCGTGGAGGCGGGCGCGGCGGGCGTGGCGGGGGCGGTGGATCGGCGCAAGCCGACAGCTTCTCGACGGCCACGGCCGCGCTCACTGGCGTGATGAATTCGCTGCAGGGCGCCGACGTCGCGCCGACCGCTTCGCAGCTCACGGCCATTACCGCCGCGCAGGCCAGCGCCGATCGCGTGATCGCGCAGTGGAAGACGATCAAGTCTGTCGACCTGCCGGCGCTCAATCTCAAGTTGAAGGCGGCGGGCCTGCCGCCGATTTCCGTGCAATGACGATTGGTGTCGAGGTGATCGATATGCGGCACGTAGCACTCAAAGTCTGGCTGCCGGTCATGGTTTGCTTCGTGACTCTGGTCGGCGCGCCTGCCGCGCAACGCGGGCGTGAATCCGGCGCGCCGGCGACCACGTATCTGCTGCGGCCGGCCCGCGTCTTCGACGGCGAGACGAGTCACGAGGGCTGGGCCGTGCTCGTGCGCGGGCAGCGGATCGAAGCGGCGGGCGCAGCGGCCGGCATTACGGCGCCGGCGGGGGCGGAAACGATCGATCTGCCCGGCGCAACCATCCTGCCCGGTCTCATCGACGCGCATTCGCACATCCTGCTCCACGCGTACAACGAGACGTCGTGGAACGATCAGGTCCTGCTCGAGGCGGAGTCACTGCGAGTGGCGCGCGCGGTGACGCATCTGAAGGCGACGCTCGACGCCGGGTTCACGACGCTGAGGGATCTCGGCACGGAAGGCGCCGGATACGCCGACGTCGGGCTCAAGCAGGCGGTCAATCAGGGCATCATTCCCGGTCCCCGTTTATTGGTCGCGACGCGCGCAATCGTCGCGACCGGCACCTACGCGCCAAAAGGATTCTCTCCGGTCTGGGAAATCCCTCAGGGCGCGCAGGAAGCCGACGGCAACGATCTGATCCGCGTCGTCCGCGAGCAGGCGGGCAAGGGCGCGGACTGGATCAAGGTGTACGGCGATTACCGGGCCGGGCCGCGCGGCGAAACGACGCCGACGTTCTCTCTCGACGAGATGAAGCTCATCGTCGACACGGCGCGCAGCCTGAACCGGCCGGTCGTCGTGCACGCGTCGACGCCCGAAGGGATGCGGCGCGCGGTGCTCGCCGGCGCCGAGACCATCGAGCACGGCGACGGCGGCACGCCTGAAGTTTTCAAATTGATGGCCGAGCGCGGCGTGGCGCTCTGCCCGACGGTCGCGGCGGGGCACGCGACGAGTCAGTACGCCGGCTGGAAGCCCGGCCAGACGCCCGAACCGGCCGGCGTCCAACGGAAGCGGCAGAGTCTGAAGATAGCCCTCGACGCCGGCGTGACGATTGCCAGCGGCTCAGACGTCGGCGTCTTTCCACATGGCGACAACGCCCGCGAGATCGAGCTGCTGGTGTCGTACGGCATGACGCCGGTCGACGCGCTGAAATCGGCGACCTCCATCGATGCGAAGGTGCTGCACATGGAAACCCAGGTCGGCCATGTCGCGCAGGGACTGCTCGCCGATCTCGTCGCCGTCGACGGCGATCCGACCAAGGACATCTCCGCATTACGGAAGGTGAAGCTCGTGATGAAGGGCGGCACGGTCGTTAGAAAATGAACCAGACCTTCATGCTGCCGTTCGCGTCCTTCATGCTCTTCATGTTCTTGTCCTCGCAATCGACCTGGACTCTCCAGACCTCAGGGGTCACCGCGCGTCTGCGCGGCATCAGCGCCGTCAGCGACACGGTCGCGTGGGCGAGTGGCGCGGCGAACACGATTCTGCGGACGAGCGACGGCGGGGCGACGTGGACCCGCCTGCCGGGTCCGGCGACCGACAAGCTCGACTTCCGCGATATCGACGCAATCGACGATCGCACGGCCTACGTCTTGAGCATTGGCCCCGGCGCAGCATCGCGCATTTACAAGACGGCTGACGCGGGCGCCACCTGGGAGTTGCAGTTCACCAATCCGGATCAGGACGCGTTCTTCGATGCGATGGCATTCTGGGACGCCGAGCACGGGATCGCTGTGAGCGATTCGGTCGGCGGACGGTTCGTCATCATCACCACTGAGAATGGGGGCAGGACCTGGACTCCGGTTCCGGCCGGTCGCCTGCCGCCCGCGCTGCCGAACGAGGGCGCCTTTGCCGCGAGCGGCACGAACGTCACGGTCTTCGGCCGCGACCATGTCTGGTTCGGTACTGGAGCCGCGTCGAAAGCGCGGGTGCTGCGATCGAGCGATCGCGGGCGCACGTGGCAAATCACCGACACACCTCTGCCGGCGGGTCAGAGCGCCGGTATCTACTCGGTCGCCTTTCGCGACGCGAACCACGGCATCATCGTCGGCGGCGATTTCGCCAAGGAGTCCGACGCGATCGACAACGTCGCCGTGACGACCGACGGCGGCGCGACCTGGACGCTGGTACGGGAACGTGCGTTGACCGGCTTTCGATCCGTCGTTGCCTACCGGCCTGGTACGGTTTCAACTTTCATCGCCGTCGGTCCGCTCGGCGCTGACTTGACGACCGACGATGGACGAACGTGGTCACGAATCGAGGGACCCGGCTTCGACACGTTCAGCTTCGCGCGCGGAGGATCGATGGGCTGGGGGGCGGGATCGCAGGGGCGGATCGGGCAGCTTCGCTGATCGTGAAGATCACGCGACCAGCAGCGCTTCAGTCTCTTTCTGGAAGAGGATGATCAACGCGTAGATCCCGAAGATGGTCCCGAACGGAATCTTCGGGAGCGCGAGCGCCGCCAGAATGATGCCCATGATGCGGGCCCAGCGCCGGCGCTTCCACAATCCCCAGCCGCAGATGACGTAAGGAATTCCAAGAATCAGCAGGACGATGGTCAGCGTGGCGCCCGTGAGGCCCAGCACGGCGACGCCGATCGCGGCATCGTGCCCCCCTTGCGCGCCGATGACGCCGCCCAGAATCCCGAAGAGCAGCGACATGAACAGCGCGGCACAAATGAGAAACGCGCCGACGATGAAGAAGAGGATCGCGGTGACCTTCAGGTGCGTCGCCACAAACTCCTGCCGGGGTTATTTGTCGTCGTCTTCTTTTGGTGCGGTCGAAGCCGGATCGTCGAAGTCGGTGAGCGGCGTGCTCACGTCATCCGGATCGTCGTAGAGTCCGCCGAGACGGCCCGTGTAGCGCTCTTTGATCGGACCCTTGGGTCCGCGCTCCTTGCTCTCCCAGCGCTTTTCACTGGATGCGCTCTTTTTCTTGGGCGGACCGAAATTGCGGTTCCCGCCCGGCGCATCCGGACGAGGCGGCCCGCCTGGGCGGAATCCGCCGGGTGCTCCCATCGGCCGCGGACCGCCGAAGCCGCCGCCGGGCGGACGCCCGCCGCCAAAACCGCCGCCGCCCGGAGGACGGCTGCCGAAGCCGCCCGGACCCCCGGACGATCGAAACCCTCCGCCCCCGCCGCCGGCTTCGCGAGGTCTCGCTTCGCTCACCGAAAGCGTGCGGCCCATGAAGGGCTGCTGATTGAACCGCGTGATCGCCTCTTCGGCGACGCTGCGATCCAGGAACTCGACGAACGCGAACCCGCGCGGACGGCCGGTCTCACGATCGACGGGAATCACGATCTGGGAAGGCTCGCCGACCTGGGAGAAATGCGCCCGCAAATCCGCTTCCGTCGCCCCATAGGGCATGTTGCCTACGAACAACCGTACAGCCACTGACTATCCTCGTTGGAAATCGGGACCTAGATCACATTGAGGGTTGAAAGCTGGCGCTGCCGCAAAATGATCGGGCTCATGCACTGAATGAAGACACAGGGGGGATCTATGCGCCGCTACGGATATTGGAGGTGGTGGACTCCCGGAGGATAGCACGAGCCTGCCCAAAGGGCAAAGTAAAGGCCGGATAGTAGTAACATGGGTCTCTTGGACTATCGCCAGGTAACGCAGCAGTAACCATCATGTCGAACCTGATGCCCGCCGGAGACGAACGCCCGTCCGGCGTGCTCGTCGTTCGCGGGGCTCGAACCCACAATCTCAAGGGTGTCGATCTCTCGCTGTCCCATCGGCAGCTCATCGTCGTCACCGGTGTGAGCGGATCGGGGAAGTCGTCGCTGGCCTTCGACACGATCTACGCCGAGGGTCAGCGGCGGTACGTGGAGTCGCTGTCCGCCTACGCGCGGCAGTTCCTCGAACGGATGGAGAAGCCGGACGTGGACGGCATCGACGGCATCGCGCCGGCGATCGCCATTCGCCAGAAGAACAGCGTCCGCAACCCGCGATCCACCGTGGGGACGACCACCGAGATCCACGACTATCTGCGGCTCCTCTGGGCCCGCGTCGGCCGGACCATCTGCCGGCAGTGCGGCCGCGAGGTCGAGCGCGAGTCCCCCGACGTCGTCGCCGGCGAGCTGTTGAAGCTGCCGGCGGGGACGCGTCTGCTCGTCGGCTTCGACTATCCGATCGTCACCGTGCGGCTGCCGGCCGATGCGGCCGAGCACCGCGATCAGGAAAACGACGACGACGGCAATCCGCCCAACGGCAACACGCTGCCGTTCACGGAAGATCCGGTGACGGCGGCGATCGACGTCCTGCGCCGGCGGGGATTCGGCCGGCTGCTCGTGGACGGACGAACGCTGACGTTCGACGAAGTGGGGTCGGACACGGAGCGTCTGCGCGACGCGACATCGCTCTCCGTCATCGTCGATCGACTGCGGGTGGGTCCCGACGTGCGTTCGCGGCTCACCGACTCCATCGAAACGGCGTTTCATGAGGGCGACGGTGCGGCCTTCGCGATCGAAGTGGACCAGGCCGGCGGCCTCCACACCACGCACCGGTTCAGTGAGCGGTTCGAGTGCCGGACGTGCGGCATCTCGTACGAAGTGCCGCAGCCGCGCCTGTTCTCGTTCAACAATCCGTTCGGCGCCTGCCCGACGTGCCACGGATTCGGCAACATCATCGAGCTCGACATGGGCCTCGTCGTGCCCGATTCGGGACGGACGATCAATGCGGGCGCCATCGAGCCGTGGACGAAGCCGCACTACCGGAGCTGTCTCGTCCAGCTCAAGCGCTCGGCGAAAGCCGGACACGTGCGGCTCGACGTGCCGTGGCGGACCCTGACGCCCGAGGAGCTCCGGTTCGTGATCGACGGCGACGGCGACTACGAAGGAATCAAGGGGTTCTTCCGTCGGCTCGACCGCAAGAAGTACAAGGTCCACGTCCGCGTATTCCTCAGCCGATACCGGGGGTACCTGACGTGTCACGATTGCGGCGGGACCCGGCTGCGGCGCGAAGCTCGCGACGTTCGTGTGGGCGGCCAGACGATCGACGCGGTCTGCGCGCTCACGGTAAAGGACGCGAGCCGGTTCTTCGAAACGCTCGAGCTCTCGGAAAAAGACGCGACGGTCGCGGAGAAGATCCTGCGCGAGATCCGGCGGAGGCTCGGGTTTCTCACTGACGTCGGGCTGGACTACCTGACGCTCGATCGCCTCTCGTCGACGCTCTCGGGCGGCGAGTCGCAGCGGATCAACCTGGCAACGTCGCTGGGCTCTGCGCTCGTGGACACGCTGTACGTTCTGGACGAGCCGTCGATCGGCCTCCATCCGCGCGACAACGAGCGGCTGATTACGATCCTTCAGCAGCTTCGCGATCAGGGCAACACCGTGCTGGTCGTCGAGCACGACGCCGACATGATTCGCGTCGCCGACGAAGTGGTCGATCTCGGGCTCGGGGCCGGAGAGCAGGGCGGCCGCGTGATCTACGCCGGCTCGGTGCAGGGGCTCCTCGAGGACACACGATCGCTGACGGCGAAGTACCTCCGCGACGAGCTGGCGATCCCCGTGCCACAGACGAGGCGGAAGGCGAGCATCCAGCGGCTGCGGATTACCGGCGCGTCCGAACACAACCTCAAGAACATCGACGTCGAGATCCCGCTCGGTCTGTTCACGGGCGTGACGGGCGTCAGCGGCTCCGGCAAGTCGACGCTGGTCCATGACGTCATCTATGCCGCAGTCAAACGGGTCAAGGGCGACTGGGATCGGCGCGTCGGCAGTCATCGCAAGCTCGAAGGCGCCGAGTTCATCAGCGACGCCGTGCTCGTCGATCAGCAGCCGATTGGACGGACGCCGCGATCGAACCCGGTGACGTACCTCAAGGCCTTCGATCCGATTCGCGAGCTCCTGGCGGCGACCAAGGACGCGCGGGCCCGCGGCCTGTCGGCGAGCCATTTTTCGTTCAACGTCCCCGGCGGGCGGTGTGAAGCCTGCGAAGGTGAAGGGGTCGTCCGCGTCGAGATGCAGTTCCTCGCCGACGTCTTCGTGCCTTGTGAGCAGTGCGACGGGAAGCGATTCCGCCCGCAGGTGCTCGAGGTTCGCTACAAGGGCCGCAACGTCGATCAGGTGCTGGATCTGACGGTCCGCGAGGCGCTGACGTTCTTCGGCAGCGCGCCGAAAGTCGTCCGCCGTCTGCAGGTGCTGGACGAGATCGGGCTGGGGTATCTGCGTCTGGGTCAGCCGGCGACGACGCTCTCCGGCGGGGAAGCGCAGCGGATCAAGATCGCGTCGCATCTCAGCTCGCAGAGCGGCGAGCGGACGCTCTACGTGCTCGACGAGCCGACGACCGGGCTGCACTTCGACGACATCGTCAAGCTCCTCGCCGCGTTCCGGAAGCTGCTCCACGCCGGGCACAGCCTGCTCGTCATCGAACACAACCTGGACGTCCTGAAAACCGCCGACTGGATCATCGATCTCGGGCCGGAAGGCGGCGAAGCCGGCGGCTCAGTCGTGGCCGTGGGGACACCCGAACAGGTCGCGACCGTCGATGACTCCTACACCGGCCATCATCTTCGCCGCGTCCTTGCGGCGGGCCGGGAGCACGCGTACGCCGACCCCGCGTGAAGGACTTTCGCGGGGTGAAGCACTCCGCCCGCGCAGCCGAAACAAGGGCGGGATGCTCCATCGATTGACTTTCGTCGCCGTCACCATCGCCACCGGAGGCGTGCTGCTGTCCGCCCAGGCGAACTGGCAGGACGTCGTCCGCAACCTTCGCCATCCCGATCCGCAGATCCGGCTGAAGTCCACGCAACAGCTCGGCGGCTCGGGCTACGTCGAGGCGGCCGAGCCCGTCGCGCCGCTGCTGCAGGATCCGGACGATCGCGTCCAGGCGGCGGCGATCGAGGCCGAGCTCGGGTTCTTCCTGATCGATCGCATCGGCGGCGTCCGCATCATGGGTTTCGGGGGATCGAAGAGCACGGCGCAGGAAGCCTTCGAGGCCGGGCCGCTCGTCAGGGCGGCGGCGCCCGCGCCCGCCGCCGTCATCGATCGGTTGATCGCAGCCATGCGCGACGAGAATCCGCGCATTCGATTCGACGCCGTGCACGCGCTCGGCGCCATCGCCGAGGCGCCTTTGACGCCGACGCAGGTGAAGGCGCTCGCCGAAGAACTCGATCATTACGATCCGATCATCCGCGCGGCGACCGCGCGCGTGCTCGGCCGGTTGCGGGCAGCGGAGGGGGCAGATCGGCTGCTCGCGACGCTGGCCGATTCAAATGCCATCGTCCGGCAGTTCGCCGTGGAAGCGTTGGGGACGATTCGCGAAAACAAGGCGGCTCCACCGCTGCTCGATCTCGTGTCGCGCGGCCGCGCGCCGGCTGCGTCGCAAGCGCTTCTTGCGCTGGCGCGGATGGGGCACGCCCCATCGCGTGACGAGTTCCGCAGGCGGCTGACCGATCGCGATCCGGCGATGCGCCGCGCGGCCGCGGAAGGACTCGGCCGGCTGCAGGATCGCGAGTCGCTGGACGCGCTGCGAGGGATCGAAGAGTCCGATCGCGCCGAGGACGTGCGCCTGGCCGCGGCGTTTGCCGTCGATCGGCTCGGCGATTCCCAGGCGCACGTGCTCGCCGCGCACATGATCCTGAAGGACGTCGCGGTCCAGTCGTGCGACTACCTGCTGGAAATCGGCCGGCCGGCGCTCGCCGGCGTTCGCGCGACGCTCGACGTCGCGAAAGACCATCGTCATCGCGCCGACCTCGTCCATCTGATAGGGTTTATCGGGACGCGCGACGAGATCGGCTGGGTCGAGACCTTCGTGAGCGATCGGGACGAACGTGTCAGACGCGCGGCCGCGGATGCGATTGCGCGTTTGAAACGATGAGCGACAGCACCGGCCTCCCGTCTACTTTTTACGCGCGGCCCACACTCGACGTCCTCGAGGATTTGATCGGCAAGGTACTCGTCCACGAGCTGCGCGGCCGGCGCACGGCCGGCATCATCGTCGAGGCCGAGGCGTACATCGGCGAGACCGATCCGGCCTGCCACGCCGCGCCCGGCCCGACCAAACGAAACGCGCCGCTGTACGGTCCGCCCGGACACGCGTACGTCTATCTCAACTACGGCATCCACTATCTCGTGAACGCCGTGACCGAGAATGCGGGATCGCCGGCGGCGATTCTGATTCGCGCGCTGAAGCCCGTCGAAGGTATCGATCTCATGCGGCGACGCCGAACGCGGCGGAACGGCGCGCCGGCGGTGGCGGATCTCTGCAGGGGACCGGGGAATCTCACGGTCGCGCTCGGCATCTCGCTGCGGCAGAACACCGCGGACCTCGTGACGAGCAACCTGCGAATCGAGGATCAGGGCGTCAAGCCGGACGGTCTGACATGGTCACCCCGGATCGGCATCAGAGTGGGCACCGATCGCCAGTGGCGCTGCTACTGGACGAGTAACGACTGTGTGTCAAAGACTGTGAATTTGTGATCTGGTGATTGGTGATTGGTGATTTCAAAACGCTTGTCCTCGGACGGGCCATGATGGTCTCAAATCACACATCACGACATCACCACATCACAATTTCACATCTCACCTGATTCGCTGCTGCTGACGGCTGACGACGGGCACGGTGAGCGTCTGGCGCTTCCCGTCGCGGATGACTTCCAGCTTCACCGATGAGCCGACTTTGGAAGCGGTGACGACCCGGTTAATCTGCGAGGGATCCGTGACCGGGTCTCCGTTCACGGCCACGACGAGATCCCGGGGCTGGAGGCCCGCCTGATAGGCCGACGAATTGCGGTAGAGGCTTCGCACATACGCGCCGGTCACGTCGCCAAATCCGTTCGCGCGCGCGGTCGCCCGGTCAACCGGGATCCACTGGATGTTGCCAATCGAGCCCCATGGCACCCGGCCGTTGGTCTTGAGCTCGTCCATGATCCGCCGGGCCATGTTCGACGGGATCGCGAAGCCGATTCCCTGGTAGCCGCCCGTCTCCGTATAGATCATCGTGTTGATGCCGACGAGCTCGCCGCGGCTGTTGATGAGCGCGCCGCCCGAATTACCCGGGTTGATCGCGGCGTCGGTCTGAATGAAGTCGGTGAAGCCGCCGACCTGCGTGGCGGATCGATTGACGGTCGACACGATCCCGAGGGTGACGGTGCCGCTCAACTGAAACGGATTTCCAACCGCCAGGACCCACTCAGCCACGCGAAGCTTGCTCGAGTCGCCCCACGGCAGCGTATCCAGGTTTTGTGCGTTCACCTTCACGACGGCCAGATCGCTGATGTCGTCGATCCCGATGAGCTTGCCCGGCAGTTCCTTGCCGTCCGGCAGCGTCACGCGTATGTCGGCGCCGGCGTAGCCGATCACGTGCGTGTTGGTCAGCACGTATCCGTCTGGCGAGACGACGACGCCAGACCCGACGCTTTGCGACTGCTGGGCCTGGTCACCGTACAAGAACCGGAAGAACGGATCGTTCGGCAACTGCCTGATCGTCGTCGACGAAATGTTCGCGGAGACTTTGAGGGCGCGTTCGGCGACGCTCGAGAGGTCGGGCAGCGTACCGGGTGCCGGCAGGGACGCCGGAACTGAAGCGGGCCGCGCCTGATCTGTGAGTGTGGGCGCCGCGACGCTCGGGGCCGTGACGTGGAAGCGGCCGGTCACGACCATGCCGGCGACGAAGCCGCCCAGAATGAGCGCGGCGGCAGCGGTTTTGATTCCCATGGCTTGGGCCTACGCGATCTCGATCCGGCGATCGGGAATTGTGGCTTTCGGTACTTGGACGGTCAGCACGCCTTCGGCCAGGTCCGCCGAAATTGACTCCGAGTCCACCGCCGTCGCGAACCGGAACGATCGTGAGAACTGCCCCTGGCCGCGTTCGAGTTGTTGATACCGCTCGGGGCAGCAGCTCTGACCCGGACGCTGCCCGCGGATCGTCAGCGTGCCGTCGAGAAAGTCGATGTGGACGTCCTCCCGGCTGAGGCCGGGCAGCTCGACCGTGAGCAGGTATCGATCCGTCAGTTCGGACAAGTCGACCGGGGGCACCCAACCGGGCATCGTCCGGCCGAACAGGCTCTCGAGGCGCTCCTGCATGGTGAGCAGGTCGCGCATCGGATCCCAAGGCATAAGAACGATACTACCGCGGTTCCGCATGAAAGCGGCAAATTGGTCGTGTTACGATGGGAAGTTCGGAGTACCGTGAAAAACACGTCTTATGAGCTCCATTCAGGCCACCAGACTTCGCAAGGGCATGCTGATCAAGCTTGACGCGAATCTCTATCGCGTCCTCGACCTGTACCACATCACGCCGGGCAACAAGCGCGGCCACGTCCAGAGCCGGCTGAGAGACATCCGCTCGGGCCGTCTGATCGATCACAAGTTCCGGTCGGAAGACGATGTCGAACGGGCGACGCTGGACGAGCGGGAGATGCAGTTCCTGTATCGCGACGGCGATCTGTTTCACTTCATGGACACGTCATCGTACGAGCAGGTCCATCTCAACCGCGAAATCCTCGGCGAGAGCGCGCTGTACTTGCTGCCCGAAACGCTCATCAACATCGAGTTCTACGAATCGGAGCCGGTCGGCATTCACCTGTCGCAAACGGTGGATCTGAAGGTGACCGACACGGTACCGGGGATCAAAGGCGCCACCGCCTCGGCGCAGGTCAAGCCCGCGACGCTCGAGACGGGGCTGGTCGTCAGCGTGCCGGCGTTCATCAGCACCGGCGACGTCATCCGCATCAACACGGAAACCGGCGAGTACCTGTCACGTGTCTAGTGAGTACGGGAACAAACTTAGAACTCAGAACTCTGAACTCAGAACTAATAACCCGACGATGTTCACCTGTCGGGTTCGAAGTTCAAGTTCTGAGTTCTAAGTTCTGAGTTCTAAGTTTGCTATGGAACAGTCCCCCAAATCCGGCTGGATCGAAGTCATCACCGGGAGCATGTTCAGCGGCAAGAGCGAAGAGCTCATCCGCCGGCTGCGGCGCGCGCAGATTGCGCGGCAGCGGGTGCAGATCTTCAAGCCGGCGATCGACGATCGCTACAGCAGCGCCGAAATCGTCTCGCACAGCGAGATGAAGATTCCGTCGGAGAGCGTCGGCAATTCACGGCAGCTGGCGGAACGCGTCCGCGCGGACACCGAAGTGGTCGGGATCGACGAGGGGCAATTCTTCGATGCCGAGCTCCCGGCCGTGTGCGCCGAACTGGCGCGACAGGGCAAGCGCGTCATCGTGGCCGGACTCGATCAGGACTACCTCGGCAAGCCGTTCGAGCCGATGCCCCAGCTGCTGGCGACGGCCGAGTACATCACGAAGACGCTCGCGATCTGCATGGTCTGCGGCGGTCCGGCCAACCATACCCAGCGCCTCGTGGCCTCGAAAGAGCGCGTACTCGTCGGCGCGTCCGGCACGTACGAAGCGCGCTGCCGGCACTGTTTCGATCCAAGCCTCGGTCAGGGGTAAGACAGCCTAAGTTCGAACTTCGAACTTAAGAAGCAAAGATCCGGCTGTGCCCCTCGAGAATGCGCTTCTCGGCGTCGTGGTTGGGCTCGAGTGACCACTCGCCGCGCTCGAACGTCCCGCCGAGGAGGATGCCGTCGCGCCGCGGAAACATGTAGAGGTCGGGCGCCAGGACCAGGTAATCCACTTCGGACTGCGGCAACAGCACGTGCAGCTGCCCTTTGATCGGCAGCATCTCCTCGTCGTTGAAGAGCGCTCGCGCGCCGAGGCCCGTGCAATTGATGACGCCCGGTTCCGCCAGGCTGGCCAGCTCGGTGCGATCGCGGATTTCACGGACGTCGATCCCGGCGCCGGCGTGCCGGACGTCTTCCTCGAGCGCCGGGAGATAGACGGGCGGCTCGACGAACATCGAAGCAAACATTCGCACGTACCGCGCTGGAAACGGATGCTCGCCTGGGCGCAGTTCGCGTGACTCCGGCAGCAGGCCTTCCACTTCGGGTTGCGGCGCCGGCGCGGACGGCTCGTCAGAGAGGACGTAGTTCTCGATCCACTTGACGCCGTACCGCTCGCCGACGAGATTCTGGAAGTAGCGATAGGAAAACCGGCTCGCGCGCACGAACTGGGTCATGAACTCCGGCGTGCGACGGTCGCGGTCGACGACGGAAAACGGCCCCCACTGGGCGCCGGAGACGTTCGACGTCGTGTTCGGAGGCAGGTCTTTCGCGTAGATCGTGACGCGGCAGCCGCGCTGCTGCAGAAGCCGCGCCGTTGCGAGCCCGACGGCGCCGCACCCGATGACCGCGAAGCGGCGCAGGCCCGATTGAAGCGCCAGTTCGGCTGCCAGATCGGCGGTGCCCCACGAGAGGGTCACTCCGCCTCCGCCGTGCCCGTAGTTGTGGACGACGACCTTGTCGTCGATCTTGTCGACGGCGACCCGGAATCCGGCACGCCGGAACGGCCGCAGCCCGACGACGGTCCGAATGACCCGGTCGGGGCTGACCCGGACGCGGGCGAATCGTCTGTGATCCGGCAGCCACCCGGCGGTGGCAGCCGGCCGCGCCCCCGCGGCGCGGCTGGCGCACCCGCTCAGGATCGCGCTCGCGGCCGGCAGCGTCGCGGCGGCGAGCCACTGGCGCCGGCCGATCCGCGAACCGGCCAGCGTCGTCATCGCCCTGCCAGGTACTGGAAAAGTCCGAGTTGGCCGACGGCCATGGGATCGCCGAGCCAGTCGGGCGGTGTGAGCCAGACGAACGCGAGAATGGCGATGACCCAGAGGTCGTACGGCAGCGTGGCGCGTTCGTCGGTCCAGTAGAACGCGCGGACGAAAAAGCCGATGACCCCCGACCGCCGCGGCTGCGGCCGGTTGTTGAGCTCGAGATACGTGTACTGAATGCGGTTGATCACCGTCACGATCGACAGGACGCCGATGACCCACATGACCGCGGCCATGCGGTTGGTGACCGCGCCAATCATGAAGAGCACGATGCGCTCCGGCCGCTCCATGAAGCCGACCTTGCATTTCGGGATGAGCGATTCGGCCCGCGCGCGCGTGTAGCTCGTCATCGTCGCGAAGACCATCGCGATCGACGTGATGAGCACGTAGTCGGTGCGCCCGAGCGACGAGTAGAGGCAGATGAGTCCGACCGAGAGCGCCAGGTCGGAGAATCGATCGATCACCGAATCCCAGAAACCGCCGAACTTCGACATCTTGCCGGTTTCCATCGCGACCTTGCCGTCGATGAAGTCGAAGACGTTGGCGCCGAGCATGATCCAGAACGCGATGTGGAACTCGCCGTGCGCCAGATGCCAGCCGGCCCAGATGTTGATGAGGACCCCGGTGAAGGTCAGAATATTTGGATGGATCCGGAGCCGGACGCACGCGGCGATGATCAGTCGCAGCGGGAAATTGAACGCTTTCCCGACAGCGCCGGTAAATGTCACGAGGGTCGGAGTCCGAGGAAGGCCAACCGGAAACCCGGCCGGATCGTAGCCCATGGCGATTGACGATCTCAAGGCCCGCATCGCGCGATTGCCGCAGCAACCGGGCGTGTATCTCTTCCTGAACGACACCGGCGAGACCTTGTACGTCGGCAAGGCCCGCGTGCTTCGCGATCGCGTGCGGTCGTACCTCGGCGCGAAGGGGATCAGCCCGCGTCACGACGCGCTCCTGCGCGACGCCGCGTCGCTGGAGTACGTCGTCACCGACTCCGTCGTCGAGGCGCTCGCCCTCGAGAACCGGCTGATCAAGCAGCGCAATCCGCGCTTCAACGTCCTGCTCCGCGACGATAAGACGTATCCGTATCTCCAGCTCACGACCACGGAGCGGGCGCCGCGCCTGCTCGTCGCCCGGCGGGTCGAGAAGGACGGGAACGTCTATGCGGGCCCCTTCATGCCGGCCGCGGTCGCGCGCCGGACGATGAGCCTGGCTCACCGGTTCTTCGGCATCCGGTCGTGCAACGAGATCATCGACGGCCGGCGCGATCGTCCGTGCCTCGAGTACGACATCCACCGCTGCCTGGCGCCCTGCGTGGAGACGATCTGCAGCATCGAGCGGTACGGCCACGCGGTCGAGCAGGCGCGGCTGCTCATCGAGGGCCGCCAGGACGAGCTCATCCGCAACCTCCAGCGCGAGATGACGGCGGCCGCCGGCGAGGAGCACTTCGAGCGCGCCGCCCATCTCCGTGACGCCATCCGCACGATCGAGACCGTCCGCGACCGCCGGAACACCGTCGAGACGCCGGCGATGGGCGATCGCGACGCTTTTGGCGTCAAGGTCGGCTCGGCAGGGGCCATCGCGACGATTTTTCAGGTCCGTCGGGGCCGGGTGGTAGACCGGTGCGAGCTCCTGACCGACCGCGACACCGCCTCCTCGGAGACCGATGTGCTGACGGCGGCGGTACAGCAGTTCTACGCGGACCGCGAGCCTCCCCCCGAAGTGCATCTGCCGTCCGAGCTGCCGCCGGAGGACCGGGACGCGATCGAGAGCTGGCTCAGCGCGCGCGCGCGCCGGCGCGTGCGGATCCAGGTCCCGCGCCGCGGCGACAAGCGGGGTCTGCTGTCGCTCGCGTCGAGAAACGCGTCGCTGGCTTACCAGTCGCACTTCGCGGAAGGCGAGGGCACCGCGTTCGAAGCGCTCGATCAGCTCCGCGAGGTGCTGGCGCTGCCCTCGCTCCCGAGGCGCATCGAATGCTTTGACATCTCGACCCTTCAGGGCAGCGAGACGGTCGGGTCGATGGTCGTCGCCGTCGAAGGCCGGATGAAGAAAGGCGAGTATCGGAAATTCAAGATCAGAGGATTGAATCGATCTATCGATCCATCGATCTATCGATCTGGTGAAGATCATCCTGTCGAAAAGCAGGTCCGGCTCCCGAACGCTGACACGATGCCCTTAAATAGATCGATAGAGCGATCGATCGATAGATCGATTCCCGACGACTTCGCGGCCATTCATGAAGTCGTCTTTCGCCGATACCGCCGGCTGCTCGAGCACGGCGGCCCCTTCCCCGACCTGATTCTGATCGACGGCGGGAAGGGACAGCTGACGGCGGCTTACGCGGCGCTGCGTGAAGTCGGTCTCGATCGGCTCGTGGCTGTCGGCATCGCGAAACAGGAAGAACTGCTCTTCACACGCGATCGCGTCGAGGGGTTGGCGCTGCCGCGGGCGTCGAGCGCGCTTCGATTGATCCAGCGGATTCGCGACGAGGCGCACCGGTTCGCCATCACGTTCCACCGCCGCTCCCGCACCAGGCGCGATCTCCGGTCGGCGCTCGACGATGTCCCCGGCATCGGCGCGCGGCGACGCAAGCAGCTCCTGACCACGTTCGGATCAGTGGCCGGCGTCCGGCGCGCGAGCCGTCAGGAGCTCGAAGCCGCGGTCGGGGCGAAAACGGCGGACGCCGTCATCAAACATTTCGGCGGCGCGTAAGGGTTTCCAGATTCCCCGATTGCCCGATTCCCCGATCAGATTGCAGATTCCAGATTTCAGATTCCAGTTTAGATGGTACAGTTTGACCGCTTGCCGCCGCTCGACGTCCTGATTCCGCTGCTCGTCATCCTGATCTTGTCGCTGTCCTTTCATGAGGCGGCGCACGCCTGGTCCGCCTATCGTCTCGGCGATCCCACGGCGCGCAACCAAGGTCGCTTGACGCTCAATCCACTGGCGCATATCGACTGGATCGGCACTGTCCTGTTCCCGCTGATTGCGATGACCACCGGCGCGCCGCTCATCGGCTGGGCGAAGCCGGTGCCGGTGGACATGCGGAATCTGCGCGCGCCCCGGCGCGACTTCGCCATCGTCGCGGCGGCCGGCCCGATCAGCAATCTCGTGCTCGCGACCGGCTTCTCGATCGTTTTTTTCCTGATCTATCCGGGCGGCGCGACGCCGTTCACGATCGGACGCGTCGGCAACATCCTCGAGACCGCCATCGTGACGAACGTCCTGCTCGCCGTGTTCAACATGATTCCGATTCCGCCCCTCGATGGCGGCAACGTGGCGATCGGCGTCTTGCCGACCCCGCTGGCGGCGCGGCTCGTTCAGCTACGGCCGTGGGGCTTTTTGCTGCTGTATCTCCTGCTCTTCACCGGCGTGCTGAGCCTGATTATTCGGCCGGTGTACGCGTTCGTGGACGCGCTCCTGTGGGCGTAACGCGCAAGCGCGTGGTGTCCGGGATGCGTCCCACGGGGCGCCTCCACCTCGGCCATCTCGTCGGCGCGCTGCAGAACTGGGTCGACCTCCAGCGCGAGTACGACTGCTTCTACTTCGTCGCCGACTGGCATGCCTTGACGAGTGAATACGCCGCCACCGAGGGCATCGTCGAGAATGCGCTCGACAACGTCGCGGACTGGATTGCCGCAGGCATCGATCCGGAGAAGAGCACGCTGTTCGTCCAGTCGCTCATCCCGGAGCATGCGGAGCTGTATTTGCTGCTCCAGATGGTCACGCCCATTCCCTGGCTGGAGCGCGTGCCCACCTATAAGGAGCAGATCGAGCAGCTGGCCGAAAAAGATCTGTCGAATCTCGGCTTTCTGGGCTACCCCCTGCTGCAGACCGCCGACGTGGTCATCTACAACGCGCACTTCGTCCCGGTCGGGGAAGATCAGGTCGCGCACCTCGAGCTGTCCCGCGAAGTGGTGCGCCGGTTTCACAATTTCTATGGCGAGATCTTCGTCGAGCCGCAGCCGCTGCTCACGCCGACGCCGCGGCTGCCGGGCCTCGACAACCGCAAAATGAGCAAGAGCTACGGCAACACGATCGATCTGTCGGACGATGCCGAGACGGTGACCCGGAAAGTCCGGCAGATGTACACCGACCCCAAGCGCGTGCGGGCCGACATCCCCGGAACCATCGAAGGCAACCCCGTCTTTGTTTACCATGATGCGTTCAACGGCAACCGCGCCGAGGTGGACGACCTCAAGGCGCGCTATCGGAACGGGAAAGTGGGCGACGTGGAAGTCAAAACCAAGCTCGCCGCGGCCATCAACGCCGTGCTCGAACCGATGCGCGAGCGCCGGCGGGCGGCGCTGGCCCGGCCCGGCTACCTTCGTGACGTGCTGATCGACGGATCGCGCCGCGCGCGCACCGTCGCCGGGGAGACAATGGACCGCGTCCGGACCGCCGTCCACTTGCGATATTGACGATGACCGAACCGCCGCAGGAATCCGAATTCGAGTCGCTGCTCGAGGAATATCCGGTCCGCCTTCAGAACTTCGAGGGGCCGCTCGACCTGTTGTTGCACCTCATCAAGAAGAACGAGGTCAACATCTACGACATTCCGATCGCGCTGGTCACGCAGCAGTACCTCGAGTACCTCGAGCTGATGCAGGACCTGAATCTGGACGTCGCCGGCGAGTTCCTGGTGATGGCGGCGACGCTCATCCACATCAAGTCGCGGATGCTCCTCCCGCGGCCCGACCCGACGCAGGAAGATCCGGAAGAGGACCCGCGCGAGGCGCTGGTCCGGCGGCTGCTCGAGCACCAGCGGTTCAAGGCCGCGGCCGAGCTGCTCCACGAGAAAGAGATCCAGCGAAGCGCCCAGTGGGGCCGCCCGGACGGCCGCGTCGCCGAGCTCGTCGGCGATCCGCCCGAGCCCGAGATCGAAGTCGATCTGTTCAGCCTGATGGCCGCCTTCCGTCAGGTGATGGATCGCATGCGCCAGCGGCCGGTCGTGCCGTTGCCGGCCGAGCAGATCCCGCTCGAGCGGCGCATCGAGCAGCTTCTGGCGCGATTGTCCGAAACCGAGGCGTGCGGCTTCGAGGAGCTGTTTGCCGACGTCCAGACCCGCGCCGGAATGATCGTGACCTTTCTGGCGCTTCTGGAGATGATTCGACTCAAACTCGTGCGCGTGTTCCAGCAGGGCAACTTCGGTCCGATTCGCGTCTACCGCCGCGCGCGGCCGGCCGATGCCCCGACATTCAGTGAGTAGCGATGTCTGAACTGAAAGCGATCGTCGAAGCGCTGATCTTTGCCTCGCCGGAGCCGGTGACGATGAAGACGCTGATCAAGCTCCTCGACAACGAGCCGAAGGAAGAAATCATCGCGGCCGTCGAGGAGCTGAAGCGCGATTACGACCGGCCGGGCGGGCTGCAGATGGTCGAGGTCGCCGGCGGTTATCAGATCGTCACGCGGCCCGAGCTTCACGAATGGGTGCGGCGCCTGTTTCATGAGCGGACGACGCAGAAGCTGTCGGTAGCGGCGCTCGAGACACTGGCGGTCGTGGCCTACAAGCAGCCGGTCACCGGCCCGGAGATCGCCGACATTCGCGGCGTCAACACCGCCGGCGTGCTCGGCACGCTGCTCGAGCGCAAGCTGATCAAGATCGTCGGCCGCAAGCAGGTCGTCGGACGCCCGTTCCTCTACGGCACGACACGGGAATTTCTCGAACGATTCGGTCTGAACGATCTTTCCGACCTGCCCAAAGTCGAAGACATGTCGGACCTGCTGGGATTCGATCTGCCGGCGTCGGTTGCCGAGACGGCGCCGCAGTCGCCGTTGCCCTTCGAGCCCGAGAATCCCACCGAGGAGAAGAAGACCGTTCACTAGTTGTGACGTCGTGATGTGGTGATGTGGTGACCGGAGTTCACCATGCAGGTGCGCCTGAACAAACTTCTCTCGCAGTCAGGCGTCGCGTCGCGGCGGGCGGCTGACGAGCTCATCCGGCAGGGGCGCGTCGAGGTCAACCGCCAGGTCGTGTCGGCGCTCGGGACCAGGGCGGATCCCGCCCAGGACGAGATCAGAGTCGACGGCCGACGATTGAAGGCCGTTCCCGCTCGACGGTATCTGTTGCTCAACAAGCCGCGCGGCGTCGTCAGCACGCGCTCCGATCCGCAGCGGCGCACGACGGTCGTCGATCTGGTCACGCGCGCGGGAATCGGCGGCTACTTCTATCCGGTCGGCCGGCTCGACGTCGATTCCGAAGGCCTGATCATTCTGACGAACGACGGCGAGTTCGCCGAGCGGGTGACGCATCCACGATACGAGCTCGACCGCACGTACGAAGCGCTCGTCGAAGGCGTTCCGGACGAGCGGGATTTGGAACGGCTGCGCCGCGGCGTGGAAATCGACGGCCGCCGCACGCTGCCGGCCAAGGTTCGAGTCGTCCGAGTGATGCGGGCGCGAGGCGGAGACCAGGCGCTCGTCGAGATCGCCATCCGCGAAGGCCGCCATCGTCAGGTCCGGCGCATGTGCGACGCGATCGCGCATCCGGTCGAGCGGCTGCGCCGCACGCGCATTGGATCGGTCACGTCGCAGGGGCTGGGGCCCGGCGAGCTGCGCGACTTGACGCCGGCGGAACTTCGGTCGCTCATGGGGTCGCCGCAGCAAAAGGCGAAGCCGGATTCGAAGTTCGAAGTCTGAAGTTCGAAGTCTGAAGTTCGGCGGAGCCGTCAATTCGTCCGCAGCATCGCCGTCCAGAACTGCACCAGCCGCCAGGTGTCGCCCACCGATGATGACGCCGAGAGATTCGCGTGAGAGACCAGCGGCGTCAGCAGCCAGCGCACGCGCAGGTTGCCGTGCGACTCGAGATACCTGGCGGCAAGTGGCGTCTCGAACGACGGAATCACGTTGTCGTCGACGCCGTGCAACAGGAACACCGGCGCGAGTGTCGGCGGTGAACGCGTTGGCGACAGCGCCGCCGCGCCGCCGAGCTCTTCGATGAACGGCAGAATGCGCGTGCCGACGGCGCGCGCGTCGCGCGCCATCACCTCGGCCATGATCGTTCGAGACGGCTCCGACAGCGCGTCCGATTGACGGCGCGTTTCCGCCAGGAGTTGCGCCGCGCGTTCGGGATCCATTTCGGCGTAGCTCGAGGCGTCGAGAAACGTGAGGATCGCGCGTTCGAGGTCGCGCACCTGGTCGGGCGGCGCGAGTTTCGACAACGACGCGAGCAACACCACGACGACGCCGTAATCGTGAGGCGGCCGGAGCGTGCCGTCGGGAAGCCGGCCCGTGCACAGGTAGGTCATCACCCGCGGCAGATCCGCGTGTCCCCCAAGTGAGACCACAAGGGTGACCTTGTCTCGCAGGCTGGGCCGTCCGGCAGCCACGAGCGCGAGACCTCCGGCGAAGCTGACGCCGACGACGCCGACACGCCGCTCGGGCGCCAGCCGGGGCTCGCCGGTCATCCACTGCACGCTGTCTTCGATCACGTCCGTCGACGCCGTCGTGATGCGATACACGCGAAGATCCGGCAAGGGGACGGTCACGACGCGCGCGCCGCTCGCGGCGAGCCGTCTCGCGAACATCACGAGCCGTGGCTCGTCGACGCCGCCGGCGTGCACGCCAGGAAACACGATCAGGCTCCCCAGCGGCGCGGCGTCCGGCTCGTACAGACGCGCATTGACCTGGCCATGCCGCGTGGGAATCGAGAGATCCTGCGTGACGACGGCATGCGTCCGGGCAAGCAGCAGCGGCCGCCACCAGCCGCTGACGCCCGCGAGATCGGCGATGAACGCGGCGCTGCGCGCGTACGGCGCGACGACAATCGCCAGCACGGCCGCCAAGATGACGACCGTCGCGATCGCCCGCAAGCCGCGGCGCGCCGGCATTCCGCCAATAATAGAAGACCGCGAATGCCGGTACCCAAACCACTGATCATCGCGATCGACGGCCCCTCCGGAGCCGGCAAGGGGACGATTGCCCGTTTGCTCGCTCGCAAGCTCGGCTACCGCCACATCGACACCGGCGCGATGTACCGGGCGGTCGCCTGGAAGGCGCTGCGGGAAGGGCGCGATCTGAACGACGCCGCCGCCGTGGCGCAGGTGGCGCGCGAGGCGATGTTTTCGCTCGAGGGCCGCACGCTCATCGACGGGCACGACGTGAGCGAGGCGATCCGCACGCCGGAGATTGACGAGGCCGCCGCAATCGTCGCGCGCCATCCGCCCGTCCGGCACGTGCTCGTCGCCCGTCAGCAGGAGTACGGCGAAGACGGCGGCATCGTCATGGAAGGCCGGGATATCGGCACCGTCGTGTTTCCCTCCGCCGACGTCAAGGTGTATCTCGATGCGTCGCCCGAGGAGCGCGCCCGGCGGCGCAGGACTGATCCGGCCCACGCGCTCGGCCGGCAGCCAACGGCGGTCGGCGACGTCGCGCGCGCGCTCGAGGCCCGCGATCGCTCGGACCGGACGCGCGCGGCCTCGCCGCTGACCATGGCGCCAGACGCGGAATACATCGACACGACCGGCGTCCCGATCGACGAGGTCTCACGGCTCGTCGTGGCGATCGTCGAACGTGCGCTGTCGCGGACAGGCGTTGGGACGCGGCCGACGAGTCCGGAGTCGAGCCACTAGGCAAACCGGCCAATCCGCTGGAACTTTCTTCCTGCTTCCAGTCCCCGCGCTGCCTACCCGCACCCCCGGATTGCCATTGCGGGCATCCGCGAGGATGGAACGCGTCTTGAATTGTCTCGAGATGGCTGGCCAGCCTGACCGTTGACTCGGGAGGAGCCACTCATGTTGATGACCATTCTTGCGGTGCTCGTGATCCTGTGGTTGGTCGGGATGGTGAGTTCGTACACGCTCGGCGGGTTCATTCACCTGCTGCTCGTGCTCGCGGTTGCCATTCTCATCATCCGTCTCATTTCCGGCAGGCAGCCTGTTTGACGCGCATGCACGGCCCGCCTCCCCTCTATAGAGGAGTTGCCGGCGCTATCGATGACCCACCGACCCGGCGGTCTGGCCCGTGGCTGGCTGGCGGCTGTCGTCCTGACGACGGCGGTCGTCGGCTCCGCCTGTCACGAAGAGGGCGATGCCCGTGTGTCGAGCCTCGACTTCGAAGGCAATCACGTCTTCAGCGGCAAACAGCTCAGGGACGTCGTCGCGACGCGGGCCACGGGCTGGCTGCCGTGGGCGCGCCCGCGCTTCTTCAGCCGCAAGGTGTTCGATACCGACCTGCAGCGTCTGAAAGCCTTCTATGACGATCGCGGGTACCCGGACGCGCAAGTCACCGCCGCCGACGTCACCTTCAACGCCAAGCACGACGCGGTCAGTCTCCGCATTCATCTGAACGAAGGCGCGCCGCTCGTCGTCGAGCGTCTCGCGTTCACCGGACTCGAGGGTGTGCCGCCGGAAGTCACGGCGGCGCTGACCAATCTTCCGCAGAAAGCGGGTGCGCCGCGGGATCGGCAACTTGTCGCGGCGACCCGCGAGCGCGTGACGTTCGTCCTCCGCGATCGTGGCTACCCGCATGCCCACGTCGAAAGCCACGAGACACCCGGACTGCAGCCGAAGCGCGTCGTCGTGACGATGGCCGCGACGCCGGGTGAAACGGCGACCTTCGGCGACATCTCCGTCGTCGGGCTCGTGTCGGTCCACGAGACGCTGGTCAAGCGCACGCTTGCATTCGCGCCGGGCGATCAGTACCGCGAAAGCCAGGTGCTCGAGAGCCAGCGCCGGCTGAGCCGGCTCGGCATCTTCCAGTTCGCGCACGTGCGCGCCGATCCCGCCGCCGAGGCGAGTCTCACCGCTACGACGGTGCCAATGGTGGTGACGATGGCCGAAAGTCAGCCGACGCGGTTCCAGTTCGGCGCCGGGTATGGGACTGAGGACGGTCCGCGTGGATCCGTCCGTTGGGATCACTTCAATTTTCTCGGGGATGCGCGGCGATTCGCCGCTGAAGCGAAGTACTCGTCGCGCCTGCGCGGCGCCGGCATCGAATTCGTCGAGCCGTACTTCCTGAGGCCGACCGTTTCACTCACGGCGCGAGCCGGCGGGTGGCTGACCGACGAACCGACGTACACGGCGCAGCGGTACGGCGGCCGGTGGGGAATCACCTACAAACGCGCATCCGAGCGAGGCGTCGATTTCGAGCCCATCGATTACAACGTGCGGGTGAGCTACCTGAACGAGTACCTGAAATACGAGGTCGATCCGGCCACGCTCGAAGATCTCACCAAGTTCGAGCAACTGATCGCGCTCGGGCTGGATCCGCTGACAGGCAAGGGCGAGGGCCGTCTCGCCGGCATCGACCTCAATCTCGAGCGCATCGCCGTGGACAGAGCGTCGGATCCCCATCGCGGTACCTCGGTCGAGATCTATCTCAAACATGCGGCGCCTTGGCTCGGCGGGACGTATCGCTACGACGAGTTCCGCACCGAGGGGCGGTTGTATGTGCCGCTCGGCCGCGGACAGGTGTGGGCCACGCGCGTCGCCACGGGCGTGATCTTCGCCAATGCACTGGCACCGGTGCCGGTGTCCGAACGGTACTTCCTGGGAGGTTCGACGAGCCTCCGCGGGTGGGGTCGCTACCAGGTCGCGCCGCTCACGACCGACGGGCTGCCCGTGGGAGGCCGCGCCATGCTCGAAGCGTCGAGCGAATGGCGGATGACGATTCGCGGCTCACTGGGCGCCGCACTCTTCGTCGACGCCGGCAATGTCTGGGCCGCGCCGGAGGGGCTGGGCGCCGGCCGCATCCGCGTCGATGCCGGTCCAGGCATCCGGTGGATGTCACCGGTCGGCATCGTGCGCGCCGATCTCGGCATCCAGCTCACGCCGATCGACGGCCTTCAAGTGAACGGTGCCCCCGAAACGCGGCACTGGCGAATCCACTTCAGCATCGGGCATCCCTTCTGAGGCCCGGCATGCGGTTGGCTCGACTCACGCGATTCGCGGCGCTCGTAATCGTCGGGCTCGTGGTCGTGGTGTTGCTCGCCCTCGTCATCGCGCAGACGTCCTGGGCCAGGAATCGTGCGCGGCTCGCGATCGAGTCGCGCGCGAGCACCATCCTGAACGGCGAAGTCAGACTCGGATCGGTTCGGTGGTTGCCGTCCGGGCGCGTTGATCTGACGGATCTGCGGGTCACACAGAATGGCGAGCCGGTTCTCGCGTCGCAGTCGGTCTCGGTGCGCTACAACACCTGGCAGTTGTTGCGGCATGGATTGATCCTCGACGAGGTGACGCTGGTGCAGCCCGCCATTCACCTCGTCCAGCACAGCGACGGCTGGAACGTGACCAAATTGTTGAAGGCGCGCAAACGGGATTCGTCAGGCACGTCGTTCAGAATCGCGCAACTTCACGTTCGCGGCGGATCCGTGACCCTGAACCCGCTGCACGCGCCGGCGCGGGAATTTGGCGCGGTCGACGTCGAGGCCGACGTGTCGTACGCGCAGCGTCAGTTGCGGGCCGGCATCAGTCGCGGAACCGCGCGAGATCTGCGAACGAATCTGGCCCTCAACCGGCTGAGCATGACCACGACCGTCGGCGATGGCCTGCTCGCGTTCGAGAACATCGAGATGTCGGCGGGCGCGAGCACGATAGCCGGCAGAATCCGCGTGATTACTTCGGACGAGCAGTCGGACGTCGACATCGCCCTCGATGCGCAGCCGCTGGCGCTCTCCGAGGCGGGCTACTACGTCCCGCAATTCGCCCACATCGACCTCGCGCCGACGCTGAAAATTCGCGCGCGCGGGCCTCTCCACAAGATGGCGGTCGATTTGTCGATGCAATCGCCGGCCGGCAACGTGTCGGGTCGCATGACCGGCGGGTTTCAGCACGATATCGGCCGCTTTGCGGGTCAGCTGTACGCGACCGATCTGGATCTCGAGCCATGGTTTCTGCGGCGCGATCTGCAAAGCCGGATCACCGGCCAGTCGAGCTTCGACCTGACCCTTCCGGAGACCGGCTTCGAGACCGCCGATGTGACCTTCGACGCCACGCTGGCGCAATTCGTCATTGCCGGATATGCGGCAAGCGGCGTGCGTGCCAAGGGGTCGTACCTGTCGGGCAAAGTCGATGTGGACGGATCAGGGACCGCGTACGGCACCGCGGTCACGACCTCCGCGCACTGGGAGCGAACGACCGGCGAGGTGGCGGCACGAGGGCACTTCGCGCACCTCGATCTCCGGCGGCTGCCGCGCCGCTTCGACATACCGGCGATGGCCAGCACGCTGGCGGGGCGCTACGACGTCGTGGTGGGGCGCAAGACGTGGCGGGCGGACACCGTCTTCGAGCCGTCGGTCCTGGAGGGCGCCGAGATTGCCGACGGCGCGACAGCGCACGTCGATACGGAAGTGCCGGGGATGGCGTACGCCTTTCACGGGTCGATGTCCCGGGTCGATCCGGATCGATTCAAACCGTTCCTGACGTCATTGCCGGATCGCCTGGCGAAACTCCACGGCCGGTTCAACGGGACCATCGATCTCGACGCACGCGGCCTCGAAGTGGCCGAGGCGAGCGGCAAGCTGCGTCTCGTGCTCGCGGATTCCGTCGTCTGCGCGGCCCCTGCCGGCTGCGGCGCGGACGAGGCGTCCGGCGGCACGCGCATCAACAGTCTCGATGCCGCGCTGGCGCTCGATCGCCGTCGGCTCGTCGCTGACGTGCAGGGTGACGCGCAGGCTGTGAGCGGGGCTGCGTTCGGGGTCGAACATTCGAGTCATGCCGCAGGCGACGGCCGCGTGAACGCGCACGTGGAGATCGGCGACGTGCTCGCGCCGCTGTCCGCAGACAACGTCGAGGGATTCGCGACCGCGACGCTGGCCAATGTCTCGCTGTACGGCCAGACCATCGACCAGGCGTCGTTCGATCTCGCGCTCGTCGAGGGGATCGCCCGCGTGACCACGTTCGACGTGAGCGGACCGTCCGGAAAGGTTTCCGCGAAAGGCACCGTCGTCCTCGCCGGCGACGGACAGTCCGATCTCTCGTACGTCGCGGACGTGCCCGATCTCAAGAGCCTGCAATCGTTCTCGCGCCAGCCGCTCGGCGGCTCGGCGCACATCGAGGGGCGCATCTCGGGACCGCAGGGGGCGACAACGACGACAGGCACGATCTCAGGCAGCCATCTGGTGGTGGGGCCGGTCGATGCCCTGTCGGTGAAGAGCGCCTACAACCTGGCTGTGCCGGAGAACAACGTCAGGTTGACGACCGGACGTCTCGATCTCACCGGGACCTACATCGAGGTGCGCGGCACGCGCATCGACGAGGTGGCCGGGACACTGGCGTACGACGGATCGCGGCTCGACGTGGACGCGAAAGTCTCCGAACGTCAGCGGCGGCTGCAATTCACCGGATCGCTCGTCCCGCATCCCGATCATCGCGAGATTCACGTGCGCAGCCTGTCGATGATCGCCAATGACGTCGAGTGGCAGATGCCGCAGGGACAGGAGGCCGTCGCGCGGTATGCGGCGGATCGGCTCGAGATCGAGAATTTTCAACTGGCGCGCGGAGACTCGCGCATTCGAATCGAAGGCACGGCGTCGGCGAACGCGGCCAATCAGGCGCTGGTCGTGACCGTCGAGCACCTGCAGATTGCCGACGTGAACACGTTGCTGCTCGGCACGCAGCGGTTCTCCGGGATCGCGAATGGCACCGCGCGGATCTCCGGCTCGCTGTCGGATCCCGCCGTCGAAGCCAGGATATCGGTGACCACCGGGCAGATCCAGGATGTCGCGTTCGACTCACTCGCCGGGCAGGTGTCGCTCGGCAAGGGTCAGCTCACGCTCGACGCCGCGCTCGAAGCCGGCACCGCCGGCCGGCTGACGGCCACCGGAACGATGCCCGTTCCCTGGCGCGCGCCAGCGGGAGCCGAGTTGCCGCCGTTCAACCTGCGCGTGCAAAGCGCCGCGATCAATCTCGCGCTGTTCCAGCCGCTCTCGTCGCACATCGACATGATCACCGGCGTCGGCCGGTTCGATCTCCAGGTGTTCGGCGCCGCCGGCGCGCCGCGGCTCGAAGGGCTGGTCGGCGTCCAGCAGGGATCGTTCCGCGTGGCGCCGACGGGCGTGATCTACAGCGGCGTCGAGGCCGCGATGGCTCTCGAAGGCGAGCGCGTGATCGTTCAGCAGTTTCGCGTTCAGGATGACGACGGACACACCGGATCGGTGACGGGAAGCCTGAAAGTGGCGGCGCTCGGCCGGCCCAGCGATTTCAATCTGTCGGTCCAGGCGCACGAGATTCACGTGCTCCACAACCGGTTCGGCGAGATCAGCCTCAGTCCCGACCTCCGCGTCATGGGCGATCTGTCGTCGCCGCTCGTCACCGGCACGGTGAAAGTCGATCGAGGCCGCGTCGAACTCGGCGATCTGCTCGATCGCTTTTCGGCAACCGGCTACACGCGCGTCGAGACCGATGTCGGCCGGCAGGTCGAAAAAGAAATCGACACGGCCGCGCCGACGACCGGGGCGTCGTACTCAGTAACGCTGGATCTGCCGGAGAACATCGTGTTGCGCGGCCGCGATCTGCGCGCGACGCGCGGATCGATCGGCCTCGGAGACGTCAATGTGACGCTGGGCGGCGCGCTCACCATCGCCAAAGACACGAGCGGTCCGACGACGCTGCTCGGCCGGCTCGCCGTGGTCCGGGGGCAGTACAGCTTTCAGGGACGGCCGTTCACGATCCTGCGCGACAGCGAGCTCCGATTCGAGGGCAACGAGTTGTTGAACCCCGTCGTCGACGTCACCGGCGAGCGGCAGATTTCGGGAGTGACGGCGCGCGTGCACGTGACTGGAACCATGCGAGAGCCGGAAATCGCCCTGTCCAGCAACCCGCCGCTCGACGAAGGCGACATTTTGTCGCTCATCGCCTTCAATCAGACGATGAACCAGCTGCAGACCAGCGAACGCGTGTCGCTGGCCTCACGCGCCGGGGTGCTGGCCGCGCGCGCGTTCGCGACGCCGATCGCCGATTCGGTCGCGCGGGCCCTCGATTTCGATCTGTTCGAAATTCAGCCGGCGGACGATACCGGCACTGGAGCGACGCTCACCGTCGGCCGGCAGGTCAACGAGAACCTGTTCGTCGGCTTCCGCCAGGAATTCGGATCGGAGGACGCGAGCCAGGTGTCGTTCGAATTCCGGCTCACCGAGTTTCTCCGGCTGGTGACGTCGTTCGCGCAGGGCACCGAGCAGACGCGCCGGACGCCGCCGATCGATCGCGCAGGACTGGATTTTATCTTCGTCATTCGACGGTAGACCGGGCCAAGCCCCGGACGCTGATGGGAGATCACATGCAGATCGTGCTGATGTTCGTCGCCGCGCTCATCGCTCTCGTGTCGACGCCGTCGCAGGACCCGCCGCAGGAGCAGACGCTGACGGGCTGCCTCCGGAACGGCAGCGCGCCAACCGTCTTTCTGCTGCGCGGCGCCAGTGCCGACGCAGCGCCGTCGGGCCCGCGTGCCGCCGAAGATTATCTGCTGGTGTCGGTCCCGTCGTCGCTCGGCGAAAAAGTCAATCACCGCATCGCCGTGACGGGTACGGTGAGCGAAGCAGGCGCGCCGCCGGCACCGCCGCCCGCGGCGAATGCGGCAGAAAAAGCGCTGAAGAAACTGAGCGTCAGGGACGTGAAGGAAGTCGCAGCGAACTGTTCGGCGCCGTCACGTTGACGGGCGCGTCACGCCGGATCCGGCGGCGAACACGCTCGACCGGCAGCGCCGGCGGCTGCGGCTCCGGCGCGGCGAGCGCGGTCAGCGCTACGGCCGCGGCGCCAAGCGCGAGCGGCAATTCACCGCTCCCGGCGAGCAGACCGATCAGCGCCGTGAACAGCAGCGACGCGCTCGACGCCAGACTACGTGCGAGGCCGCCGCGGAAGCGGAAGGTCGTCGCGGCGCCGAGCAGGCACACCGCCGCGATCACGATCCCCATCACATGATTCGGCTCAACCGGCGGCAGCGACGCCGCGTACGTCGATCCTGCCTGCTGCGCGTAGAGGGACGCCACTGCGGCGAGGAGGCTGTGCGCGGCCAGTCCGACCGTCCGGCGGCGGATCGGGCCGACCCACCCCAGGGCTGCGCCCACCGCGGCAGCCACGAGCACCGCCGTTGCCGGCCCGACGCGCAAGAAATCGAAATCGAGATTCATCAGGCAGAGTCCGGGTGCGCTGCGGACATTTGATCAGAGCAAAACGAAGGCCAGTCATGTCGTGAGGCGGAACAGGGTGTTCTCGCCGTCGATCGGCATCCTCCCATCATCCGTGTGTCGCATGATTGCCGAATGTGTGCAGCACGTTGCACCTGCGCGCGGAGCCGGAACGCGACGCAACGTGATTTGTGAGGTCTTTCCGTGCGCGCATTGGTACGTGCCTTGTATCTGCACGCGGCATGTCACCGGCCGATCTCAGCACCACCAACGTGTGGCTCGCGGTCATTGCCATCGCGAGCGTGCTGCAGTTGCTGCTGATCGTCGGGCTGCTCGTCGGGGCCGCTCGCTTCTTCCGTCGCATCGAAGCGACCATCGATCGGATCACCGAGCAGCACATCGCTCCCATTTCGGCGCGCGCGAACAAAGTGATCGACGAGATGGAAGACGTGATGGCGCGTGTCCAGTCGTTCGATGACGGCATGCGCCGCACGCTGTCGCGGGTCGGCGTTGGCGTGAGCGTTGCCACGTCCGTCATGCGCAGCCGGTTCTGGCCCGTCGTGGGAGTGCTCAAGGGACTGAAGGCCGGACTGGCCAGTCTCAAGCGCGCACCCGGTGATCGTGCCCCGCGCCGAAGCGGGAAGATCACCAAGTTCGCGCCCGCACGACTGGCTCCCAAGGACGCCTCGGATCTCGAGGCCGAACAACGCTTTGCCTATGAAGGAGGCATGAGTCATGCACGAGGTTGACAGCTATTACGGAGACGCCGCTGCCCAGAGCAACGGATTTGTCATGGGTCTGCTGTGCGGCGCCGCCCTCGGCGCAGCCATCGGTCTTCTGTTCGCACCGAAGCCCGGATCGGAACTGCGCAACCAGCTCTACGACTCGACCGAGCGCCTCCGCCGCAAGGCGGGAGAGGCGTACAACCAGGCGTCGGATACGGTCGAAGATCTCGTCGACAAAGGCCGCACCGCCGTGCGGCGCGGACGGCAAAAGGCTGAAGACGTGGCATCGTCGCTGGCGAACGAGACCGCGTCGACAGGGTACTGAACAGCTCCGGGGGACCTCGGGTTTCTTCTTGCTCGAGCTGGCGCAAGAAGAGAGCCGAGGTCCTAGTCGTGCGCACCGCCCCGTTCCCAGGCGGGTCGCGAGGAGAACACTATGCGGCGACTGTGGATGTCCCTCGTCTTCCTGGCGGCCGGCGCCGCCATCGTCGCGGCGGCCGTAACGGGCATGTGGGGTTACATGCTGGCCGCGATCGTCGCCGGCGTCGGATTCTGGCAATTCGGAAGGTGCCACCACCAGGGCCCGCTCGGCTTGTTGCCGCCGACGACGCAGGCGGACGGCTCGACGGTGTCCGCGCGGTGGTTCTGCGACGCGTGCGGCAAGACGTGGCCCGCGTCGTTCGAGCACGGTCATCCTCCGGTGCTGCGGTTTCACGGCTACGATCCGACGAAGGCCGTGAACGCCGCGAAGCGAGCCGATGATCTCGCACGCCGCCAGCGGGCGCTTGCGTTGAAGCGCGCCGGGCTCGAGATGCCGCGCCCGAAACTCAACCCCGCCGCCGCGGAAGTCGTCGAGATTCGGAGATTCGCCAAGTAACCCTTCGCCGAGGCTACGGCCCGGATCGCTGGAGCAAGTGCGGAGGTGAAAGGAGCCGGGGGAACCCGGCTCCTTTTTTTGTGGTTCGTTTTTTTGTGGTTCGTTCTTACTTCGTCACTCTCAGGCGGTTCCACGCGTCGCGGACCGCGTCCTTGACGTGTTGCCAGCTCCAGTCCCGACTCGTGCGCTCGGGATACCGATCCCATCCCGTCCGCAGTTCGTCCTCGAGCCGGTCGTCCCAGGCGCGTCCCTCATGCCGGACCGCCGACTCGTACCCGTACCGGTACGCGGGTCGCCAGTCGTCATAGCTCGTATCGCTTGCGCAGTACGGGCGAGAGCGGAACGCGCCTCGCCAATACTCGTCTTCCATTTCCCACGTCGGAGTATGCCCGTGTGCCATGCGACGCCTCCTTGCGGCTTTTCTCTCAGGCGATGCAACCGGCGTTCCGGTACCCCTCTTGCTCGTCGAAAAAACGCGAGTGGTGATCGACGATGAGGAGAGTGCAATGCCACACGTGTTGACCGACCACGAGACGATCCGGCGTTGGGCGGAAGCCAGGGGTGCGAGACCCGCCAGAGTGAAACCAGGCCGCGAAGCGACGCTGAGCTACACGGACGATCCGATCTGTCTCGAGATTCCCGGCGCGTCGCCGGCCGACGCCGTCGAGCGGATCACGTGGCACGAGTGGTTTCGGCAATTCGATGAGCACGATCTCGCGCTGCTCATCGAGAACGCGCATCGGCAGCCGAGCACGTTCAACCGGTTGATCAAGAGGACCGCTTGAGGGTGCTGGCGATCTTCTTGAGATCCTCGACGAACTGACGCATCGCCTCACGTCGAGCGTCCGCATCCGGCGCGCGGAGGATCGACGACGGGTGGACGGTGACCGTGACGAATTCGGCCAGCGCCGACGAAAGCATCCGGCCGCGATCCTTCGTGACCCGCACCGACGACCCCAAGAGCGTCGTCGCGGCCGTTGCGCCGAGCGCTACGACCACCCGCGGTTTGATGGCCGCCAGCTCCCCCTCGAGCCACATCCGGCAGGCGAGAATCTCTTCGCGGTTCGGACGCTCGTGGATCCGCCGTTTGCCCTGGGGCTTCCACTTGAAGTGCTTGACGGCGTTCGTGAAATACACCTTCGATTCGTCGATGCCGGCCTGGCCGAGCGCCTCGCGAAGCAGACCGCCCGCGGGACCGACAAAGGGTTCGCCCTGCCGATCTTCCTGGTCGCCCGGTTGTTCGCCGACTAGAACGAGTTCGGCTGCAGACGGACCCGCGCCGAACACCGTTTGCGTCGCGCGCTCCCACAGCGGGCAGGCCCGGCAGCTCTTCGCTTGACGCCGGAGCGCGTCCAGATCGCCGGAGCCGCGCGGCGCGCGCTTCACTTCTTGTCTTCTTTGTCTTCTTTGTGCGGCCAGTCCTCGGACGATGCCGGATCGAGCTCCCAGCGATGACGGTCACGCTCGCGAATCTTTTCGTCGGGATTCAGCTCTTCGTCGTCCTGATACTGGACGCCCAACGCGCGGCCGATGTCGTCCACACGATCCTGGTCGGGCGTGGGATTGTCGCCGCCGGGCGCTTCATCGCCGACGGCATACGCGTCGGTCCACTTCGCGTCGAGGTCGCCGGCCGTGAGCCGCGGGCTCGTCTCGGTGTGCTCGAGCAGCGAGCGCTGCAGCTCGTCGTGGCCCGTCCGCGCTGCCGCGATCTGACGTTCTTCCGGAGGGGCCTGCGGCGTGTCGACCCGCTCCGATTCGGGCAGCCGCCGGCGCTCCCGGTCGAGCAGGACGGGGCTCAGTGGCCTGCGAGACCGCTGAGCGGCGGTCTCTGTGGCGGCCCGCGGTGTCGGCTGTCCGGGGGCTCTCGGTGTCGGCTGTCCGGGGGCTTTCGGTGTCGTCTTTCGGGGGGCCCTGGACGCCGTCTTCCGGGGCCGCCGGGCCGCGGGGCGGCTCACCGCGCGTTTTCGTGTCTTTCTCGCGGCAGCCGCCTTGCGGGACGCCGAGCGGCGGCGCGAACCCTTCGCCCGTTTGGCTGTTCGTCGGGTCGCGCTCGACCGTCCGCGGGCGCGCCGGCGCGCCGTACTCTGCCGCCGCGTTGCTCGTTTCCTGGCTGCCATGGTGAGGACTCCCTTCCGGCGGTTGACCTCGGTTCCTTAAGTACCGGATAATTCAATGCTTATCGCATTCTCTGCGAAGCAATCCTACAGCCTGCCGGAGCTGCAATCCGGCACAGAATGTCCGCAACTGGACTTTAAGGAGGACCCGGGCCGCAATGGGTAATGACGTCACGAGGAAAACGCAAATTCTGCAAGGAGGTGCGAAGAACTACTCTGGCTTCTCCACATTCTCCTCACGCCCGGACGGCGGCGAAGCCGATCCGGAGGATTACGCAAAGTTATTGGAGTTTTACGATACCAGCTTCCGAAATATCGCGGAAGGTGAGGTCGTCAAAGGCACGGTCGTCAAGGTCACGCCGACGGAAGTCATCGTCGACGTCGGCTTCAAGTCTGAAGGCATCATCTCCATCGAAGAGTTCATCGACGAAAGCGGCCAGGTGACGGCGCAGCCGGGCGACATTGTCGACGTGCTGCTCGAGCGCACCGAAGATCGCGACGGCTACGTCGTGTTGTCGCGCGAGAAGGCCGAGAAGATGAAGATCTGGGACGAGGTCGAGAAGGCGTTCCAGGAGCGGAAGGTCGTCATCGGCCGCGTCATCGAGCGGATCAAGGGCGGTCTCGCCGTCGACATCGGCGTGCGCGCGTTCCTTCCCGGATCGCAGATCGACGTGCGTCCGGTGCGCAATCTCGACGCGCTGCGGGGCCAGGAGCTCCGGATGCGCGTCATCAAGGTCAACAAGAAGCGCGGCAACATTGTCCTCTCGCGCAAAGTGCTCCTCGAGGAGGAGAACGCCGAGAAGAAGAAGACCACGCTCGACACGCTGGCCGACGGCAAGGTGCTGCGCGGCACGGTGAAGAACCTCACCGATTACGGCGCGTTCATCGACCTCGGCGGCATCGACGGCCTCCTGCACATCACCGACATGTCGTGGGGACGGGTGACGCATCCGTCAGAGGTCGTCCGTGTCGGCGACGAGATCGACGTCATCGTCCTCAAGTACGACGCGGGGACGGAGCGCGTCTCGCTGGGGCACAAACAGCTCGTGCCGGATCCCTGGAGCAACGTGATCGAACGGTATCCGGTCGGGGCGCGCGTGACCGGGAAGGTCGTCAGCCTCACCGATTACGGCGCGTTCATCGAGCTCGAGCCGGGCGTCGAGGGGCTCATCCACGTGTCCGAAATGTCGTGGAGCAAACGCGTCAAGCATCCGTCGAAGATCCTGAACGTCGGCGATTCGGTCGACGCGATGGTGCTCGGCGTGGATCCCGGCGCGCGCCGGATTTCGCTCGGGCTGAAGCAGGTCGAGACGAATCCGTGGCAGGAGCTGGCGGGCAAGTATCCGGTCGGGTCGACGATCACCGGCAAGGTCCGTAACCTCACCGAGTTCGGCGCCTTCGTCGAGGTCGAGGAGGGAATCGACGGGCTCATTCACATCTCGGACATGTCGTGGAGCAAGATCAAGCATCCGTCCGAGGTGCTGAAGAAGGGTGACACGGTCGAAGCGCAGGTGCTCAGCATCGACGCCGACAACCAGCGGCTGTCGCTCGGGTTGAAGCAGCTGCAGACCGGCATCTGGAAGCAGTTCTTCGACCAGCATCGCGTCGGCGACGTCGTCGAGGGCAAGGTCGTCCGTCTGACGAACTTCGGCGCGTTCGTCGAGCTCGCCGACGGCATCGAGGGGCTCATCCACGTGTCCGAGTTCGACTCGTCGCAAGGCGCCGAGAAGCTCGAGCTGCGCGCGGGCGAGAACTACCAGATGAAGATCATCCGGCTG
>JBLNGH010000278.1:0-25908 GCA_050264575.1 Acidobacteriota bacterium | reverse complement strand
CCATGAACCGCTCGCCAGCCTCGTTCACCAGATGCGCACCCTCGCCGCGGAGCGCTTCCGACAGGAGATACCGGGGCGCGCCCGGCACCGCCAGCACCGTCGGGTGAAACTGGACGAACTCGAGGTCGCTGACGCGTGCGCCTGCGAGAAACGCCAGGGCTACGCCATCACCTGTTGCGACAGCAGGATTCGTCGTCTCGCGATAGACCTGTCCGGCGCCGCCCGTGGCGATGAGCGTCGCCGGCGCGCGCACCGCTTCCAGCCGTCCGTCAGCGTCGAGATACCTGACGCCACAGACGCCGTTGCCCTCGACGATGAGCTGCACGGCGATCGCGTGATCGATCAGCGCGACGCCCGGCTGACCCGTCAACCGCGCTGCCAGCGCCCGCGCAATCTCGCGGCCCGTCGCATCCTTCGCATGAAGGACTCGCCGCACCGAGTGCGCACCCTCGCGAGCCAGATCGAGCGAGCCATCGGGCGATCGATCGAACGACGCGCCCCAGTCGATGAGCTCGCGGACGTACCGCGGACCCTCCTCCGTCAGCAGCCGCACCGCCCGCTCGTCGGCCAGCCCATCACCGGCGGCGACCGTGTCGGCCGCATGACGCGCGGGCGAATCATCGGCGCCCACGGCCGCCGCGATGCCACCCTGCGCGGAGCCGGTGCTGCCCGCGCCGGGATCCGCCTTCGTCAAGATCACGACCTTCGCGGGCGCGAGCGCGATGGCCGCTCGCAAACCCGCGATACCGCTGCCGATGACGATGAAGTCCGCGGAGACGGACGCAGTCACGATCGGCTGTTATGCTAGCCCGTCTTGATGAACCCCATTCGCCTCGAAGTCCGCAGCGAACGCAGCATCTATCCGGTGCTCGTCGGCACCGCGGTCCTCGACCGTCTTCCGGAACTGCTTCGCGGACACGGCCTCGAGCGCGACGTCTTCGTCGTCACCTGTCCACCCGTGTGGCGGTTTCACGGCAAGCGACTGAAGAGCATCGCCGGGGGCGGCAACGCGCCGGCGCTCATTCCGGATGGTGAGCGCGCGAAGACGCTCCAAACGGTCGCGCGTCTGTACGACGCGTTCATCCGCCGCCGCCTGAATCGCTCGTCAACCGTCCTCGCGTTCGGCGGCGGGGTCGTCGGCGACGTGGCGGGCTTCGCCGCTGCGACCTTCCTGCGCGGCATCCGCGTGGTCCAGGTCCCCACTACCCTGCTGGCGCAGGTCGACAGCGCGATCGGAGGCAAGGTCGGCGTGAATCTGGCGTCGGGCAAGAATCTCGCCGGCGCCTTTCATCCGCCCTCACTCGTGCTTTGCGATCCCGATGTGCTCTCGACCCTCCCTCGACGCGAGTTCCGCGCCGGCCTCTACGAAGTCGTCAAGTACGGCGTCATCGCCTCCAAATCGTTGTTCGACCTTGTCTCCTCGAACCTCAAACCTCTATTCGCGCACGACCAGTCGCTGCTGACACCGCTCGTCGCCGACTGCTGCCGCATCAAGGCGGAGGTCGTCGCCGCCGACGAACGCGAATCCGGTCCGCGCCGGACGCTCAACTTCGGCCACACGGTCGGCCACGCCCTCGAGGCCATCACCAAGTACCGCCGCTTCCGGCACGGCGAAGCCATCGCGTACGGCATGCTCGCGGCCGCGCACATCTCCGCCGCCCGCGGGCTGCTTCCGGAAGACGATGAGGCGCGGTTGAAAGACCTCATTGTCCGGATGGGCCCGCTGCCCGTCGTGACGGACCTTCGGGTCGCGGAAGTCCTCGACGCCGTGCAACACGACAAGAAAATCACCGACGGCCGATTGCACTTCGTGCTCGCTCAGGGCATCGGCGCCACCCAGATCGTTCCGGATGTGACCACGGCCGAGATCAAGACGGCGCTGAAGACGATCGGGCTAAAGAAATAGCCTCTAGCAGGCCGCTGAAAGAGCGCGGCCTGAACTTCGAACTTAAGATTAGAACTTCAAGCTTCGAACTTTACGACAACCAGCACTTACCGAATCCAGCCGGCCGGCACGTTCAGCCGTCGTGCGTCGTCCTGGATGTCGAGAATCGCCTGACGATCCGCGACAATCTGCGCTTTGAGCTTCTCCAGCTCAGCCAGCGCGGCCGCGAGACGCCGCCGCAGCTCGGCCTGCTGCGCGGGATCATCTCGATTCACGACGTCGTTCTGCAGCGCGTTCACGTGCGACTGCATCGCGTCCGCAAGCGTCTGATCGCGTTCCACCGCCGCTCGCGCGGCCGTCATGCGAGACCGCCACCACGCTTCGTCCTGCTGCCCCGGTGAGGGCGGGCCCTTGTCTGTCGTGTCGACACGCGGGGCAGCTCCAATGTCCCGCGGTGGTACAGCTGGAGCCGTCGACGCGGCCGGCGAAGCCGGCGAAATCGTCGTCGAGGGAGGCCAATCGTAGATGCTGAGCGACGCGATGGACTGCGGCATGACGCTCCGCCGCAGCGCTTCGCGCCTCGCCGCGCGATCGAGCGTATCAGCCGGCCCGTTGAGCCACATGAATGCCGCCACTATCGCCGGCGCCTGCCACAGCGTCGTCATTCCACCTCCTGCCAGGAGAGCACGTGAACCACGCCCGGTCCGGGTCCGGATCTACTCAGCGTGACTGCGAGCGAACGCACGGATCCAAAGAGACCGAACGCCTTTGCAAGCAGCGTGATTCGTCCGTTGGCGTCCACGAGCGGATCGCCGTCTGTCTCGGCCGGATCATCGGCGATCCAGGTTGCGAGGTACGCGGAGCTTTGAAGAACGCTGCCCGAACCAGTTATCGACGAGAACGGTCCGTAGGCGAACAGACGAAAGCGCGGACTGTTGGCCCCCCAGGAACCTGCGGCATCCGATTGCCGTTGCACGTCGGCCGTAATCGCCACCAGATCGATTCGCTGGTTCGAGGCGAGAACCGGCGTCATGCTGCCATCGACGAACGTTGACGGAATGGCGCCCGACAACGCCCCGCTCCATGGCGCAATCTTCACGAGATCCTCGACGGCGCGCTCGGCGGCCGCTTCGACCGCATACCTCGTTTCCGCAGTCGTTCGGTAATTGGCCGCGATGGTCGCCTCCGTACTGCCCATCATCACCAGCCCTGCGCCGAGCGCGGACAGCAACGCCGTCGCAATCAACACGACCAGCAAGGCCGAGCCACGATCGGTCATCGCGGACTCAGGTTGCGTGGCGTAACGGCCATCGTCGCGACGTAGTCCGATACCGCCCGCGAAGCGTTTCGATTAGAGCCTGGATTCGCGAAATCTGTCCCCGTACCTCGAAAAGTGGCCTGCGACGCCTGCACACGCACGGAGACACTGACAGTCCTTACGCGAAGCAGGTCCGCGTCGAAGCGATTGTCGCCGGCGCCGCACCAGGGCCCGTCCCCGAGCATCGACAGCGGCAGCGGGGCCAGCGAGCCGCCTTGCGCGGTCAGCGTGACGAGTCCCGGCAGCTGGTTGCCCGACGAGTCGTACAGACAATTCGCCAGGCCGGGAGGCGGTTTGGGCCACGCTGGTGGCTCAGGATCGCCGAAATATTCCAGGGTGAGCGAGACGACGTTGTCGACAACGGGGACATCGGTCAGATAGCCGTCGTAGTGCCGCAGTTGTCGCGAGGATGGATCGTGCCAGTACACATCTCTCTTACCCTGTGCGACAAACGATCCGGCCGGATATGACGCAAACGCGCCTTGCTGGTTGGAGATGATCGCCGCGGCCGGGAGTTGCAACGGGCCGATCGTGAACCAGTCGAACGACCCGCCCGGCTCGAACACGACCGTTCTCATGTCCTGCGCGAGGCCGCAGACGCCGTTACGGACCGGGCAATTCGCCGGCTCGTCGACCATGAGCGCGGGCGCACCGGAGGCCAGCGGGGCGCGCAGGGTGGTCTGCACGTATCCGCCCGCCAGGCGGCTAATCGTGATGGTGTCGCCGCGCGCGACGTCGTAATGATCCGCGCCTTGCAGCCCCATCCGTCGCGGCACGATCGCCGCAAAGTACCGAGCGATCGGGCCGGCGGCCGGACCTGAAGTCAGGCCCGCGCCCGCGTTCAGCAAGTCCCGTTCAATCGCGTCGATTGCGACACGCGCGCGCTGCTGGACGTCCATCACTTCCGGCTGCGCCTGCGCCGCGATCGAGCTTGGATTGACGATGGCGAAGACGGCACTCATGACGACGAGCAACAAAAGGAGCGCGACGAGCGACTCGATTAAAGAGAAACCGTGATCGGCGAAGGCGGGGGTCATTCAGCTTTTCTCGTCCTGATCGTCACCAGCAATGCTTCATCAGCTCGTCGAAATCGTGCCTGGCCGGCTGCGGTCGCGCCGGCATCGCGGATGCGCGTGGTCACCAGCACACGGAGCAGGAGTGAATTCCCGGGATCGGAGGGCAACGGCTCGATGCTCCACCGGCGAAGGTACGTCGCTGCCGGCGGCGGACCTGTCCCAGTCCCGACCCATCGGCCGTTGCTGTCGAGAAAGTCCACGAACCCGGCGGTATTCGTGTCCAGAGTCCCGGCAGGTGACGCACCGAGCCCGCTCCCGCTGGCATCGGGAGGACTTCGGCTCAGGTCGGTCGTCAAGTCGCTCACCGCCCCACCCGCCGAATCCACACGCCACGTCAGCCCACGCAGCTGCTCCATCTTCTGCATCGCCAACATCATCGTCATCGTCTGATCCCGCGCGGCGCGCGCGTCGCGAACGGTCACGGCGAAGAGCTGCGCGATTCCGGCGGCGACGATCGTCAGCAAAGAAAGCGCGACGAGCAGCTCGACGAGCGTGAAGCCGGCTTGGTCTCGCCGGCGGCGACGGGATGCGAGCATGGCCAACGCGACCTACTGCAACAGCCGATCCAGTCTGGATCGGAGACAGATCGCGCCAACTCGTTGCTGTGTTGCGAAAATCTCGTACGGCTGGCGAGCTCGAGAGTGAAGTTATTTGAGAGTTCGCCGGCCCTAAAGGGCCGGCCTACACGATGGCATCAGCGATAGAAATCCAGATACCAGGAAACAATCCGATCGCCCGCGACCGAGGCGATGAAGGCGGCGGCGGCGAGGAATGTGCCGAAAGGCAGCCGGGTGTGCAGCGACCGGCCGCGGGCAAGCGAAAGCATGATCCCAACCACAGCGCCGCCGACGCTCGCGAGCAGCAGCACGAGCCAGACCTGCCGGGGCCCGAGGAACGCGCCGATCAGCCCGGCCATTTTCACGTCGCCGAGCCCCATGCCTTCGACGCCCGTCGCGCGAAACCACGCCCAACGGATGACGAACAACGCTCCGGCGCCGAGCAGCATGCCGCCGAGACTCGCCCACGGATCCGGCGGCATAAACAAACTGAGGCCGAAACCGACGATGATCCCGGGGAGGGTGAGGACATTCGGCAGGCGCTGGGTCTCGAGATCGGTGCCGAAGAGCGCGATGAGGAGCGCGGTGAAGACCAGACGCGAGGTCAGCAACGGCATGTCGTCTCCGTGTGCCATCCCCTGGATCACGAACGCAGCCGCGGTGCCGAACTCGATCACCGGGTATCGCCAGCCAATTGGCGCCCGGCAGGCCCGGCAGCGGCCACCGAGCACCAGATAGCTGATTAGCGGGACGTTGTCGTACCACTGAATCGCAGCGCCACACGATCGGCAGTGTGATCGTGGAGTCACGATCGACTCGCCGGCCGGGAGACGCGAGATGCAGACGTTCAGGAAGCTCCCGACCATCAACCCGAACACGCCCAGGAACACCAGTCCGATGAGCGTCACTGGCGGGCCAGGCCTGAGGGCAGCGGACCGAGTGGAGATTGAGGCGACAGGCTCACGCGGTGAGTCACCGGATCGTAGACATACGGGACGTTCTGTGGATCCAGGGGAAGACCGGGAAGCAGACCCGCTTTCATGAGATCGAGCCAGCTCTCCGGATAGACCACGTGGTCGATCGGGAAGCTGTCGACCAGGGCCTGCAGCCGATCGATCTCGTCGAGGGCGCGGAGTTGGAGCAGCCCGCGCCCGGCGGCACGCCTGATGTACGCCTCATTGGACTCCTGCAACCGCGTCAGCATCGCGCGCGCCGACTCGCGGTCGCCGCCACGGGCGATGGTCGTCGCCGCGAGGGGCAGGAGCCATTCGGGGGCACGCGGCATCCGCGCGGCCCGCTCGAACCAGTGCCCCGCCGTCGCGTAGTCGAACGTGTAGAAGTAGTGAACGAAGCCGAGATCGTACGCAAACTGCCACCGGTCCGGATTCGTCTGGAGTCCCTTTTCGAGCAGGGCGATGGCCTGATCGGGCCGTCCCGGCCCATCCGGCTTTTCCAGCGCGAGAAGAATCGCGCCGTACCGGTACGCTGCACCAAAATGCGGATCGAGCGTCGTCGTCATCTCCAGCAAGGGCGCGAGCAGCTCGAATCGGCCGGTCGTGCGCGACGAGCGCCGGTCGGCGCCAAAATGCTGAATCGTCCGAATCCAGTAGATGTCGGACAGCACGGCGTCGAAGCCGAGCGAGAGATGCCGTGCGGCCGCCGGTGATTTGAGATACAGCCCTCGCTCGACCGGACGTGACGCAGGACCGGAATCCTCGCTGGCGCGCAGCACGGCCGCTGCCACGCCCAGGCCGACGAAGATGCAGACGGTTCCCACGAAGGTCACGAATCGCGGGCTCATCGGAACTCCCGACGGGAGAAGATCAGCACAGCGGCACCGACCGCGACGGCGATGTAAACCGCAGCGTATGTCAGTGCAAGGCCGATCCGCGCCGCCGGAATCGGAAGGCCGTGAACGACCTCCGCCTTCACGTCGAAGATCGAGAATGCCGGGACAATCCAGCCGGCGGCCGAGACGACGCGGCCCAGCGCGGGCGCGTCGACCGTCCGGGTGAACTGACGCAGCGCGTCACTCTCGACGCCGGCAATGAAGAGGCCCACCGTCAACGCCGCGGACAGCATCGCGCTCGACGAGAACGTCGAAAAGAACAGTGCGATCGCGGTCAGGAGGGCCAGCTCCGCGGTGATGAGGATGACGGCGATCATCAGACGCGGATCCGTCGCCGGCGCTTCCCAGGACAACCGGACGTTGGCGGCGGCGGTCGAGCCCATCCAGAGCAGCATCAGGTAAAGCGCGCCGGTCAGGGCTGCGACGTTGATTCCGATCGTCAGCACCAACCCGGCGTATTTGCCGACGATGAACTCCCAGCGCGGCAAAGGCTTGGCCAGCACGGGAACAATGCTCCGCCGATCGATTTCGTCCGCGACCAGGCTGACGCCAATGAACACGCTCATCAACACACCGCCGAGCTCGATGGCGGCAAGGCCGAGATCCTTGATGATCTTGAGATCCTGGCCGGCCGTAATCTGGGCGATGGCCAGCGAGGCGCCGACGAGCAACAACGCGAACGCGACGATGGTGTAGAGGACGCGGTCGCGGATGTTCTGTTTGAGCACGTGCCACGCGACGAGCCCGATGCGGCGCGCGGTCATTGGGAAACCTGCAGGAAGAACTCCTCCAGGGTGGCATGGAGCGGCGTCACCGACACCAGCGTGGCGCCCGAGGCCGCAAGATCTCCGAGGAGCGGCTCAGGCCTCGTGTCCGCCGAAAGCTCCAGGCCGTACCGGCTGCCCGCTATCCGCGTGATCCGCCTGACCCGTCCGCGGAGTTCTGCGGCCGCCTGATCCGGCAACCCGTCGACGACGATTTCCCATCCGCGTGCGACGCCGGCGATGAGCTCGGACAACGCGCCAAGCGCGACGACACGGCCCCGGGAAAGGATGCCGACGCGTGTGCAGAGCAATTCCGCATCCGTCAGGATGTGCGAGCTGAAAATGACCGTCCGCCCCTCGTCGCGCAACCGCAGAATCAGCTCCCGGACATCGTGCCGGCCGCCGGGATCGAGTCCGGACATCGGCTCGTCGAGGATGACGAGCTCCGGATCGTTGATGAGCGCCTGCGCGATGCCGACCCGCTGCACCATCCCTTTCGAGTAGTGCCGGAGCCTCCGCCGGCCATCGTCGGTCAGCCCCACGAGATCCAGCGCCTTCCGCGCGCGCTCGCGCCGGGCGGCGCCGTTGTATCCGCAGAGACCGCCGAAATAGATCAGCAGCTCCTCGCCGGTCAGCTCCTCATAGAAGGCCGGATTCTCCGGCAGGAACCCGAGCCGCCGGCGTGATTCGACGTCGCGCGGCGGCCGGCCGAAGATCTCCGCCCGTCCTGCGGTCGGCCGCAGCAGCCCGACCAGCAATTTGAGCGTAGTGGTTTTGCCGGCGCCGTTCGGCCCGAGCAGTCCGAACACACCGCCAGCCGGGACTTCGATCGCCACATCGTCCAACGCCCTGTGCGGGCGCGACCGCCAGAATCCGGCCGGAAAATCTTTTGTGAGATGTTCAGTGCGGACGATGGCTGCCATCATCCACCATGACGGTCATGGTCGCGGGGTCTTGCTTTCAGCCTTTTCCAGCTCCAGCTTGATGGCCAGCTCGAAGTAGTGCGGCGGCAGCCAGCCCTGCGCGGTCTGCGCACGCACGCCGTTGACGAAATAGGTCGGGGTCTGCGACACATTGAGCGCGCCGCCGTCGGCGACGTCACGCTTGATGTCCGGCAGCCGCGCGGCGTACTCGCGATCGAAGTTCACTGCCCCGATCAACTTCGCGAGCTGTGCTTTGACCATGTCCGGCGTGCGTTGCATCTGCGGCACGTCCGGCATGCCGAACAGCCACGTGACCAGCTCGTTGTCTTTCCCCTTTTCGCGAGCCATCCGGACGGCGGCCGCTTCTTCGCACGCCGACGGATGCATTTCGCGGGAGATGTTGTAGTTGCACCGGCTGTTGAGGGGATAGTCCTTGATCACCTGGCGGACGGCGCCCGGATTCGTCTTCTCGAATTCGTCGAGCAAGGGCTTGTAGGCAAAGTACGACGCTTTGCACGACGGACACTGCCAGTCGATGAACTTGACGATCAGCACCTTCGCGCCGTTGGCAGGCACGCCGAGGTCCACACGGTTCTGCTGGAACCAGGCGTCCGCAAACGCCTTGTCCATGTCCGCCGCCTGCTGTGGCGTCGCTGCCGCGCCTGAAGGTGTCGCCGCCGCGGACGTGGATCCTGACCCTGATCCCGATGCTGATGCCGGGCCCGATCCCTCTCTCTCCTTCGGGAAAAACGCGATCGCCGATGCCGCGCCTGCCAGGAACAGAATCGCCACCAGCAGCGCCGTCGGACGGGAGACCAGCGTGCGCAGATCGCCGAATAGGCGCCCCGGCAACCGCGTCATCGGCATGGACACCGATGCGCTCGATACGAGGAAGATCGCGATCACCGCCACATACGTCCCGATGCACAGGATGCATCCCGTCTTGAGCACGAAGAACGACGCGTACGCGAGATAGATGACGACCCCGAGCCCTACGGTAGCGAGCGCGAACACATACGCGCCGCTCGGATCGGTGTTTTGCTCCTTGGGTCGCGAAAACGCGGCCAACAGGGCCACCAGGCCAAACCAAATGAGACCGAACAGGGCGACCGGGATCCCTCGAACCGACCCGTACTGACTCATGTAGACCTGAGAGCAGCTGAAGGTCTCGTTGATGTCACAGACGCTGGTATACGCCGGCTGCGTCAGGAGCTTGTAATGAACCCAGGCGGACGTGCCCGCAAAGGCCAGCCCGGCAATCGCGAAAACCAGGATCAGGAGCCGAGCGCGAGAGGTCATTCAGCGTGTTTTACCACAGGACGCGCCGAAGACGGGCCCGCCCCCGTCGGGCTATTGGATGGGGGTCGACGGCGCTCCGAAGGGCTCCGGCGGCGCGGTCGCCGCGAACAGCTGCCACACCACGTTGCCCTGATTCACCGCAAAAGACCGCGTCCCCGTCGTGCCGAACGTCAGCGGCACGCCCGTTCCGTAATACGCCGTAATGGTCGCTGTGCCGTTGCAGTCGTTCGGGCCCGCCGCCGAACCGCTCCCCGGTCCAAGCGTAAAGGCGTAGCCGGATTTTTGCGGCGTCGCGGACAGGCCCAGGTCGGCGGAGATGAAGCCCTCCGTCGAGCCGGCGGCCGGCGTTCCCAGAACCAGGAACGTCGCCGCGTAGGCGCCGTTGCCGCACGACGCCGCGTAACTCACCTGCGACGACGAGGTTGTCTTGAGCGAGGTGATCGCAGAGACCTCGTTCGCGTTCATGCGTGCCCGCAGCAGCCCAGGCACCGCAAACGCAGCAATGATGCTGATGATTGCGACGACGATGAGCAGCTCGATGAGGGTGAAGCCGGATTCTGTCTTGCGTGTCATACGTTGACTGACTCCCCGTGGCCGGTGGCCACTTCTCGTGCGGCCAGTCATCTCGTCCGGGCATGATGGCCCGGTATCGGGATTTCTCAGCGCAGAATTCGAGCAACGTTGATACCAGAGCGCCGAGCAGCCGCGGTGTTGGTTAAGTGGTTTGGAACTATCGTTTTACGTTAAGACTCCTCTTTGGTCGGATCCGCCGGAGAGCGTCATGAAATGTGGCCTTCCGCACAGTTTTGACGCTTTTTCCGGCCGTTCATGACAACTGTTCCACCAGCTCGAAAAGCGGCAAGTACATCGAGACCACGATGCCGCCGACGATCACGCCGAGCACGGCAATCAACGCCGGTTCAAGCAGCGAAAGCAGCGCACCGATGGCGACATCGGCTTCGTCGTCGAAGATGTCGGCGATCTTGCCGAGCATGGTATCGAGCGCCCCGGTGGTCTCCCCGGCAGCGATCATCTGGACCACCATCACCGGGAAGGCGCCGGAGGCGCGCAGCGGCGCCGCAATCGTCTCGCCATGCTCGATGCGCACGCGCGCGCGTCGCACGGCCCGTTCGATCACCGCGTTGCCGGCCGCCCGCGCCGTGATTTCGAGACCTTCGAGGATTGAGACGCCGGAACCGAGCAGCGCGCCAAGCGTCCTGCAGAATCGCGCGACCGCGACTTTGCGCGCGACCGCGCCGACAAGCGGCAGGCGCAACAGCAGTCCGTCGAGCCGGACTCCACCGGCTGTGGTCCGGTAATAACGCCTGGTCAGGTACCCGCCGGACACGGCGGCGGCAGCCGCGAAAGGCAGGGCGAGCGCGGTCCATTCGCTCATCCAGATGACGGCACGGGTCGCCAAAGGAAGGGTGGCGCCGAGGCCCGCAAAGAGTTCGGTGAACGTGGGCACGACCTTCACGAGAATCAAGGCGATCACGACGACGGCCACGGCGAGGACGCAAGCCGGGTACACCATCGCCGCGCGCACCCGAGCCTTCAGCCGGGCCTGCTTTTCAAGGAAGCCCGACAGCCGCGTCAGAATCGTGTCGAGCACGCCGCCCGCCTCGCCCGCCGCAATCATGCTGACGTACAGCTCGTCGAACGCGTGCGGCTGCTTCAGCATCGCGTCGGCGAGCGATGCGCCGGCCTCGACATCCGCCCGCAGATTCGCCAGCGTTTGCGCGAATCGCGCGTCGGGCTCCTCTTTGCCCAGCAGTTCGAGACACTGCACGAGCGGCAACCCGGCGCCAATCATCAGCGAGAACTGACGCGTGAAGATCGCAAGGTTTCGGGATGACACGGAACGCCGGCGAATCATCGACTCACTCGTGGATCGGCCGGCCGGCGAGCCGGAATCAGCACCGCGCGCTGAGGTTCTCTCGAACGCTCCAGCAGTGAGACCAGCTCGTCTCGATTGGGGGACGCGGCGAGCGCCGTCTCTCTCGCCACGAGCCGCTGCTCCACCAGACGCAGGAGCGATTGATTCATCGTTTGCATGCCTGCCCGCTCCTGGCCGGTCTGCATGACGCCGTAAATCTGATGGACCTTGTCCTCGCGAATCAGGTGCCGGATCGCGGGCGTCGCCACGAGCACTTCGAGGGCGGCAATGCGGCCCGCGCCGGCCGACGCGCGGACGAGCGTCTGCGAAACCACCCCCTCGAGCACGAGCGAAAGCTGTGTCCTGACCTGACTCTGCTGGTGAGCTGGAAAAGCGTCGACGAGGCGCGTGATCGTCTGCGCCGCCGAGTTCGTATGGAGCGTCGCCAGCGTCAAATGCCCCGTCTCCGCCATCGTCATTGCGGCTTCCATCGTTTCGAGATCGCGCAGCTCGCCGATGAGCACGACGTCGGGATCCTCACGAAGCGCCGCGCGCAGAGCCCCGGCAAAGCTGCGCGTGTCCGACCGCAGTTCGCGCTGGTTGACGAGACCTGTCTTGTGCTGATGAATGAATTCGATCGGATCCTCGATCGTCAGAATATGAACGGGCCGCGACTCGTTGATGCGATCGACCATGGCGGCAAGCGTCGTCGACTTGCCGCTGCCTGTCGGTCCCGTGACGAGCACGAGGCCTCGCGGGCGCTCGGCCAGCCATGCCACCGCAGGCGGCAGCCCGAGGTCCTCGAGCGGACGAATCGTCCCGGGAACCAATCGAAAGACGGCGCCAACGGCGCCCTGCTGCCGGAACAGATTGCACCGGCAGCGGCCGACACCCCGGACGCTCAGAGCCAAATCGATGTCGTCGCGCTCTTCGAACCAGCGGCGCTGCTCGTCGCTGAGCGCGCTGCACGCCAGACTGCGCGCGAGATCCGCCGTCAGCGGCGGCAGGGGAAGCCGGTGGAGATCGCCGTCGATGCGGACCGTGGGCGGGGCGCCGACGGCGAGGTGCAGATCCGATCCACCACGATCCTGCGCGGCCTTGAGCAATTCCGTCAGCGTCATTGCGTCTCTCTCATCACTTCCTCCATCGTCGTCAATCCATCCCGAATCTTCTGGAGGCCGCTGTGACGAAGCGTCTGCGTGCCGGAAGCCGCGGCCAGGCGGCGAAGCTCGGAGACCGGAGCATTTCTGCGGACGAGGTCGCGAATGGGCTCGGTCATCTCGATGACCTCGAAGAGACCGATGCGCCCGCGGTAGCCGGTGCCGGAGCACCGATCGCAGCCGGACCCGCGAACCGGATGCACGAATGCCGCGTCCGCCTGACTGAAGCCGACTTGGATGAGCTGGTCCGCCGGAATGTCGCACGGGATCTTGCACGCGTCGCACACGCGCCGCACCAATCGCTGGGCGCACAACGCGTTGATCGAGCTCGCGACGAGAAACGGCTCGACGCCCATGTTCACCAGCCGGTTGACCGTCGACGCCGCGTCGTTGGTGTGAATGGTCGAGAGCACCAGGTGACCGGTCAATGCGGCTTTGACGGCGATGGACGCCGTCTCGGCGTCGCGAATCTCGCCGACCAGAATCACGTCCGGGTCCTGACGGAGGAATGCGCGCAGGGCGGCGGCGAACGACAGGCCGATCAGATCGCGGACCTGGACCTGGTTGATGCCGGGGAGATTGAATTCCACGGGATCTTCAACGGTCAGGACGTTCACGTCCGGCCTGCTGATCTGCGCCAGCGCCGAGTAGAGCGTGCTGGTTTTGCCACTTCCCGTGGGCCCGGTGACGAGGACCATTCCCCAGGGCCGCCGGATGGCCTGCTGAAACCGGTCCAGGGCGTCCGGATCGAAGCCCAATGCCGAGAGATCGAAGCGAAGCACCTCGGGATCGAGCAGCCGCAGTACCACCTTCTCGCCGAAGAGCGTCGGCAGACAGGACACCCGGAAGTCGACTTCGCGACTTCTCCCCCGGTCGCTGAAACGCGCTTTGATTCGGCCGTCCTGCGGCAGCCGCTTCTCCGCGATGTCGAGCCGCGCCATGATCTTGATCCGCGATGTGATGGCATCCCGGTATCGAATCGGCGGCGAGGGCGCGGCCTGCAGCATCCCGTCCACGCGAAACCGCACCTTGAGCTCCTTCTCGTAGGGCTCGATGTGAATGTCGCTCGCGCCCTGCCGGATGGCGCTCAGCATCAGCGCATCGACGAGACCCACTGCGGTCTGCTCGCCGGGTTGGCCGGGGTCGTCTCGCGTTTGATCGTCCGCGCGCGAGTCAGCGGGCTCAGGCGCGTCAATGACTTCGAGCACCCGCTGGTCGGCACCCGACACCGGCGTTTCAGCGGCGCGTGGCGACGGAGCGGGTCTCGCGCGTGCCGGCGCGGACGCCGCGTGACGGTAGTACTTGCCGATGGCGTGTTGGAGCGCGGCGTCCGACGCGACGACCGGCTGAACATGGAGACCGGTCACGAACGCGATGTCGTCCAGCGCCTCGAGGTTCGCGGGATCGGTCATCGCCAGCGTCAGCGTCGCGCCGTGTCGCGCGACTGGCACGACCTGGTGTCTGACGGCGGCTTCGACCGGAATCAACCGAATCACGTCCGGATCGAGATCGAACTCGGCCAATTGGATGGCCGGCACGCCGTATTGCCGGCTCAAGACGAGCGCGACGTCTTCGTCGCGCAGCAATCCGAGCCGCACGAGCGTCGTGCCGAGACGGCCTCCGCTCGCGCGCTGATGGTTCAACGCGACCTGAAGTTGAGCGGGTGTGATGCGCTTTTCGCGCAGCAGCAGCTCACTGAAACGGACAACCATGGCCCTCTCGGGACACGGCGTCGATTCGAGAGACCGCGACGCGCATGCCGGCCCTAACCACCTCCGCCAAGGCTACGGTGGTCCGCCGTAGCTTTAGCGGAGGCGGAAGGCCGGCCTACATGCCGGCGCGCATCGCAAGGCTGAAGGCGCGAAGCTCGTCCGCGCCGCCCTGCGAGAAGTGCCCGTCGATCCAGAGGCGAGGGCGGATCATGAAGCTTCCGCCTACGGCGCCCACCATGTGGTGCGAACCGGTGGTGCTCCACCGCAGACCGGATCGCACCGCCATGCGCGGGCCGAGCCTGGCCTCGCCGCCAAACGCAATGATTCGACTGGGGCCGTATTCGAGATCGGCCGTGTCCAGATCGAAGTCCATGGCAAGAGTCAGGCCAGCCGGCGCGATGAACGCGACGCCTAATCTCGCGCGCCGCTTCAAGGTGATTTCGTTTTCTGCAACCTTGCCGAACTTCGGCTCGAGCATATTTCGCACCGTCAGTCCGATGCGCAGCGGATTCAGGTTGGCCATCAATCCCAGATCGAGATCAAAATCATCGTCTTTATCGCCTTCGAGGTCGGAGCCGTGGTCGAGTGCCTCTTCCACCGTCCCGCCCACCGCGAGTGCGCGATCGGTCCGTCCTCGAACCCACTTCAACGTGGAGCCGATGACGACGTTCTCGACGAGCGTTTGAAGGACGGTGACACCGAGATAACTCGTCCGAGTGTTGAAGGCGGCCGGTGTCCCTGTGATATCCGGCACGAGGACCGTCTGCTGGAACTTGCCCATGGACAGCCCGACGGGCCAGCTCCCGAGGCTCCAGAGGGTGGACTTGCCCTCAAACGGGCCCGGATTCGGGACGGCGTCCCGATTCCCGAATTGAAACTTGCCCCATTCGAAGTTCCCGCCGACGGGTTGTCCGGAGACCAGGCCGGCAGGGTTCCAATACACGGCCGTCGAGTCGTCTGCGACGGCTACAAAAGCTCCCGCCATCCCTAGGGCTCTTACCCCAACTATCTCGTAGGACTGGGCGGAGGCGACCCCAGGAAGCAGCGCCACGGCGACGAGCAGCCCGCAGGTAAGGCGCGCCATCCTGGTCAGACTACCTCGCCTGAGCCGCCGGAACCCGGCTTCGTCACAGATCGTAGATTGTTCGCGGGCGGTACAATTAGAAGGATTGCCCGATTCCGATCCGGCCTTCCAGAAGGTGCGTCCCATGAACCAGCCTGCCCCGCCCCCGGCTCCGGCAAAAGGCCTGTTAGCGCGCGCCATCGGCATGATCACCTCGCCGAAGGCTACGTATGAGGACGTCGTCCGCTCTCCCAGGGCCTTTGGCATTCTGTTCCTCTGTGCGCTCGTTATCGGTATTTCGCAGGGCGCTCCGCAGTTCACCGAACGCGGCCGGCAGGCCGCGCTCGACATGCAGGTGCAGCAGATCGAGCGCATGACGGGTCAGACGGTGAACGACCAGATGTACCGGGCGATGGAACAGCGGAGCCGCTTCGGCGCCATCTTCAGTGTCATCGGGACAATGGTGTTCATGCCGATCTGGTCGCTCCTTGTCACCGCCATTCTGTGGGCGGTGTTCAACGCGATGCTCGGCGGAACGGCGACCTTCAAACAAGTCCTTGCCGTGGTGACGCATTCATCGGTTCCCGGGGCGCTCGGGGCGGCTGTTGGCGCGCCCATTCAACTGATGCAGGGGACCATGAGCGTGGGCGGCCCGTTCAATCTGGGCGCGCTGGTGCCGATGCTCGACGAGAACAGCTTCCTCGCCCGCTTCCTCGGCGTGACCAGCGTATTCACCATCTGGGGCATTATCGTTCTGGCGATCGGTCTCGGCGTTCTATACCGGCGCAAGACGCGCAACATCGCGATCGGCCTTTTCACCGCATACGTCGCCATCGCCGGCAGTATCACGGCGATTTTCAGCCGGTTGGGCAGCAGGTAGGGCATGAGCCGTAAGAAGAAGATTCTCATCGGCCTCGTGGTTGTTGTCGTGCTGGGCGGCATCGCCGCCGCCAACTACGGCTTCAAGCGATCGACGGCCACGACGGTGAACGTCGAGAAAATCGAGCGCCGCGATCTCGAGTCCACCGTGTCGGCGAGCGGCAAAGTCCAGCCGAAGCGCAACGTCAAGATCAGCGCGGAAACGTCGGGGAAAGTCGTCAATCTGGCGGTCAACGACGGCGACCTCGTCAAGAAGGGCCAGCTGCTGCTGCAGATCGACCCGCGCAACCTCGAGACCGCGGTGCAGAACCGCGAAGCGAGCCTGGCGACGCAGCGGTCGCAGCTCGATCAGATGAAGGCGCAGACGGACAATCTGAAGATCGCGCTCCGGCAGTCGCAAGACGCGCTGCAGCGCGCTGAAGGGCTCGCCAAACAGGGCCTCATCCCGCGTGAGCAGCACGAACGCGCGCAGAACGACGTGAAGATGCGGGAGACCGACCTGAAGGTGAACGAGCAGTCGATCCGCGCGCAGGAACAGCGCATCAAGCAGGAAGAGGCGAATCTCAACAGCGCCAAATACGATCTGAACAAAGTGCGAATCGTCTCACCCATCGACGGGCTGGTCGTGCGCCGCAACATCGAAGAAGGCGAAACCGCCGTCGTCGGCACGATGAACAACGCGGGCACTGTGCTCCTCGAGATTGCGGATCTCTCGGTCATCGAAACCGAGATCGAGGTCGACGAGACGGAGATTCCCGACATCAAGATCGGGCAGCCGGCGAAGATCACGATCGACGCGATCCAGGACAAGACGTTCCCGGGCAAAGTTACCGAGGTCGGCAACAGCCCGATTCAGACGGCTGGCGCGAGCACGACGCAGCGTGCGACGAACTTCAAAGTCGTCGTAACGATCGACGGCCAGGTACCTGGCGTGCGGCCAGGTTTCACGTGCACGGCGGTGATCACGACGGCCACGCGTCAGAAGGCGATCAGCGTGCCGATCCAGGCGATGACCCTCCGCGAAGTGATCCTCGACGAGGAGGGACAGGTCATTCATCCGCCGACGCCGAAGCCGGGAGAGCGGCGTCCGCCACCCGGCGCCGGCGAGCTCAAGAACGGGCAAACACGCAAGGAAATCGAGGGCGTGTTCACGCTTCAGGGCGATCGCGCGGTCTTCCTCCCGGTGAAAACCGGCATCGCCGGCGAGAAGTATTTCGAAGTGCTCGACGGTCTCAAGGAAGGCGACCAGGTCGTCACCGGCCCATTCCAATCCGTGCGCGGCATGAAGGACGGCGATCAGATCAAAGCCGAAACCGCGATGACGCCTCGGCCGCGGTAAGGTACGTGTAGGGCGGGGCTTTAGCCCCGCCAGCGCGCCGGCCCTGAAGGGCCGGCCTACGTTTCGGACCCGTATGCAGCAGTTCCTCGAAGCCGTCGGCCTGGCGCTCCAAGCCATCTGGGCGAACAAGCTGCGATCGCTGCTCACCGTGCTCGGCAACATCGTGGCGGTGACGTCGATCATCGCGGTGGTGTCGCTCGTCCAGGGCCTGAACGCCAGCGTGAAGAGCGCCATCCAGTCCGACCTCGGGGTGGACACCTTTTCGGTCCAGCGGCGCGGCGTGACAGTGACCGAAGAGGAAGAGGAGCGCGCGGCCGGCAATCCGCGCGTCACGCTGGAAGAGGCGGAAGCCCTTCGTCATTACAGTCCGCACATCAGGCTGGTGATGGCCGAGGCCGGCGCCGGCGCCCAGGCCAAGTACCGGGACCAGAACCTCGACAGCGTGCGCATTCGTGGTGTCACGAAGGAATTCAACCAGCTGCCGACGACGAATATCGAGTTGGGCCGGGGGATCACGCCAGCTGAGTTCGACAATGGACACGAGGTTGCCATTCTCGGCTGGGACACGGCAGACCGGCTCTTCGGCGCGATCGATCCGATTGGCAAGACGATTACCCTGGCCGGGGTCCATTTCCGGGTCGTCGGCGTCTCGGAAAAAAAGGGCGCGATTTTCGGCCAGTCGCAAGACGAGTTCGCGATTATTCCGCTCGAGACGTACCGTCGCATTTTCGGCATCCGGCAGTCGCTCGAGCTCGTCGTCCTGCCGACCGACGCGACCGTCGTCCAGGCGGCGATGGACGACGCCACGGTGGCGATGCGCATTCAGCGACGGCTGCGTCCTCGCGAGCCCAACAACTTTGGCGTGCTCTCGGCCGAAACAATCCTGAATCTGTACAACCAGGCGACGGCGGCCATCTTCGCCGTGCTGCTCGGCGTCGTGAGCCTTTCGCTTGTCGTCGGCGGCATCGTCATCATGAACATCATGCTGATGACGGTGAGCGAGCGGACGCGCGAGATCGGGCTGCGCAAGTCGCTGGGCGCGCGGCGCCGGGACATCCTGTGGCAGATTCTCACCGAGTCGATCACGCTCTCGACGTTTGGCGGCGTGATCGGGACGGCACTCGGATTTCTCGTGGCCTGGGGCATCAGCAAAGTGAGCCCGTTGCCGGCCATCGTCGAGCCGTGGTCGGTGGTGCTCGGCATCTCGATGACGGCGATCGTCGGCCTGTTTTTCGGCCTCTACCCGGCCATGCGCGCAGCCTCGCTCGATCCGATCGAAGCGCTGCGGCGCGAGTAATCGACAGCGATGCGCTGGACCCTCTTCAACGAAATCGTGACGATGGCGTGGGACACGCTGTGGTCGAACAAGATGCGGTCCGCGCTGACCGTCGTCGGCATCGTGATCGGCATCACGTCCATCGTCGGCGTGACGTCGCTCCTGCGCGGGTTCGACGAGTCGCTCCGGGACATGTTCCGGACGATCGGCCCGGACACCGTTTTCGTGGCGAAGTTCTCCGGCGTCAGCCTGGCGTCGGGCGCGGACTTTCAGGAGCTGATGAAACGGCCGAACATGACGCCCGCCGATGCGGCCGCGATCGAGCGCGGCGCGCCGTCGATCGAGGTCGTGTCGGTCATCCTCGGCAACGGCGGAGGGGCGCCGCCGCGGGAGAGGCTGTTCTACAGGAATCAGCGGACGAAGCCGCTTCAGGTGTTCGGCACCGAGGACACCTACCCGCGATTGACGCGGATACCGATTGTCCTCGGCCGCTACTTCACGCCCATCGAAGTGCAGCGGCGGAAGCATGTGATCGTGCTCGGCCAGGGGCCGTACAAGGCGCTCTTTCCGACGGTCGATCCGATCGGCAAGACGGTGCGGCTCGGGTTGGCGGAGTACGAAGTCGTGGGCGTGCTCGACAAGCGGCCGTCGCCCGGCGGGTTCGACGTCGGCGCCGACGACAACGCGATGATTCCGCAAACCACCTATCAGAAACAGTTCGGCATCCGGGCGGCGAATCTCGGCCGCGGCGAAATGCGCGCCGTCATCATCGGCGCCGTGCCAAGAGAAGGCGTGCAACGCGAGCAGGCGATTCGCGAAGTCGAGCAGGTGATGCGGACCAGGCATTCTCTGCGGCTCGACCAGGCCAATGACTTCGACCTGGTGACCCAGGACGCGCTGCTGAAGGTCTGGGATCAGATCAGCCAGGCGACGTTCCTGGCGCTGGTCGTGCTCTCCTCGATCGCGCTGATGGTCGGCGGAATCGGCGTCATGAGCATCATGACGATCAGCGTGACCGAGCGCACGCGCGAGATCGGCGTCCGGAAGGCGCTCGGCGCGCGACGCATCGAGGTGCTCTGGCAGTTTCTGCTCGAAGCGGTCTTCGTGACGTCGACGGGCGGCGTGCTCGGCATCGTGATCGGCGCGTCGATCGGGTTCATCGTCAACCTGCTGACGGGCTTTCCGATCTCGCTGCCGTGGTGGTCGTTCGCCATCGGCATCGGATTCTCCGCCGGCGTGGGCGTCTTCTTCGGCATGGTACCGGCGGTACGCGCGTCACGTCTTGATCCGATTGAAGCCCTGCGTTATGAGTGACGCGCGCGCGTCCATCTGAAATCTGCAATCTGGAAATCTGCAATCGCTGAACGGCAATCTGGAACCGGGCAATCTGGAATCTATCGGGGCAATCGGGTAATCGAGAAATCGGAATCTGAAATCGCGCCGCGTTTTCCGGCAGTCAGATTCTCAGATTCCCCGATTGCGGTTGCAAGCGCCAGATTGCAGATTCCAGTTTTCAGATTCCAGTTCGCGCCCTGCCTCCGCGGCGAAGTATTATTCGCCTGAGCGGAGGCAGTTTCTTTATGAAGGTCTTTGACGCGGCGGGCATCAGGAACGTGGCGCTGGTCGGGCATAGCGGCTCAGGCAAGACGCAGCTGGCTTCGGCGCTCCTGTTCGATGCCGGGGCCGTGAACCGGTTCGGCAAAGTGGACGAGGGCACGACGGTCACCGACTACGACGAAGAGGCGATTGCCAGGAAACACACGCTCTCGGCGACGCTCGCCAGTCTCGAGTGGACCAAGTTCAAGATCAATCTGATCGACACGCCGGGCATGGGCAACTTCCTGGCCGATGCGCAGGCCGCGCTGCGGGTGTCGGAGGCCGCGCTCGTCGTGGTCGACGCGGTCGGCGGCGTGCAGGTGTCGACCGAGAAAGTGTGGTCGTACGCCGACGAGGCGCAGCTGCCCCGCCTGATCGTTTTGAACCGGCTCGATCGCGAGCGCGCAAGCGTGGAGCGATCGGTTGAGTCGATGCGGGAGACGCTCGGCCGCAACTGCGTGCCGGTACAACTGCCGATCGGGCAGGAAAAGGATTTCAAAGGCATTGTCGATCTCGTCGCGATGAAGGCGTACACGTTCGCCGCCGACGACTCCGGCAAGATGACCGAAGCCGCCGTGCCCGACGCCCTCGCGGCGGATGCGAAGGCCGCCCGCGACGCGCTCATCGAGATGGTCGCGGAGGCCGACGATGCGCTCATGGAGAAGTTCTTCGAGGCGGGCACGCTGACGCAGGACGAGCTCGCCGCCGGGTTGACGCGCGCGTTCCGCGCGGCCAGGCTGTTTCCAGTAGTCTGCACGTCGGCGCTGCACAACATCGGGATCCAGCCGCTCGCCGATGCCATCGTGACCTACGTGGCGTCACCGGCCGATCGGCCGTTCCCGGGCCTCGACGCGGCCGGGAAGGAGGCGGCGCGATCGGCTGCTGACAGCGCGCCGCTGGCGCTCTGGATCTGGAAAACCGTCGCCGACCCGTTCGCCGGCAGCATCTCGCTCTTCCGCATTCTCTCCGGCATCGCCAAGTCCGACGCGACCATACAAAACGTGACGCGCGACCAACCTGAGCGCTTCGGGCACGTGCTGATGATGCAAGGCAAGACCCAGACCCACGTGCCGGAGCTGCACGCAGGCGACCTGGGTGCCGTCGCGAAACTGAAGGACACGCACACGAGCGACATGCTCGGCGACCGGAACGCCGGGTTCAAGGTGCCGCCGATGACCTTCCCGGAGCCTGTGCTGGCGTACGCCATCGAGCCGAAGAGCCGCGGCGACGAGGACAAGATCGGCACGGCGATGCAGCGGCTGCGCGAGGAAGATCCATCGATTCGCTACGACCGCGACGCGCAGACGCACGAGCTGCTGCTCTCGGGCCAGGGTCAGCTCCACATCGAGGTCACGGTCGCGAAGCTGCGGCGGCGCTTCGGCGTCGAGGTCAACTTGAAGCCTCCCCGGATTCCCTACCGCGAGACGATCACCGCGAAGGTCGAGGCCCACGGCCGCCACAAGAAGCAGACGGGCGGGCACGGCCAGTTCGGCGACTGCCACATCACGATGGAGCCGCTCCCGCGCGGCGCCGACTTCGAGTTCGTGAACGACATCTTCGGCGGCGCCATCCCGCGGCAGTTCGTGCCGGCCGTCGAGAAAGGCATCCAGGAAACGCGGCTGCGCGGTTACCTGACGACTTATCCCGTGGTCGACTTCCGGGTGACGGTGACGGACGGCTCGTACCACCAGGTCGACTCGAGCGAAATGGCGTTCAAGCTCGCCGGACGCCTCGCGTTCCGCGACGGCATGTCGCGCGCCAAGCCGACCATCCTCGAGCCGATCATGAATGTCGAGGTCTATGCGCCGTCGGACTTTGCCGGCGATCTGATGGGCGACCTGAACAGCCGGCGGGGCCGTATTTCAGGCATGGACACCCGCGGCGCGGCGACCGTCATAAAGGCGACCGTGCCGATGGCCGAAATGTTGACATACGAGCAGACGCTGACCTCGAACACCGGCGGGCGCGGGTCGTACCACATGGAGTTCTCGCATTACGACGAAGTCCCCAGCCACCTCCACGCGAAGATCATCGCCCAATCGAAGGCCGAGCGAGGGGAAGCGAAGGAAGAAGAAGAGTGACAAGGGCAGAGGGCAGAGGGCAACGGGCCAAGGTGCGGAACGCGCTGACGCTCGTCCTCTTCCCTTTTGCTTTTTTCCTTTCCTTTGCCCTATGCCCTCTGCCCTTTGCCCTCCTGACGGCATCGGCGAGCCGTCAGGATCAGCTGCCTCCGCCCACGCCGGCCGCCCCAGCCTTCGAAGAGAAATGGCTCGCCGACCTCCGTCAGGAAGCCCTCTCACGCGGGATCAGCCAGGCGACCGTCGATCTGGCGCTGACCAACCTCGTTCCGGAACCGGTCGTCGTCGTTCGCGATCGCGAGCAGCCCGAAAGTACTCAAAGCCTCGATTCGTACCTGGCGCGTCACGTGAGCCCGCGCACGGTCGCGCGCGCGAACGACGCGGCCAGGACTTACCGGACGTTGCTGGAGCGAGTCGAAGGGAAGTACGGCATTCCTGGACCGCTCATGGTGGCGATCTGGGGACTCGAGTCGAACTTTGGGGAGTTCACAGGCGTCCGGCCGACGATCGCGGCGCTGGCGACGCTGGCCTACGACCCGCGCCGGTCGACGCTGTTTCGCAACGAGCTTTTCGCCGCGCTGACGATTCTCGATCGCGGGATCGTCTCAATCGAGAACCTCAAGGGCTCGTGGGCCGGCGCCATGGGCCAGCCGCAGTTCATGCCCTCGAGCTTTCTCCGGCACGCCATCGACTTCGACGGTGATGGCCACATCGATATCTGGTCGAGCCAGCCGGACGTCCTGGGGTCCATGGCGAATTATCTGAGCGCGGCCGGATGGACGAAGGGTGGCCGGTGGGGGCGCGAGGTCAAGATTTCCCGGACCGCGATGGCCGCGATCGACAAGCATGTGCCGATGCGGACGAGCGGCTGCCGGGCGCGGCGCGAGATGACCGTCGCGCGTCCGCTGGCCGAGTGGAAGAAGCTTGGGGTTCGGCTCCCATCCGGCGGTCCGCTGCCGGTCGCGAAGATCGAGGCCTCGCTCGTCCGCGGTCAACGCCGGAATTTTCTCGTCTACCAGAACTACGACGCGCTGCTCGACTACAACTGCTCCAACTCGTACGCGGTCAGTGCGGGACTCCTGGCGGACAAGATCGCCGTCAAGTGAGGAACGGGCAGTCGATTCACTTCCCATTTCGCACGGCCGCAGAACTTGGCTTGCCCGACGAACGCGATGTCCCGGAGGCCCAGCAAGAAGTGCCGTACGTCATGGCCAGTGGCACTTATTGGTCGCACGTGATGATCCGGCACCCGAACAAGCGCTGACGACGACGCGACGAGAGCATTGAACCACGAAGCTCACGAAGGACACGAAGATCTTGAAGTAAAACCTTCGTGCTCTTCGTGTCCTTCGTGGTGATCGCTCTTCGACACAAGTGGCCGTTCGATCGCAGGAGGAGGCCCGTGAAGCGCACGTGGACGATCATTGGGGTAGGCGATGTGCCCGGCAGCTTCAAGTGGTACCAGTCGCTCCTTGGCCTGCCGGAGACGGCTCCCGAGCATGACTACTTCGGCCAAATCCTCGACACGGATGGAACGGTCTTGCTCTGCCTTCACGAGTGGGGTGCCCACGAGCATCCCTCGCTGATGAGCCCTGGTCGCGCGAAACCTGGCAACGGCCTCCTCCTGTTTTTCCGTGTCGATGACTTCGACTTAGCGCTGCCAAGGGCACGCGCGCTCGTCAGTCGACTTGAAGAGGAGCCCCATGTGAACCCGAATACTGGAACCTCGGAGTTCTCGCTCCGAGATCCTGACGGGTACTACGTGACGATCAGTGCGCAAACTGAGTGAGCCGCGAAGCACACGAATCATGTGAACAAACACGAGATGAAACTGGTCTGGCCGTCCCTCAACTACTTGACCAGTTATGTGGCAGCTCTCGAGCGTGGCTGGTCACCGGATAACGTGCTTGGCGAAATCGCAGCCCAAGAGCAACTGCGCCGCATCGCTGCAGATCCAGACGCGTTTCTTGCCAGCCTTGTCGATAGACACGCGGCCGGTGGCCCCATTAGCTTGCCGGACGGGACGACGGTTCCGCGGCTGCCAGGGTATCGACGGTGGATGTGGGATGGTGAATTCTGCGGCAGCATCGGGTTTCGTTGGCAGCCTGGGACCGAGGCGTTGCCGCCGCACTGCCTCGGGCACATCGGATACGCAGTGGTACCGTGGAAACAGGGTCGCGGGTACGCGACGGCTGCGCTCCGCGAAATACTGCGAGACGCGAAGCAGGAAGGCCTTCGCTACGTCGAGATCACCACCGCTCCGGACAACACCGCGTCACAGCGGGTGATCGAGGCGAACGGTGGAGTGCTGGTCGAGGAGTTCGTCACGCCGATAGCCCTGGGCGGCAAACGCGAGCTTCGCTATCGAGTGCAGGTTCACGACCGGACATCATGAACTACGAGCTCGAACAATTCGTCTGGTCACAGCTCGCGCGCAACGAGAAGGTGTTGTGGTCCGGTCAGCCGCGCGGCGGCATCAGGTTTCGCGCGGCCGATACCCTGATGATTCCGTTCAGTCTCATGTGGGGCGGCTTTGCCATTTTCTGGGAGATCACCGTCGTTAAGATGGGCGCGCCAGCATTCTTTGCGTTGTGGGGTGTCCCATTTGTGCTGGTCGGTCTCTACCTGATCGCCGGTCGCTTCTTCGTAGATGCATGGCAGCGATCGCGCACGTACTATGCGCTGACGAACGACCGGGCCATCATCGTCTCCGGCCTCCGCGGAAGGAAGGTGAAGAGCCTTCCACTCCGCACGATGAGTGACATCACACTGACTGAGCGTGCGAACGGTTCCGGCTCCTTTGCGCTGGGGCGGGCTCCGGGTCCATACGGTCTCCGGGGGGGGTCGGGCTGGGCTGGTATCAGCAGGTATGAGCCACCGACGTTTGAAATGATTGAGAACGAGCGGGCGCTCCATACCTTGCTCATCGACGCACGGACGAGCTCACTGTCCGCGGTTGAGCAGCGGACGTAACGCCGAACCAGAGATGCAGGTCACTTGGGAGAGGACGTGGCCTCGCTCGGTCGGCGTGACCTGTGCCGTATTCGGATTCGCGAACATCGTTGGCGCGGTCGCAGGCCCGACGGAGGTCCTGCTCCCCGGCCTGGTGATCGGTTCAGTTTGGGCTGCGGTGGGCTTGAAAGGGGGGCTGCCGCGGTTCGCCTCTGCACCCGATAAGGCGGCCTCCTTACCTGAAAAGATCACGCAGGGTCTGCGAATTATCCGCCGCCGCAGACGGCTCGCCAAACTCAGTCCGCT
>JBLNGH010000277.1:0-2780 GCA_050264575.1 Acidobacteriota bacterium | reverse complement strand
GCGCGTTAGCGCGAAGGCGGCCCTGGCCCGCCGAAGCGCGTTAGCGCGAAGGCGGCGTGCCGCGGCCGCCTCGGGGCGAGACCTCTTTGTAGCCCTTGGGAATCTCGAACACGCTGTCCGGCACGTCCTGGTTGGCGATGTCTTTGACGGTCATCAGGACTTCCATCGCGTTGACGAGGTTCACCCGGACGACGGCCTTCAGCGGGAACCGGTTATCGGTGAAGCTCTGCGGAGAGGACAGCCCCAGTCTCGACAGGATTTCCTGATCGATGAGCGGTACCCATCCGGCCGGCGGCTTGACCGACGCCGTCACCCACACGTCGAAGGTCACCATCAATTCGCCGGGAAGGCCGCGAGCTCCCGACGCACCGATTTCTCCCGGCATCGGCATCGTCAACGTCGTCGTTACCTGTTCGGCGCGCATGCCGTTGATCGTCTGGACCTGTCCGCTCTTGACGACCTTGACCTCCGGCTTCCTGCCCGCCATCGCCTTCAGCTCATCAGCGCCGAGCTGGGGCGGGTACTTCCAGAACGTTTGCGCGGCCGGATTGATGCCGTAGCGAGCGCCGTCGCGGTACAGCGTGATCATCCCGGCCGGCATTCCGGCGAACGTTTGCTTCTGCTCCATCCGCATCGCCTTGTCGCCGACGAGCACCACGTGATCCACACCGCCGGCCGGCACGACGTTGCCGGCCAGCTGGCTGATGAGGGCCGACCAGTCGTTGGGCGTGACGCCTTCGATGCGATTCAGATCCGTGTGAAGCGTGAACTTGAGCTCGGCGTCCAGCTGGGTGGGCAGGACGGCCAGCAGCAGAAGTACGAAGAGACGCAAACGAATGACCCGTCTCATCAGGCGGCATCTCCCTTCATGCGAACCGCTCGCGCGATCACGTCTCGTGCCTTCGCGACCACGCGGAAGGCCTCGAGATCCGCCGGATCCGCGAGCACGGCATCGTCCACGTCCGAGCCGGGCTGCAGCGCACCGCCGGCGATCGCGCAGAGATAGTCGACGAGGACGAAGTGATAACGCGTCTTGCCGGCCTCGTCGACCAGGATCCGATCGAACACCTCGATGACGGGTCCGACGCTCACGACGAGTCCGGTTTCCTCCAGAATCTCACGCGCGACCCCAGCCTCGAGCGTCTCCCCCAATTCGAGCGCGCCGCCGGGCAGACTCCACTGCCCCGCCAGCGGCTCGTGCCGGCGTTTGACCAGCACGACCCGGCCGTCATCGCCGAACACGACGGCGCCGACCCCGACGACCGGCTGAGAGGGGTACTGGCGTGTCGTCTGAGCCCGCGCCGGGCCGGAAAGCGCCGTCCGCCCTGGGCTTCGACGAACGCTGCGATGCCGCCTGATCAGCCCGTCCTCGAGCCAGAAATGGGAGTGGCCGGCGGACTCGAGCGCCTGCGGGACGGCGTTCTCGGCATCTGTGACGGCCGTGGACCAGTCGGTCCGCACCCATCCCCAGCCGGTCTCGAGCCCGGCCACCCGAGCGACCTCAATACGGCGGCCGGCCGCGAGCGCTCCGGCGTAGCGTTCGAACTCAGCGGCCCACTTCTTTGCGACGACGTCACGACCCTCATAGACCGCCGCATCGCTCGTGAACACGTATTCGACAATGCACTCCGGGTGATAGAGCGACGCCACCGCATCGAGATCGGATCGATTCACGGCGTCATAGAACGCACGGACGACATCCAAGGGATCAGAAACCTGCATCGATCTATCGTGCATCGATCTATCGCCTCATCGATCTATCGATCTATTGAAAACCATTACAGTCCTTCTATCAGAATGCTCTTCAATAGATCGATAGATCGATAGATCAATAGATCGATTCCTCATTCCCCCATCACCTTCACAATGACCCGTTTCCGGCGCTGGCCGTCGAACTCGGCGTAGAAGATCTGCTCCCATGGTCCGAGATCGAGCTTGCCGGCAGTGATCGGCACGATCACCTGGTGGCCCATGATGGTGCGCTTCAAGTGCGCGTCGGCGTTGTCTTCACCGGTCTGATGATGCTGGTAAGGACGGCCGGCCGGCGCGAGCTTTTCGAGCCATTCCTGAAAATCATTGATGAGCCCGTCCTCCCAGTCGTTGACGTACACGGCGGCGGTGATGTGCATCGCCGAGACGAGCACCATCCCTTCCCGCACACCGCTGGCCCCGACGATTTTCGCGACGTCATCCGTGATGCGGATGAACTCCTGGCGTTTCTTCGTGTTGAACCACAGGTAGTCGGTCGTGACTCGCATCGCGGATGGCGGCGTCAGGCGTCAATCGGCAGCGTGGCGTACGCGTTGAAATCGAGCGGCGACGAGTCGCCGCGCGCCAACTTACGAAGGCCGGCGGCCGCGATCATCGCCGCGTTGTCGGTCGAGAGCGCGAGCGACGGCACGAAGACCGGCAGCCCGTCGCGCGTCCCGCGAGCCGCGGCATCGTGGCGAAGCCGGCTGTTGGCCGAAACGCCGCCGGCGATGCCGACCGATCGGGCGCCCAGCCAGCGTGCGGCCTCGAATGTCCGCTCGATCAATGACTCGACGACGACGCGCTGGAAGCTGGCGCAGAAATCGGCGACCTCCTGACGGCCGAGCGGCCCGGCGTCGGTCGGCACCGTGAGACCCGTAGCCACCGGGACATGACGCTCCTGAAGATGCCTGACGACGGCCGTCTTCAGTCCCGAGAAGCTGAACTCCGCCAGGTGCTTCCACGCCGGCGGAAACGGGCCGGCCATCAAATCCGGTGGCGGCGGATTCCGATCGGCATGCGTGAAGCGC
>JBLNGH010000276.1:0-17780 GCA_050264575.1 Acidobacteriota bacterium | reverse complement strand
TGAATTTGATCGACGATCGTTTGAATCAGGACTACCTGATCGGCGCGGCCGTCGAGTACATCGGCAGCGGATTCTCCGAGTACGCCCGCGGCGCCACGTTCTGGGACGCGCTCGCGGCCGTCATTCCACGCGCGCTGTGGCCGAACAAGCCGGTGGTGGGGGGAAGCGGCGACCTGGTGAGCACGTACACCGGCATCCGCTTCGCTGACGGGACGAGTGTCGGCATCGGCCAGGTGCTCGAAGCGTACGTGAACTTCGGCAGCATCGGCGTCGCGGCGACCTTTCTGGTGCTCGGCGCCGGTCTGACCTGGATCGATCGCGCGGCATTCGATCGGCTCCGGCAGGGCGACGCCAACGGCTTTCTCCTCTGGTACCTGCCCGGCCTGAGCCTGCTGCAGGTCGGCGGATCCTTCATGGAAGTCACATCCACCGCGGCAGCCGGGTTCCTCGTGGCCGTGGCGCTGAACCGGCTCGCCGAGCATCTGCACGGCCGCTGGGAAGCACCCGAGCCGGAGCCGGCCGATGAAGCCGCGGAAACGGCGGAGCGATCCGAGGTGTCACTGTGATTCGGCCGTGTCTGGCGGCAATCACGCTCGATCCGAAGGGCGGCGGCGTGGCGGTCGTTTCGCGCCTGCTCTGGCGCGTGTTCGCCGATCGCTGGCGCGACGAAACGCGTCTCGTCACTTTGCTCGACGACTCGGGCCGGCTCGAGTCCCTCGATTCGTCGACGGCGACACGCGTGCGGTTTGGCACGGCGCTCGCCGGAGGCCAGGCGCTCGGACAGTGCCGCTGGGTCTTCTATTCGCATTTGTCAGTCGCACGCGTGCAGAGCTTCGTGCCCGCGCCGTTTCGCCGGCCGTACGGCGTGTTCCTGCACGGCATCGAGGCCTGGCAGCCACTCGGCGCCGTACAACGCAAAGTGCTCCAGGGTGCCGCGCTGCGCGTCTCGAACTCGCGTTTCACCGCGGATCGCGTCGCCGAAGCGAATCCCGACCTCGGTCCCATCGCGGTCTGTCCCCTGACGGTCGAGCCCGACGTGCTCTCGCGTCCCGTATCCGATCACAGCGTCCCGTCACTCGGCGGCGACAAGACAGTGCTCATCGTCGCGCGAATGCTGTCGGCCGAACGATATAAGGGCCACGACGCGCTGCTCGAAGCCTGGCCCATCGTGAAGGCGCATGTGCCGGATGCGCGCCTCGTTTGCGTCGGCGATGGTGACGATGCGCCGCGGCTTCGACAGAAGGCGCACGAGCTGGGCCTTGGCGGCGACGTCATTTTCACCGGATTCCTGTCGAACGATGAGCTTCATGCGTGGTACGAACGCGCGGCCGTCTTCGCAATGCCCAGCCGGGGCGAGGGCTTCGGCCTCGTGTACCTCGAGGCCATGGCGCATGGTCTGCCCTGCGTCGGGTCGGTTCACGACGCGGCGGGCGAGATTATCGACGACGGCGTGACCGGCCATCTCGTCAATCAGTCCGACCCGCGAGAGCTGGGAGCGACGCTGCTCGGATTGCTGGGCAATCCCGAGCGCCGCCAGCAGATGGGCGCGAACGGCCGGCGGCGATACGAAGAGGATTTCAGCTACGACGCGTTTTCCCGCCGGATCGTCGGCCTGCTCGAGGACTCGTTCAGGTCGTCATCCGCGGCTGAGCTTCCGGAGGCGACCATCCAGTGAAAGGCAGCAACATCCTTCACGTCATTCCCGCGGTCGCGCCGCGATACGGCGGACCGAGCGCCGCGATCATCGGGATGTGCCAGGCGCTGCGGGATCTGGGCCTGTCGACGCTCGTCGCAACGACCGATGCCGACGGCGCGAGCCGCCTCGACGTCGACGACGGCGAAGTCCAGGACTACGAAGGCATCCCGATGGTGTTCTTTCCGCGGCAAGCGAGCGAAGCGTACAAGTGGTCGGCGCCGCTCGCGGTCTGGCTGCGGCAGCACGTGCGCGACTTCAACGTCGTCCACATCCACGCCGTGTTCTCGCATTCGTCGGTCGCGGCGGCGCGCGCGTGCCTGAACCAGCAGGTGCCGTACGTCCTGAGGCCGCTCGGCACGCTCGATCCGTGGAGCCTCAATCGGCATCGGTGGCGCAAGGAGCTGCTGATCCGGTTCGGCGCCGGCCGGCTGCTTGCCGGCGCGGCTGCCATGCACTACACGACCGACGTCGAGCGCCGGCTCGCCGAGCGCGGGATGGCATGGCTGCCGCGCGGACGCGTGATCCCGCTTGGCGTGGAAGACGCGCTGTTCGGCGGCACCACGCAGACCAACGCGGCGCCGTACATCCTGACCTTGTGCCGGCTCGATCCGAAAAAGGGGGTCGATCTCCTCATTCAAGCGTTCCACGACGTCGTCAAGGCGGGAAGTGCCGGCGAGTGGAAGTTGATCATCGCCGGCGACGGCGACTCCTCGTACGTCGCGAGGCTGAAACAGGCGGCGGAGCAGGGCGAGGCGCGATCGCGGATCACGTTCGAGGGCTGGGTCGCCGGCGACGAACGGCTGTCGCTGCTGCGCGACGCGAGACTCTTCGCGCTCCCGTCCTCGCAGGAAAACTTCGGAGTTGCCGTCGTCGAGGCGCTCGCCTCGGGCGTCCCCGTCGTCGTGAGTCCGGAAGTGAACCTCGCGCCTGATATCGAAGGGCACGAAGCCGGATGGGTCATCCCGCGCGAGCGGCAGGCGCTTGCCGAAGGACTCGCGCGGCTCATCGCCGATGGCGCCGCCTTGACGGAACGGCGCGCCAAGGCACGCCAGTTTGCCGGACGGTTTCGCTGGACCGCGATCGCAGACGCGCTGCGGCAGTTCTATGCGGACATCCTGCACACGCGTGCGGCAGTGGACGAGCATCTCGATGCGGTCACCGAGGCCGAGTATCGCGCCGCGCGCCGGCCGGACAGGGAGCGCTGATATGTGTGGCATTGCCGGAGCGCTCTTCTGGGATCCCCACGCCGGACGCGGCGGCCGCGACGCGGATGTGGCGCGGATGGTCAAGGCGCTGGAGCATCGCGGGCCCGATGGCGAAGGGCTCACGCGATGCGTGACGCCGGATCGCGCGGATGGTCCGACGATGATCCTCGGCCATCGCCGGCTGTCGATCATCGATCTCACCGACCGGGCCAGTCAGCCGATGAAGAGCCCGCGGGTGCCGGTGTGGCTGACCTACAACGGCGAGATCTACAACTTCCGCGATGTGCGGCGCGATCTGGAAGCGCGGGGACGGACTTTTCAGTCCGACTCCGACACCGAAGTCATTCTCCAGGGCTTCGAAGAGTGGGGTCCCGCCGTCGTCGACCGGCTGCGAGGGATGTTCGCGTTTGCCATCTGGGACGGGGCAGCCGGCCGGCTCTGGCTTGCGCGCGATCGACTCGGGATCAAGCCGTTGTACGTGTATCGCGGGAACGGCTACTTCCTCTTTGCGTCGGAAGTCCGGGCGATGTTGGCGTCAGGCCTCGTGCCGCGGAGACTGGATCGGTTCGCGCTCGATCAGTTCCTCGCGTACCAGAGTGTGCCGGAGCCGTTGACGCTCGTTCGCGACGTCCGGATGCTGGCGCCGGGCCACGTCCTCGGCGTCGGGCCGGAGGGCAGGGAAGTCGCGCGACGGTACTGGGACCTCCTGGAATCGGCCATCGGCCGGGAACCCGTTTCTGCCGAGGCCGGCCGCCGGAGGGTTCGGGAGCTGCTCGAGGAATCGACGGCCCTGCACCTCGTCAGCGACGTTCCGGTGGGCGTCTTCCTGTCCGGTGGCATCGACTCGGGCGCGATCGCAGCCCTCGTGCGTCAGGCTGGCGTCGTCCCGCAGACGTTTTCGATCTCGTTCACCGGTACCGAGTACGACGAGTCGCCATTCGCCCGCGCGATGGCCGACTCGCTGCAGACGAAGCACACCGAGATCTCGCTGACCGAGGCGGACGTCATCGATCAGATTCCGGAAGCGCTCGCGAGCGTCGACCATCCGAGCGGCGACGGCACGAATACGTTCGTCATTTCCCGCGCCGTTCGCGAAGCCGGCCTCAAGGTCGCGCTGTCGGGTCTCGGCGGCGACGAGTTCTTCGGCGGGTATCCGTCGTTCCGGCGGTTGCGGCAGGTGGCGGCCGTGGCCGGCGCGTGGCGTCATTCGCCGGCCGTCATGCGGCGCGTCGCGAGCCTCGCCGTGAGACGGCTGGGCGGGTCGTCCGTGGCGTCGGTGAAAACAGCCGCCGTGCTCGAGAGCGACGGTTCGCTGCCGCAGACGTTCCCGATTCTGCGCCAGCTCTTTCCCGAAGCGCAGCGGATCGATTTGCTCGGCGCCGAGGCCGTGGCGGCGTCGCGGCATCTGGGCGATCCGTACGTGCAGTTGCTGCAGCGGACGCTCGATCGCGACACCGGACTCGACTTGATGTCGCTCGTCTCCTACGCCGAAGCGCGCACTTATATGCACGATGTGCTGCTTCGCGACACGGACCAGATGAGCATGTCCCGCGGTCTGGAAATCCGGGTGCCGCTCCTCGATCATCGGCTGGTCGAGTGCCTGATGAGTCTGCCCGAGTCGGTGAAGACGGCGCAGGGACCGCCGAAGCCGTTGCTCACGGGAAGCTTGGCGCGACGATTGCCGGCCGTCTGCGTCGATCGGCCGAAACGCGGATTCGTGCTGCCGTTCGATCTCTGGATGCGCGGGAGCCTTCGGGCGCTGTGCGAGCATCATCTCGGCCCCGCCGGGCTCGCGGGACGCGAGATGTTCCGGCCGGCGGCCGTCCGATCCTTGTGGCGGTCGTTGCTCGCGGAGAAGCCGCGGACGACCTGGTCGCGGCCGTGGGCGCTCGTGACACTCAACGCCTGGCTGGAGCGGACCGGCATCAAATCATGACGGCCCCGCGCGCGCCACTCACGCTCGTCGTCCTCACGTTCAACGAGGAACGAAATCTCGCCGCCTGCCTCGAGAGCGTCGCGGGGCTGGCAGCCGCCACGGTCGTGGTCGACTCGGGCAGCACGGATCGCACGACGGCCGTCGCCGAAGAGTATGGCGCCCGCGTGCTGCTCCACCCGTTCGAGACGCATGCACGCCAGTGGCAGTGGGCGCTCGAGAACGCGCCGATCGCGACCGACTGGGTGCTCGCGCTGGACGCGGACCAGCGGCTGACGCCGGAGCTCCAGCGCGAGATCGCGTCGCGGTTGCAACAGCCGGGCGATGTTGCCGGATTCTTTCTCAACCGGCGGCAGATCTTTCGCGGACGTTGGATCCGTCATGGCGGCTATTACCCGAAATATCTGTTGAAGCTGTTTCGCCGGACCGCGGTGTCGATCGACGACGCGGAGCTCGTCGATCATCATTTTCACGTTGCCGGGCGCACGGAAACGCTGCGGTTCGACATGATCGAGGACAACCTGAACGAGGCGTCGATCGCCGTCTGGACGGCGAGGCACAACCGGTACGCGACGCTTCAGGCGCGGCAGGAAGTCTTGCGCGACCCGGAGGTGCCGTCGGCGCCGATGTCGGCCGCTGATTCGCCGGATGGCCGCACGCGTCGTCTCAAGCGCGTCTGGGCCCGGCTGCCGCTCTTCGTTCGTCCGTGTTTCTACGTGTTCTATCGCTACGTCATCCGGCTGGGATTTCTCGACGGCAAAGAAGGATTCATCTTTCACGTCCTGCAGGGCTTTTGGTACCGCCTGCTCGTGGACATCAACATCGACGAGCTGCGCGCGCGGCCGGCGACGGTCCGCGACGCCCCGCATGAGGTCAAGCTGCCGATCAGATAGGGCCGCGGTTTCATCTCAGTGAACATTCTCGGCATCAACGCCTACCACGGCGACGTCTCGGCCGTGATCGTACGGGACGGCGAGCTCGTGGCCGCGGTAGAGGAAGAGCGCTTCCGGCGGATCAAGCACGTCGCCGGATTTCCGCATCAGGCGATCCAGGTGTGCCTGAAGCTGGCCGGCCTGACGCCAGGAGACCTCGATCACGTTGGCGTGTCGCGCGATCCGCGCGCGCATCTGATGCGGAAGGTCCTCTTCGCGCTGCGGCACCGGCCGGCCGGCGGCCTCGTTCGCGATCGCGCCGCCAACTACCGGCGGGTCGGCGCGATTCCAGACACGCTGATCCAGACGCTCGGTCTCGGCGACGCCGACAAGCGGCCCGTCGTGCACTGGGTCGAGCACCATCCGGCGCACCTGGCGAGCGCGTTTTTCGTGTCGCCGTTCGACGAGGCCGCCGTGTGCGCCATCGACGGCTTCGGCGACTTCGTCAGCACGTCGCGCGCCGTCGGGCGCGACTCGTCGCTCGACGTGATCGGCCGCACGTACTTTCCGCATTCGCTCGGAGTCGTCTATCTCGCCATCACCCAGTACCTGGGGTTTCTCAAGTTCGGCGACGAGTTCAAAGTCATGGGACTCGCGCCGTACGGCCAGCCGGACTTCGTCAAGGAGTTGCGGACGCTGCTGCGGCTCATCCCAAACGGCGATTTCGAGCTCGATCTCGACTTCTTCCAGCACTGGTCCGGTCGCGCGGGCATGACGTGGGACGACGGCGAGCCGGTGCTCGATCGAGTCTTCAGCGACAAGCTGGAGCAGCTCCTCGGTCCGGCCCGCCGGCCGGACGAGCCGTTGACCGCGCGCCACGAGGCGATCGCCGCGTCGTTGCAGATCGTCTTCGAGGAAGCCGCGTTTCATGTTCTGCGGGGCCTGCATGACGCGACCAGGCTCTCGCGGCTCTGCCTGGCCGGCGGCTGCGCCATGAACAGCGTCGCGAACGGCAAGATTCGCGAGCAGACGCCGTTTACCGAGGTGTACATCCAGCCCGCCGCAGGCGACAACGGCACCGCGCTTGGCGCCGCCTACTACGTGTGGAACCAGATCCTCCGGCAGCCGCGACGGTTCGTGATGTCGCACGGCTATTGGGGACCGTCGTTCGAGAACGGATCGATACATGCGGCGCTCGAAGGCCGCGCCGCGGAAATGCGGGCGCTCGGCTGCGAATTGCGAACCATCGACGACGAGCAGGCGTTGTGCGACTGGACGGCGGACCGGATTGCCGATGGCGAGATTGTCGGCTGGTTTCAGGGGCGCATGGAGTGGGGCGCCCGCGCGCTGGGCAATCGCAGCATCCTCGCGGATCCGCGCCGCGCCGACATGCGCGAGATCATCAACACCAAGATCAAGTTTCGAGAAAAGTTCCGTCCGTTCGCGCCGTCGGTGCTCGCCGAAGCGCACGGACGGTTCTTCTCGGGATCGGTGCCGGATCCGTTCATGATCCAGGTCTATCCCGTCCAGGACGACAAGCGCGGCGTGATCCCGGCCGTCACGCACGTCGACGGGTCCGGCCGGCTGCAGACCGTCCATCGCGACGGCAATCCGCGCTACTGGGAGCTCATCCGCGCGTTCGAGCGCCGGACCGGGGTGCCCATCCTCTTGAATACGTCGTTCAACGAGAACGAGCCGATCGTGCACCAGCCTTCTGAGGCGCTCGATTGTTTTCTCAGAACCCGGATGGACGTGCTCGTCCTCGGCAATCACGTGGTGAGGAAGAGATGAGGGATCGATCTATCGGTTTATCGATCTATTTCAGAGCGTTCTTGTCCGTCGTTCCTTCAATAGATCGATAAACCGATAGATCGATAACCGATAGATCGATGCCAGCGACAGAAGGAGAGATCATGGAGTGGCGTAATACGAAGACGTTGGTGACGGGCGGCGCCTCGTTCATCGGGTCGCACCTGGTCGACGCGCTGATCGCGCTCGGCGCCACAGTGCGCGTGGTCGACAATCTGTCGAGCGGGAAGCTCGACAACATCCGGCCGCACGTCGACGCCGGACGGGTCGAGTTCACGCACGCCGATCTCAACGACCCGCATGTCGCCGACCAGGCCGTGCGCGGGATGAATGTGGTGTTTCATCTCGCGGCGGATCATGGCGGCCGCGGCTACGTCGACCTCCATCAGGTCGCCTGCGCCACGAACCTGGTCCTCGACGGCCTCGTCTTCAAGGCCTGCTCCAGGGCGCGGGTCGACAAGGTCGTGTACGCCTCGTCGGGTTGCGTGTATCCCAACCACCTGCAGACCGATCCGGGACAGATTCTCTATCTCACCGAGAACATGGTCGGTCCGCCGTACGACGCCGACAACCTGTACGGCTGGGCCAAGCTGATGGCCGAGATGACGCTGCGCGCGTACACCGAGGAGACCGGCATGAAGTCGGCCAATTGCCGGTTCTTTACGGTCTACGGCGATCGCGGACACGAGAACCACGCCGTGATCGCGATGATCGCGCGGGCGTTCGTGAAGCAGGACCCCTACGTGGTCTGGGGCACCGGCGAGCAGATCCGCAACTGGACCCACGTCAGCGACATCGTGAGCGGGATGATCCTCGCAGCCGAGAAGATCGATGACGGATCGGCCGTGAACCTCGGAACGACGGAGCGGACGCGCGTGATCGACGCGGCGCGGGAAGTACTCCGCTACACGGGCCATGCCGCGACGATTGAGCTCCACCCCGAGATGCCCACCGGCCCGCTCAATCGCGTCGCCGACAACTCACTCGCGCGGATGCTGCTCGGCTGGGAACCGAAAGTGAAGTTCATGGACGGGCTGCATCGCACGATCGACTGGTACTTCAAATCGAAGGATCGCCAGGCGATCTCGACGAGTCTCGAGGCGAGGTTGACGGAGAGATAGGTGCACATCGCCTTCTTCAACCGCTCGTTCTACCCGGACACGACGGCGACCAGTCAGCTCCTCACGGATCTCTGCGAGGACTTGATCCGGGAGCACGGCTGTCGGGTGTCGGTCGTGGCGGGCGTGCCGCTGCTTCCGTCGACCGCCGCCGGTCCCGCGCGTGGCGTGCTGAGCCGGGAATCGCATCTCGGCATCGAGATCCTGCGCGCCCGGGGCACCCGATTCTCCAAGAAGCGATTCGTCGGACGCGCGAGCAACTACGTCACCTATTTCCTGTCGGCGTGCTATGCGGGCCTCCGCCTCGACCGGCCCGACGTCGTCGTCGCGCTGACCGACCCGCCCATCATCGGCCTGGCCGCGTGGCTCAGCGGCAAACGGTTCGGCGCGCCGCTCGTCATGGCCTTCAAGGACCTGTTCCCGGAAGTCACCGTGCTGCTCGACGACTTCCACAGCGACGCGGTCAACGCGATGCTCCAGGGCGTGAACAAGTTCCTCGTCCGCCGCGCGGCCTGCAACGTCGCGCTGGGCGAGACGATGCGGCGCCGCCTGATCGAGAACAAAGGCGCGCCGGCCGACCGCACGACCATCATCGCCGACTGGGCGGACACGACCGCGATCGCGCCCGGATCCAAGCGCAACCCGTTTTCCGAAGCCCACGGTCTGGCCGACACGTTCGTGGTCATGCACTCGGGAAACCTCGGCTTGTCGCAGAGCCTCGAGACTCTCGTTGACGCGGCTGCGCTTCTCCGCGACGTGCCGCGGCTTCAGATCGTGTTCGTGGGCGAGGGCGTGAAGAAGGCCGAGCTGCAGGAACGCGCGCGTGCATTGCAGCTCACGAACGTGACGTTTCTGCCTTTCACGCCCAAGGAGCGGCTCGGCGAGTCGTTCGCGAGCGCCGACGTCTTCGTGATCGCACTGCAACGCGGTCTGGCCGGCTACATCGTGCCAAGCAAGCTCTACGGGATTCTCGCCGCGGGCCGGCCGTACGTCGCCGCCGTCGAGGAGCAATGTGAGGTCGCCGCGCTGACGCGACGTCACGAGTGCGGTCTGCTCGCCGAGCCCGGCAACCCTCGCCAGCTCGCCGACCAGATCCTCGCGTTCTACGGAGATCGATTGATGGCGGCGCGATACGGCGCGAATGCGCGCATGGCCGGGCTCGGGTTCGACCGGCGGGCACAGGTGAAGCGCTACGTGGATCTCTTTCGGCAGGTGTCCCGCCCGCCTGCCGCGCAAGGTGCCGCGGCCGCGGAACGCCAGGCGTGACCGTCTTCTTGAAGCGCGCGCTCGACGTCATGCTGTCGGGCACCGGCTTGGTGATCTCGATGCCGCTGTGGGCGATCGTGGCCCTGGCGATCAAGCTCGACGATGGCGGCGACGTGTTCTACAGCCAGCCCCGGGTCGGCGCAGGCGGCCGGGTCTTTCGCGTCTACAAGTTTCGATCGATGGTCCCCGACGCCGAAGCCCGCGTCGGCGCGCAGCAGGCCACCGACGGGGACCCGCGGATTACCCGGGTCGGACGCTGGCTCCGCGCGACCGCGATGGATGAATTGCCACAGCTCTGGAGTATCTTTCGCGGCGACATGAGCTTCGTCGGTCCGCGGGCGCTGCGGCCCGGCGAGATCGAGGTCAGTGGCGGCGGCGAGTTCGTGCCCCTCGAAGACGTCCCTGGATTCGAGGAGCGGTGCCGCGTGGTGCCGGGCCTGACCGGCGTTGCACAGATTTACGCACCCCGCGATATTCCCAGACGCCAGAAATTCCGATACGACCGGGTGTACATCCGGAACCAGTCGTTCTGGCTCGACGTCCGGCTGATCGTGCTGTCGTTCTGGATCACGTTCCGCGGCACGTGGGAAGCCCGGGGACGGAAATTCTAAGGAGGCGCGTGCGGGACGTCATCGTCATAGGGGCGGGACCAGCCGGATCGATCACGGCGGGGCGGCTCGCCAGACAAGGGCATGACGTTCTGGTCCTCGAGGAGCACGGGGCCATCGGCATCCCCGCGCATTGCACCGGCCTGCTCGGTCTCGAGGCGTTCGACGAGTTCGACCTTCCGCGCGACGTGATCCTGAGCGAGGCCGGCGCGGCGCAGTTCTGGGGCGCGGCCGGCCAGTCCGTGACGATCCGGAGCCATCGGATTCGCGCGGCGATCATCGACCGGGTGGCACTCGATCAACGGCTGGCCAGCCGTGCCGAGGCCGCGGGCGCCGAGATCAAACGGGAGTGCCGGGTGGAGTCCATCGAGGTGGGACCATCCACGGTGCGCGTCACCGCGCGCGGCCTCGAGGGCGGCGTCACGGCGCGCGCGTGCGTGCTGGCGTGCGGCGCGAACTATCGGTTTCATCGCGCGCTCGATCTCGGCATGCCGGATGTCTTTCTCCAGAGCGCGCAGCTCGAGACGGCCTTTCCGGAAACGACACACGTGGAGGTCCGCTTCGGCCGCGACGTGGCGCCGTCAGGTTTCGCGTGGCTCGTTCCGTTCGGCCGCGCCGGCGCGCCGCACGCGCGCGTCGGATTGATGGCGGAAACGCGCGGCCGCGAGCGATTCGAGACGTTTCTCGGATCGCTGTGCGCCAGGGCGGGCGTCGAACGCGACGCCGTGCCGGCCCCGCGCTTGAAAATGCTGCCGCTCGGACCCGTCGAGCGAACGTACGCGGATCGCGTGGTCGCCGTCGGCGACGCCGCGGGCCTCGTGAAACCGACGACGGGCGGCGGCATCTACTACGGCCTGCTGAGCGGCACGATTGCCGCGGACGTCTTGCATGACGCGCTCGAGCGGGACCGGTTGGGAAAGAGCACGCTTCGCCGCTACGAGACGCTCTGGCGGCGCCGGCTGGGCCAGGAAATACGGGTCGGCCTGGCGTTCCGGCGAATCGCGGCGAAACTGAGCGACGAGTCGATCGACGCCCTGATCGATCTCGCGCGCGTCAACGGGATCGTGCCGTTGCTCCAGGAAACTGCGTCGTTCAACTGGCATCGCAAAGCGGCCGTTGCGCTGCTCGGCCATCCATCGTTCCGGAAGATCGTCTTCAAGTCGTGGGCGGGCTGACGCTGCTCGCCTCGCTCATCCGCGGCGAGTCGCCGGCAGCCATGCCGTCGACGTCCGAAGGCGCCGAACGTCTTCGACTCCTGGCCGAGCGCCAGGGCGTCATGCCATTGGCCGCGGAACGCCTGGTGAATCTGCCGGCGGCGCCGCGCGCGGTCGTCGGCGAGTTCGATGTCGCGTCGAAGCGGCAGGCGGCCGCGGACCTCGTTCGCGAGGTCGAGTTACGGCGCCTGCTGGCGGCTTTGTCCGATGCGGGCGTACGCGCGCTTGTCATCAAGGGTGCGCAGCTGGCCTACAGCCACTATCCGCGTCCCGATCTGCGGCCACGTCTCGACACCGACCTTCTCGTGGCAGCCGGTGGGCGTGCCGCTGCGCAGCAGCGACTGCTCGATCTGGGCTACGAGGCCGTGCCGCAAGTGACCGGCGATCTCGTCATGTATCAAGCCATCTACGTGCGGCGACGCGCAGGCGTACCGGTGCACGTCGTGGATCTGCACTGGCGGCTGGCCAATCCCCAGCGGTTTGGATCCGTGCTGACCTGCGAGGAGCTCTTCGAGTCGGCGGTGCCGATTCCAACACTTTGCGCATCTGCGGAAGGGCTGTCGAATGCTCACGTGCTGTTCGTCGCGTGCATTCATCCGGTCGCGCATCACGCCCATGCGCCGCGTCTGATCTGGCACTACGACATTCATCTCGTGGCGTCTCGATTGACGGCGGCGGAGTGGATGGACTTCGCCGCGCAGGCAACCGATCGCGGCGTCGGCAGCGTGTGCCACCGAAGCCTCGAGCTGGCCGTGCACTGGTTCGGCACCTCCGTGCCGGATCACGTTTTCAGCCAGCTCAGCGTTCCAACCGCGCGTGACGCGGCGACAGCGGCCTATCTGTCTCCCTCGAGGCGCCAGATTGACGACGCCATGTGGGATTTTCAGACGCTCTCCAGCTGGGGTGCCCGATGGCGCCTCGTCCGCCAGCATCTGTTTCCGCCGGCGCGCTACATGCGCGACGTCTACGCACCGTTGAGCCACGCGCCGCTGCCGCTCCTTTATGCCAAGCGTGCCTTCTTCGGCGCGCGCCGATGGTTTGCGCGGACCTGAGTCGATGAGGACCTACGGTCGATTGCTCATGGCGACGATTGCCTGGGGCGTCCTGGCATTCGGCGCGGTGTACCCCTGGGGCTACTGGCCGCTGGTCATCGCCGCAGCCGGACTCGGGTTGTGGGGCATCTTCGAGACCCAGGCGTGGGAAGATCCGCGAACCCGCCATCTCGGCATCGCGCTCGCCGCCGTCGCGGCGGCGATGTTCGTGCAGATCATCGCAATCCCGTACGAATGGCTTGCGGAGATCTCGCCGTCCGTCGATCGATTCTTCGAGGAATTCCAGCTGGGTCATCACCCTTCGGGTACGCATGCGTTGTCGCTCGATCCGCCGTCGACGGCCGTCGGCCTGGCGCTCTTCTGCGCGTTGTCGCTGCTGCTGGTCGGTCTCGTCCGGGCAATCCGATTCGTCCGGTTCGACTGGCTTCTGAATCAACTGATGGGGCTGGGCGTCGGGCTCGCGATTCTCGGCGTGGTTCAGAAAGCGCTCATCGATGCGGATCATCCGCGGCTCTACGGATTCTGGACGCCGGAGCTCGGCGGCAACCCGTTTGGTCCATTCATCAATCGCAATCACTTCGCGGGATGGATGGTCATGACGCTGCCGCTCGTGATCGGCTATTCCTGCGCGGTGGTCTACCAATCGACGCCGCACGCGCGCGACTGGCGCGGCTGGCTGCGATGGGTTACCACCGTCGAAGCGAACCGGTTCCTGCTCGTCGCCTTCGTCATCGTCGCGCTGGGCATGTCGCTCGCGCTCACGGGCTCGCGATCGGGGATCGCCAGCTTCGTGGTCGCCATCGCTGTCTTCGGCGCCTTTCTGCTGGCCCGCAGCGCACGCCGGGCGCGGGCGATGGCGGCGGTCTATCTGTGTGTGCTCGTGATCAGCGCCGTCGCCTGGGCGGGCGTCGACCGCGCCGTGGATCGTTTCGGGCGGGCCTCGTCGGACGCCGGCGGCCGCCTTTCCGCGTGGTCCGACACCGTCAACATCATCCGCGACTTTCCGGTCTTCGGTACGGGCATCGGGACGTACGGACTTGCCATGCTCGTCTATCAGACCAACGGGCGGGACGTGATGTACGCCGAGGCGCACAACGACTACCTGCAGCTCATGGCCGAGGGCGGACTGCTGATCGCCGTGCCGGCCGCCGTCGTGGTCGGCCTCGTCGCGTACGTCATCCGGCGCCGGCTGAAGTCCCGCGACGATGACCCGTTGACGTATTGGATCCGGGTGGGCGCCGTGGCAGGGATCGCCGGGATTGCGGCGCAGTCGATCGTGGAGTTCAGCCTGCAGATGCCCGGCAACCGTGTGCTCTTCGTGCTGTTGCTCGCGCTCGCCTTGCACCGCCCGCGCCGTTCCGTGAATGCGAATCGGGTTTGATCTCGACGGCGTGCTTGCCGATCTGCACACGCCATTCGTGCAGATGGCCGTGCGGCTGTTTCCGACGCTTGACGCCCGCGTCGTGAGCAGGGCCGATGTCGGCGCCTCGCCGCCCGATGAAACCCACGAACCGCCGACCGAAGCGCCGGGCCCGCCGCCTGACGTCGTGCTCAATCGCGAGCAGCTGGACGCAGTCTGGCGCGCGCTCACGAACACGACCGACTTCTGGGAAGGGCTGAAGGAGATAGAGGCGGGGGCCATTGACAGGCTGGCGAAGCTGGCCGACGCGCGGCGGTGGGAAGTGATGTTTCTGACCAGCCGGCCGGCATCGGCCGGGCGGACGGTTCAGCGACAGAGCCAGCGATGGCTGGAACGCCAGGGGTTCCCGCTGCCCAGCGTGTATGTCGTGCACTCGTCGCGCGGCCGGATTGCGGACGCCCTGGAGCTGGACGTGGTGATCGACGACCGTCCGGAGAACTGTCTGGACATCGTCCTCGAATCGAAGGCCGGTGCGGTCCTGGTCTGGCGGGGGCCGCAAGCCTCGGTGCCGGCCTCCGCCAAACGGCTGGGCATCGCGGTCGTCGGGACGGTGGATGAGTGTCTCGACGCGCTCGTGCGGGCCCAGGAATCGGATGCGGAGGGCGGGCTCATCGATCGATTGCGGCGGCTGTTCGGACTCCGCACGCGATCGGCCTCACCACTACGTCGTTGATAGACGCACGAGATTGCGACTCCGCACTTTGGTGTTAGGTCACGAGCGCGCGAACGCATGGCGTTCCCTGCACGAAAAACGTTCGACGATTGCAAAGATCGCTGGAGGAATCCACGGCCCGCCGTGCGAGCGTTGAAGGTGTGTGAAGTTTTGCGCGCAATCGACTGTCAACGCTGTGGCATGTCCTGTGCCATGATGCGGCGCGGCTACCGGCGCGCCAGTCAGTGGTGTGCGGGACGACCCGACCGGATAGCCAGGTCTCTGAGAGACCGGAAAGGCTGTCCATGTCTCGCCGTCTCCCCACTGCGGCAGTCCTCGTGGCGCTCCTCCTGGCGCCCTCGTTTGTCAGCACCGTTCGCGCGCAGCAGCGCCCTGATCCGCCACAACCCGATTTGGGACCGTTGGCGGTTACGTCGTTCGGCCAGTCGATTCGACTCGCCGATTGGGACCAGACTCCGTCGCTCCCTCTGGCGCCGCCGCGTCCGCCGAAGCCCGGCGGGTCCACGATCGCGCTCAATTCTCTCTATGTGTCCACCGTCGCCCTGCAGGTCCTCGATATCCATTCGACGCTGTCCGTCCTCAACAACGGCGGGGGGGAAGGCAATCCCGTCATGGCCGGCGTGGTCACGAACAAGGGCGCGTTCATCGGCATCAAGGCCGCCATTGCGACAGGAACGATCCTGGCCGCTCGTCAGATTGGCAAGCGCAACAAGATGGCGGCCATTGTCACGCTCGTCGCCATCAACAGCGCCTACGTATTCGTCGTCCAGCACAATTACGCCGTCGCTCGCAGCCTCAAGTAACGGAGCCAACCCCGGTCCGGGACACGCGACGGCATCTCAGGGCGTGGAATAAGCCTGACTGCACCCGTGCGCGCCAAGTCCGAACTGATTACTCTCTGGTCGTTCTGCCGGACCGTGCTGTCCATTACAGAATGGCGGTTCGCCGAGGCCGTGCTCCTGATGTTTGCCCTTGGGCTGACTTCGGGGGCCGCGATCCTCGTGCTGATCGTCCTCCTGCGCGCGGCTGGTTTTGATACCACGCAGGGTGCGAATGCGTCGTCGGCGCTGTTCGGGCAGGTGGTGGCGCTGGCCGGACGGCCGTCGCTGTCCGCGGCGCTTGCGGCGTTCGTCGCCGTAACCGCGCTCCAGGGTTGGTTGTCCTGGCGGCAGGCGAAGATCGTCGTCGGTCTCACGCAGGATGTGATGCTCAGGATGCGTCAGCAGGCCTTCACTGCGGTCTGCTATGCCCCATGGCCGATCCTCTGCGGCCACCGGTCTTCGGATCTGCTCGAGGCGCTCGTCGCCAAGATCGACCGCATGGGCCAGGCGACGTATGCGCTGCTGAATCTCTGCGCCAGCGTCGCGACCGCCATCGTGTTGACGACGCTTGCCTTCAACATCTCGGCGTCGATGACGCTCACGATTCTGGGCGCCGGCGCGCTGCTGACGGGGGCGCTTGCCGACAAACGCCGAAAAGCGGCACGCGTGGGGCAGGAGCTCACCGCGGGCGACCAGATGATGTACAGCGCGCTCACCGAATCTCTCGCGAGCATGAAGATCGTGCGGAGCTACGGCGCCGAGCACACGCACATCGCAGGGCTGCGGCGGGTGGGCTTGTCCCTCCGTGACGTCCACATGCGCTTCGCCGCGAACCCCGTCGCCGTGAGGCTCTCATTCGATGTCGGCGCGGCGCTCATCCTCAGCATCGTCGCGTACGTTTCGATTCGCGCTCTCGGCATGGCGCCGGCAGAGCTGTTCGTGCTGCTCGTGCTGTTCCTCCGACTGGCACCGCAGTTCTCGTCGCTGCAGGTCTACTTCCAGGCATTGACGACGGAAATGCCGGCGTACGTGGGGTTGATGGACTTGGAGAAGCAGCTCACGCCTGACGCCACACCGGCCGAATCGTCCGCGCTGGCGGAGCCGATTCGCTTCGCGCGCGACGTCAGGGTCGAACAGGTCACGTTCGCGTACGGGAGCGAGCCGGTGCTTCGCGAAGTCAGCCTGACGATTCCCGTGGGCGGCGCAGTGGCTCTGGTGGGGTCCTCGGGCGCGGGGAAGAGCACGCTTGCGGACATCGTGCTCGGCCTGCTCGCGCCGCAGACGGGCCGCGTGGCTGTCGACGGCGTCGAGCTCACGCGCGCGCGGCTGCAGGCCTGGCGCGATCAAATCGCGTACGTGCCGCAGGAGACCTTTCTCTTTCATGACACGGTCCGGCAGAACCTGCGGTGGGCGGCGCCGGGGGCCACCGACCGGCAAATCTGGATCGCGCTCACGTCGGCGGCGGCCGACGATTTCGTCCGCCGTCTGCCGAACGGGCTCGAGACGGTCGTGGGCGATCGCGGCGTGCTCCTCTCGGGCGGCGAGCGCCAACGGCTGGCGCTGGCGCGCGCGCTGTTGCGGCATCCGCGACTGCTGATTCTCGATGAAGCCACGAGCGCACTCGACTCCGAGAACGAGCGCGTGGTGCAGGAGGCGATCGAGCGGCTCCGTGGGACGGTCGCCATTCTGGTCATCGCGCACCGGCTGTCGACCGTCCGGCAGGCCAATATGATTTACGTCCTCGAAAGCGGGCAGATTGTCGAGACAGGCAATTGGGAGACGCTCATAGCGCGTCCAGCCGGACGATTCCGCGCGTTGTGCCTGGCGCAGGGAGTCGAGCTCGCGCGGCCGGGCGCTGAAGCCAAGTCTGCAGCGGTGATATAGACCATGACGATCGAACGCCGGCGTTCGCCACGTATCGAAATCCTCGGGCGGTTGCACGGACATGCGGTGTCGCTGGACGTGCCCGTCGTGGTTCGCGAGATCAGCCTCGGCGGGATGGCGCTCGAGACGACGTTTCCATTCCCTCCCGGCGCGGTGCACGAATTTCGCCTCACCCTCGGCGACGGCGCGCAGGTCGTCCTCAATGGCCG
>JBLNGH010000275.1:0-15560 GCA_050264575.1 Acidobacteriota bacterium | reverse complement strand
GCGGAGATCTTGGTCGGGCGCGTGGGCTCTGATCAGGCGAAGCCGGTACGGGAGTTTTGAGAAACTTAGAACTTAGAACTGAGAACTGAGAACTTGAACTTAGAACTTTGAACCGAAGCTCTAAAGTTCTGAGTTCTCAGTTCTGAGTTCTAAGTTGTTGAACGTCACAATCGATAGAGCATGACGTACACAATCACTCCCGTTACCGACACGAACAACCACAGCGGAAGTGTGACGCGTGCGATTCGGCGGTGGCGAACGTCATCTCTCCGAAGACCCCGCCGAAGCGTGACGATGGCAAGCGGCAGGACGACGGCCGCGAGGATCACGTGCGGGATCAGGATGGCGTAGTAGACGACGCGGATCGGACCGGTGCCGGGGAACGGTTTCGAGCCCACCTGCGCGTGGTAGATCACATACGACGTCAGGAACAGCGCGGAGGTCGTGAAGGCCAGAATCATGCAGCGCCGGTGTGCCTGGATCCGGCGCGCCTTGATGAGGAACCAGGCGGTGACCAGCAACACCGCTGAGATCGCATTCAGCGAGGCGTTGAGTGAGGGGAGATCGGATAGAGACATCACCTTCTGAATGGGTGATTTGGTGACGTCGTGATGGGGTGATTTCAAATCCCCACATCACCAGATCACCACATCACCACATTCTTCCGATCATCATCAGGAGCCACAGCAGCGGCAGGTACGTGATCGACCCATAGAACAGCGTCCGGGCGCTGCTGTCGGTCCGTTGAATCGCGAAGTTGACGGCGAGCGCGAGTTGCAGCGTTCCCAGTACGATGGCCTCGATGGCGTACGCCGGGCCGGTGAGCGCGAGCAGGTACGGCAACACGCTGAACGGGATCAGCGTGGCGGCCCAGAGCATGGCCTGGCGGCCCGTCAGAATGCCGGCCCGATCGACGACGGAGAGCATGGGCAGCCCGGCGCTCGCGTAGTCGTCGCGGTAGAGCCAGGCGATCGCCAGAAAATGCGGCAACTGCCACAGGAACATGATCAGAAAGAGCGTCCACGGCGCCAGTTCCGCGACCGTGCCGCGCGAGGCGGCCCAGCCGATGAGCGGCGGGAGCGCGCCCGGAACGGCGCCGACGACCGTCGAGAGCGACGTCCGTCGCTTGAGCGGCGTGTAGACGAACGCGTACGACAGCAGCGTCGCGAGCGCCACCATCATCGCCTCCAGGTTTGCGCCCAGCCAGAGCACGACGAGCCCCGCGATTGCCAGGCTCACCGCAATCGTGCGGCCCTCGCCGGCTCCCATCCGGCCGTCTGCCAGCGGCCGTTGTCGCGTCCGCCGCATCAGCCGATCCGTGTCGCGCTCGTCGACTTGATTGATCGCCGCCGCGCCGCTTGCCACCAGCGCCGTGCCGAAGCACGTGACGATCAGCGACATGAGGTCGACGCCGCCGCGCGCCCCCATGTAGTACCCGCCGGCGGTGGTCGCGACGACGAGCGTGTTCACGCGGACTTTCGTCAGGACGAAAAGGTCCGTCAGACGTGACCTGGGCGTCGCGAGAACCAGCGTGTCTGGTTTCATGTCAAGAGCAACAACTTTGCCCTTCGTGCTGGCCCTCCATGCTCTCTCCAGCCGCGAAGCGGATCCGGAGAGCTCGCAAGACCAGCACGACCGTCGTGCCAAGGACCGCAGCGCCTGTCGCCACGTGCAGCGTGTTGATGACCGGCTGCTTGCCCGTAAAGATCACGAGCGCGCCGAGCGACACCTGCATGGCGACGAGCAGGACGAGGAGCCATGTGGGCCGGACGAATTCTGGGCGATCGGCGTGGTGCTTCCAGACGTGTGCCGCGGCCATCATCGCGGCGACCGCCACGATCACGGCGCCGAGGCGATGCGCGAAATGGATGGCAATCGGAGCCGTCCAGTCGGGCGGGATCAGCCGGCCGAACGCCAGCGGAAAATCCGGAATCGCGAGACCCGCGCCCGTGTGGCGCATCGTCGCGCCGACGAGAATCTGCGCGTAGACGAGGCCGGCGAGGAGTACCAGCCGGCGCCGCAGCCGGGCGTCGTCGACGATGGCGCGCGCTGGCTGCACCCAGGTGGGTGAGGTCACGAGCGCGAGCGTGACGGTCAGGCAAAAGAAGATCTGCGCCAGCCCGGCGTGGCTGATCGACACCGCATCCGGAAGCAGCAGAAGGACGGTGATCCCGCCGAGTACGCCTTGCAGAATGACCACGCCGAGGGCGGCCAGGCCGAGACGGCGGACCCAACGCCGCGGCTCCGCGCGAAACAGCCAGACGACCAGCCCGATCGTCAGCAGTCCGACCGTCGTCGCGATCAGCCGGTGGCCGTGCTCGTACACGATGCCGCCCACCATCTTGCTGAACGGAAACGAGAACATCGAGTAGCCGTACGTGGTCGGCCAATCCGGCACCGACAGCCCGGAACCGGTGCTCGTCACCATACCGCCGGCGGCGACGAGAACGAGCGTGGCGGCGACGAGGAGCCGCGCGTACCGGTGCAGCCAGCGATTCGGCGTGTGCACCCGCCCCGAATCCGTGACGACAGAGAACTCGCGCGACTGCGCCGGTCCGGACGGACCGAAGCGTGCGTCGAGAGTCGGGGTCCGCGCTCTGCTCACTGGTGACTCGTCGGCTTGAACGTGAATGACGTCGTCTGCGCCTGCTTCTCGGCGACGGTGACCTGGACCGACTGACGGCCGAATTTCTCGTGCCACGCCTCGACCGTATACGTGCCCGGCGGCAGTCCCTTGATGTCGAACGCGCCGCTCCCGTCAGTAATCGCGAAAAACGGATGCGGGACGACGCCGACGTAGGCGGCCATCCATCCGTGGACGTTGCACATGAACCGGACCATCACCTCGGGCACCGTGAAGGTCTGCGTCATGCGCATCCCCTGGAACGGCTGACCCTGGTTGAATTCCTGGTTCGACATCGGCAGCGCGTGGACGTTGTGCGCCGTCGGATCGCTGTTGACGATCTCGATCGGCTGGCCGGCCCGCACGCCGATGATGCGCGGGGTGTAGAAGCAGCCCTTCTGATCGAGCTGTACGGGCTTCGTGGGAATCTCGAACGAGTACGCCGGATCGATACCGGCTTTCACCCAGACGAAGACGTTTTTCAGACCGCCGTCCGGGGCGATGAGGACCGCATCACTCTGCGGGTTGGGTCCCGCGCCCTGGACGCAGTTCTTGTCGACGCCCATACGGATCGTTTCCGGGGCCGGCGGCGTGCCTTCGAACGTGACACGGCCGGAGAGCGAGCCAACGGTCGCCGCATCGACGTGTTTTCCCCCGCCTGTCGGCGGCGGAGGAGCTGGAGTGGCGCAGGCGGTGACGAACAACAGACTGGCGACAGCGAACAATCGGACAGACATCATCGAACTATGAGGGTTGAAAATGCGCCCTGAAAAACTCCGGGCGCGGAAGACGTTCCCAAAACATTATGTCCGACTTGACCGTGTTCGCGCCAGGATGCTACAGGTAAACTTCGAACTTCGAACTCACCCGAAAAGGGGCTCTCTTTTTGGCGTAAAGTTAGAAGTTCGAAGTTCGCAGTTCAGGCTGCGTTAGCAGCCTGCCAAGGCGGTATCGTCTAGGGGTCAGGACACGTGGTTCTCAGCCACGGGACCGGGGTTCGAATCCCCGTACCGCTACCAACCTTCGCCAATCGCTGCGCTCGCGGCTTCGGTTGGCAAGCCGACAACCACGGTTGTCGTTTCTTTGAATCGCATTAGTCGAAGTCGAATTCCACGGATTCTCTCGACGGCAGGGCCTTTGCTCCGACTTCCGACGTGGCAAAAAGGTTCGTACATGTCCTCAGGAACCACGAAGTCCCGCCACGCTACTACACTGGTGTCACGGCAAACCTGCCAACTCGAGTTTCCAGTCACAATGCAGGCGAGAACATTCATACCGCCGAGTACCGACCATGGGTTCTGGACGTTGTCATTGAGCTTGCCGATGAGCGTCGCGCCTTGGTTTTTGAGCGCTATCTGAAATCCGGGTCAGGAGTCGCGTTCGCAAAGCGCCACCTGCGATAGCCTTGAACTTCGAGCCATGGATGAACGAGATCGTCGCGCCCGAGATATTCAGGATCGGATCAGCAGAGTACTGTTTGAGGACTGGAATCCTATGGGATTCAAGGATGGTCTGCCGTCCGACGAATACGACAGCTACGTCGGCGGGGTGTATCGACTGCTGGTTTCTGGTGCGAGCTGTGAGCAGGTAGCTGAGCACCTTGCGGAACTCGAACGTGACTCTTTCGGCCGTCCCGAGGCCACCGCAACCCGAAACCTGGCGGCAGCGAGGAGGTTGTGCGAGCTCGACGTTCGGGTCTAGTTCTCATCGCCCGGCGACGCCGGCGAATTTCACATTCTCGCCGGAACAGCCTTTGTCATGACCCCGTACCGCTACCGCTTTCACCCGAACAAAGCAGCCATTCCCCTCGACTGCCACTTGGCGGGAGCTGCGCCGATGATTGATCTCATCTGTCTGACCAGGCGTCACGTTCATGGCCCGCGGCCGTTTCACGTGGAGGCGTGAGATGAAAAAACTTGGAATCGGTCTCCTCATCGCCGCTGCCGTACTCCTGCTGCTTGTCGCGATTGCGGGAACCGTCTTCTACGTCAAGGTCTACCGACCCATCGGGTCGCCGCTCATGGCGATGGCCGGCGGAAAAACCCTCGAAGAAAAACGATTGCAGAACCACGCCGAGTTCACGCCGCCCATTTCCCGGCAGGTCACCGGCGAGCAGACCGCGAATTTCGTGGCGGTGGAAGCGGCCGTCGAGAAGAATTTGGGGACCAACGCCACCGTCTTGGCGCCGAACCAGGCGGACCTCGAGCGGGCGAGCACTTCCAACGCGCTCTCGGTCCGGACGACGCTGCTCGCGTTTGGAAATATCAAGGCGGTCTATCTGAATGCGAAAATGGCGCAAATCGACGCGATGAACCGGGCGAAGTTTTCGAAGGCGGAGTTCGAGTGGGTTCGAAGACAACTCTATTCGGCGGCGGGGCTGCACTGGTCGCAGTTGGATGTGTCGGAGGTTCTCGAGGGCCTTCCCGATGCGGCTGTGAAGATTCGTCAGTTCGAACCCGGCCGGGACGTCCCGGAACAGAACGAGCGGCTTGCGCGGCCGTACGCCTCGAAGTTGCAGACGTGGCTCGCGCTCGCGTTTTTTGGCTTGTAACAAGGTGTGGTTGTTGACCGGCCGCCGACGCAGAGGCCGAGAAGTTGCTGGAGAAGCGTTCTTAACCCGATGTTTCAGCGCCGCGCGCTCGTCAGCCTCGTCCTGGGCGTGACGGCCGGGCTCCTGGCCCATCTGCTGTCGGCGCTGCCCATCGCCCAGTCGTTCGAGGCGCAGACCTACGATCGGCGCGTCGCCCGGACGGCGAAACCGCAGCACGCCCGCACCGACATCGCCATCGTCGAGATCGACGATCAGTCGATGCACGCGCTCGAGCCGATCCTCGGGCGGTGGCCGTGGCCGCGCTTTCCTCATGCGGGCGTCATCGACTTTCTCTCGCGCGGGCCCTCGCGCGTGATCGTGTACGACGTGCTCTTCCAGGAACGGGATGAGCTCGGGCGCTACCGGGCCGGCGAACGGACCATGACCGGGACGGAGTCCGATGCGGAGCTCGTGGCGGCCGTGCGGCGCGCGGGTAATGTTGTGTTGGTCGCCGATGCGATCACGGAAGGCCCGGCCGGAGCGCCGAAGATGCCGGGGACCGTCTACGCGCCAGGTGGCGGATTCGAGCGTCGCTCGTCGCTACGGACGCCATTCTCAGAACTGCTGTCGGCCGCCGCGACGATCGGCCACAACATGGCACCAAAGGACGCGGACGGCGTGACGCGCGCGATGCCGCCGTTCATCGACGTCGCCGGCGTGGCCGTACCTTCGCTCGGCACCGCGGCCGCGCTCATCGCCGAACGGCAGCGTGCGGAGGCGGTGCGTCTCGAAAGCAACCTGCTGAGAATTGGCGCGGTTCGCATGCCGCTCTTCGATGTGGCGATTCCCCCCGCGCCGGGTGAGCCGGCGGCGTCCTCACGGCGAGCCCTGCTCCGTTTCCGCGGTCCCTATGCCGACGGGGCGACCACCACATATCCGATCTATTCCTTTTTCGACGTGCTGCTCTCCGAAGAGCAGCTCTCGACCGGCGGCAAACCGCCCATCGATCCGTCCGTGTTTCGCGACAAGATCGTGTTCGTCGGCACTCGCGCGGCCGGCGCGTTCGACGTCCACAAGACGGCGTTCAACAGCACGACTCCCGGCGTGCACCTGCACGCCACGCTCACCGACAACGTCCTTAACGGCTTCTTCATGAGGCGTGCGACGGCCCGCGTGGACCTGGGCATCGCGCTTGCGGCAGGGCTCGTCGTCGGGGTTCTCGCCGTGCTCCTGCCGGTTCCATGGGCCATCGGCGCTTCAGTCGCCGTCCTGCTGGGACTCTCGACGTGGCTCACGCAGCAGGTGGGGCGCGGCACGTGGATCGGGCTGGTCGAACCGCTGACGGCGGCGGCGATCGCGCTCTTCGGCGGCGTGGCCTGGCAGTACTTCGTCGAAGGACGCGAGAAGCGTCGGGTCAAGGCGCTCTTCGTCCGCTACGTGTCGAAAGAAGTCTTCAATCAACTGCTCGCCGATCCGGCCCTGGCCCGCCTTGGCGGCCGCCGCCGCGACATGACCGTGCTGTTCTCGGACATCCGCGGATTTACCGCCGTTTTCGAAAAAGGCACGCCTGAGGCCGTGGTCGGGCAGCTGAACCAGTACTTCACCGAGATGGTGGACGTCCTGTTCCGGCACCAGGGAACCCTCGACAAGTTCGTCGGGGACATGGTGATGGGGCTCTTTGGCGCGCCGGTTGATGATGTGTATCATGCCGACCACGCGGTGGCCGCTGCGAAGGAAATGGTTTCGGCGCTCGACCGGCTGAACGCGGCCTGGGCGCGTGACGGCCGGCCGACGCTGGAGATGGGGATCGGCATCAATTCGGGAGAGATGATCGCCGGCAACATCGGCGCCATGACGATCATGAGCTATACCGTCGTCGGTGACGCGGTGAACCTGGGCTCCCGGATCGAGTCGCTCAACAAGGAATACGGCACGCGGATTCTGATCAGTCAGGCGACGAAGGATCGGCTGACCACCGAGGTCGAGACGCGGTTGATTGGTGAGGTACCCGTCAAGGGCCGCGAACAGCACGTCGTCGTCTACGAAGTTCTCACGAACTGAGAGAGGCTGGCGCTGCTGCCGGGAGGCGGCTGCGGGCGAGAGGTTCTTCATGCCGAAAACCATCATGCTTGCCGTGCTTCTGCTGGGACTGCCGGCCGCCGATCAATTCGGCCAGATTCAGCGGGCGATGAACAAGGCGGAGGACTTCACCTTCACCGATGCCGAAGAGCGCCAGCTCGGCGCCGAAATCAGCGCCCGCCTCCGGGAGAAGTACGGCGTCGTCCAGGATCCGGCCGTGCACAAGTACGTCACGCTCGTCGGATCGGTGCTCGCCTCGTCGAGCAGCCGGCCGGCGTTGCAGTGGACGTTCGTCGTGCTCGACACCGACGGCGTCAACGCGTTTGCCGGGCCCGGCGGGTTCGTGCACGTCACGCGCGGCGCCCTGGCGCTCATTCAGAACGAGGCGGAGCTCGCCGACGTGCTCGGCCACGAAATCGGCCACGTGACGCAGAAGCACACGATCAACGCGATCAAGAAGAGCAAGATCGGCGCCGAGGGGGCCGGGGCGGCGACACGCAGCGCGCTTCTGGAGCAGGCGATCAACATGGGGTACGAGTTCACGCTCGAGAACAAATACGATCGCAGCGACGAGAACGACGCCGACAAGGTCGGCCTGGGCCTGGCCGACAAGGCTGGATACTCGGCCGCCGGGTTGGGCGCTTTCCTCACGCGACTCGCCGAGCGCAACAAAGGGCTCAAGGATCGAAGCGGGATCTTCGCCTCGCACCCCGAGATGAAGGCCCGCCTCGACGATCTGAGCAAGTACATCACCTCGCAGAAGCTGACCGCCTCGTCGATCGTGGCGGCGCGGTACACGGAGTCGATTCGGTTCACACCAGTGCCGGTCGATCAGCTCGAGCAGGTCGCGCCGCCCTCGCCGGCGGCTGCCGTCAAACCGGCGGAGATCAAGCCCACCGGCTCCGGCAAGTTCGGACTGGGCGGACTGAATCCGCTGGGCCGGGAGAAGTCGAGCTCGCAGACCGTCGCCTCGGCGGGATCGCGCGGGGTCAATCCGGATCGTGACGCGAAAGGCGGGCCGAACAAGTCGGCCGTGGTCGTCACGGTGACGGCGGCGGAAATCGCCGAGTTCCGAAAAGGCATTACCGGCTGACGTTCGTGGCCGCAGCCCATCCGACGGCGCACCTCATCTGGACGCTGGCGCTCGCGGCCGTGTCCGTCGCGCTGATGCTCGTCGTCCGCAACCGGCTGATTCGCCGGCAGCTGCTGTTTGCGACGGCGGTCCTGGCGGCCAGTGCCGTCCTCCACGCGGCGATCGTCCTGCTGCCCGACGTGGCGATCCTGCAGACGCACGGGTGGAAGGTCGAAGCGCTTCTCATCGCGTTCGCCGCAATCAGGGTCTTCGTCACGCTGCTCTTCAATCCCTGGTCGAGAGACGGCGTCGCCGAGCGGGCGCCGGCGATCGTCCAGGACGCCATCGCCACGGCGCTGGTCGTCGTCGCCGCGGTCATTGCGTTCCGCATCTCGAGTCTCGACTTCCTGGCCGGATCGGCGATCGTCGCGGCGATTCTCGGCTTTGCCCTGCACGAAACTCTGGGCAACGCCTTTGCCGGGATCGCGCTTCAGATCGAAAAGCCATTCCACGTCGGCCATTGGATCTCGGTCGGCTCGTTCGAAGGCATGGTCGTCGAGGTCACGTGGCGCGCCACGAAGATCCGCACGAGCGCCGGCAACCTCGTCATCGTGCCGAACAACCTGGTGGCGCGCGAAGCGATCAACAACTACTCGCAGCCGGTGGCGCCGACGCGTCTCCAGGTGGATGTCGGCGTCACGTACGACGCGGCGCCGAACGAAGTGCGGCGCGCGCTCCTCACCGCGATCGGCCAGGCTCGACTCGTGCGGCAGTCACCGGCCGGCGACGTGCTCGTCGCGGACTTTTCGAAGTTGACCGTCACGTACCGGGTCCGCTTCTGGGTCGACGATCTCAGCCATGACGACGAGGCGCGGGACGAAGTGAGGACGCTCGCGTATTACGAGCTGCGCCGTCGCGGCATCGACATGGGGTATCCACGCCCGGAGCGGCCGGTCGACATGCCGGCCCGGCGAGCGCAGTTCCAGCGGACGATTTCGGCCGTGCCGGTCTTTGCCGGCCTGCCCGAGGACGGGCTCCACGCGCTCGCGATGGCCGCGGCGGAGCAGGTCTTCGCCGACGGCGAAGTCATCGTGCGTGAGGGCGATCCCGGCGCGTCGATGTTCGTCGTCTGCCGGGGCAAGGTCGCGGTGACGGTCGGCGCCAACCGCCGCGAGGTGGCGATGACCGAAGCCGGCGGCTATTTCGGTGAGATGTCGCTCCTCACCGGCGATCCGCGCACGGCAACGGTCGTCGCCCGCGGCGATTGCACCGTCCTCGAGATCGGCGGCGACATGTTCAGCGCCTACGTGAGAAGCAATCCTGACGTCGTCGATCGCCTGGCGGAAGCGGCGGCGTCGCGCCGCCGCCAGCTGAACGAGAGCCACGTGTCTCTCGGGCCGGCGGAGTCAGCGCGAGCCGCCACGATCACGGAGCGGATGAAGCGATTTTTCGGGCTGGAGCACGCCTGAGAATCTGTGATGTGGTGATGTGGTGATGTGGTGAATTGACGAGCGCTTGTCAAATCACCTATCACCACATCACCACATCACCAATTTTTAGAAGGGCCACCAGGGTCTGGTCGAGCTGCTCGTGTTGCGCCGGCCGTCGGTGTAGCCGCGCTCGTAGCCCTGCCTGAACGCTTCGCGATAGTTCAGCTTGTACGTCTCTTTCGATCCGTACTCGTTCTTGTAGCCGCGATCGGCGCTGCGATAGCGGCTTTCCGCGAACGGATCGTCGCGACGCCGGCCGCGGCCGTCGTCGAGCCCGCGATCGTACCCGTCGGTGTACCCGTTCTGGAACGCGTAGTTGTACCCGACGTTGCCGTACGGGTCACCGTAGCGGGGATCACCAGAGCGGGGATCACCATAGCGGCCCGCACGACCGTTCGCGCGGCCGTTGGCCCAGGGCGGCGGCCCGTTTCGCCGATCGTTCCCATAGCGATTGTTGTAGCGATCGTAGCCCTCGCGATAACCGGTCTCGAATCCGCGCCGGAATTGGTTGCGGTACACGTCGAGACTGCCGTACTCCCGTCGATAGCCCACATCGCCGCGACGGAAGTCGGATTCATCGGTGTAGTTGAAGGAGTCGCCGCGCCGGACGTCGTCTTCGCCGGCTCGCAGGCCGCGCTGATAGCCCTCGCTGTACGCTTGCTGGTTGCCGTACGCCCCCCATTGCTCTCGGGCGTGGAGCATGGCTGGCGCGCCGAGTGTGAGCGCGGACACCAAAGCAACGGAACGAACAAACATACGGACCTCCTGCCTGCACTGGCTGCACCCGATCAGTGCAAGAGGCGGGCCAAGACCTCGGGTTTCGTTTTTTTGGCGATCACGAAAAACGAAACCCGAGGTCTTAGGACACTCACTGAGTCCACAGGAGGACACGATCTCCGCTCGGTGCGCGGAAGTCGAACACGATCGTCGGACCGATCCGCTCGAGCTCGTTGACGTCGATGTTGAGCCGATCGAGATCAAAGCTCTCGCCGCCGTTCGCGAAGTCCATCTTGCGTTTGCCGAGGCGGAGCAGCCAGAACGGGACCGACACTTTCACCAGCCGTTCCTTGTCCGCGTCCCATGCCTGAATCCACAGATCCTTCGGCTTGACCGCTGAGGTCGGAATCTCCGAGAGCGGCCGCACGGCCTTCGCCCGCTCGAACGAGTCAATCTCGAACAGTGGCTTCTGTTCCTTGAACGTGGCCCGCACTTCGTCGAACGTCCGTCCGGCGTCGCTCACGTTGGTGGATTTGAGGTCGATGTGGTTCGACACGAAATAGATCCCGGCGCCGGCGACGGCCATCATCGCGGTGACGCACAGGCCGAGGACGATGACGACGATCCAGATCCAGGTTCGGCGCGATGACATTGTCCGGGCCTATTTTCCGTACGGCCGGCGCTCCAGCCTCGACGCTTCGGCGGCACACGCGCCATCGTCCACCGAGTCGCAAATGCTCCTGGCGGCGCGGTATTCAGAAACGGCTTCCTCGCGCCGGCCCAGCAGATCGGCGGTCTTTCCCAGTTCGAGGTGAATCCGGCCGGAGATCCAGGTCATCGCCATCGTGCCTTGTGCCGCGTGCAGATCGGATCGCGCGGGCTCGATCCGCCGCAGAATGACACGCGCCATCCCGCGCTTGTACAGCCAGTACGCGCGTTCGCCGGGCACTTTTGGCCGTGGATCCTTGTCGAATTCCGCCAGCCCGCGCGTGAGGACCGCCTCGGCATCGGCGGCACGCCCGGCGCGGATGGCGGCCGCGCCTTCTTCTAATAGAAAGAGACGGTTTCGCGGGAACTCCGTTCGAAGCTCGCGCGCCAGGTTGATGACTTCGATGTGACGTCCTTCGCGGCTGTAGATCAGCATCAATGCGGTCTGGGCGTCCGCGCGCGTGCTGGGAACACGCGTCGCGTCCTCGAGCATGCTGATGCCGCGCTCCTTTCCGCCGCCAAAGCCGGCGACATACGCCAGGACCCGCGTTGGCAGCGCCAGCACCGACACGAGGTAGCGATAGAGACCAACCACCAGGGCGGCGTCGGTCCGTGACGGATCGCTGCTGAGCACCTCTTCCTGCGCATCATAAGCGCGCCGGGCCGAGCGGAACGCCGCGGTCATGCTGCCTTCAATGGAGGCGGTGTAGGACGCCTGCAGCGCATACGCGGCGCCGACGTCGAAGCGAGCCTGCAGGTCCTTGGGCCGCTGCGCGAGCCTCGCCTCGGCCAGCTCGATCGTCTTGGTGAGCTCGGTTTTGAATTCGGCGACGTCCTCCGGAGTGAGCTTCGGCGCTGTCCGCTGCCGGGCCACGCTTCCCAGGTAGAAGTCCACTGAAACGGCGCCGCGGCGATAAAGCAGGTTGAGCCAGAGAACCGCGGCGAGCGTGCGATGCGCTTCCGACTCGTTCGGCGCGAGCGCCACGGCGCGCCGCGCGTACATCAACGCCTCGTCGTGATCGAGGTTGTACGCCGCGCGAAACGCCTGGTCGCTGATCGAGGAAAGGGCGGTAGCAGGTGGTTGGCGCGGGTCAGCCGGCGGAAAAGGGGACGCGCGCAGCGTGGCGGAGACGACGAGGATCATCACCGCCAGGCACGCGCGCATCGATCGACTCATCACGTCAGCTCGAACGAGTAACCCAGTCCAGCCGCGCGGGCGCGCTCGACGACGAGTCTGGCGGTCACGACGTCCTCGACGGCCATGCCGAGCGACTTGAAGATCGTGACGTCCGAGTCCGCCTGACGGCCCGGAATCCGGCCGAGCGCGAGCTCCCCCAGCTCGCCGGCGATATGCCGCTCGTCGATGGCGCGCTCCTTCATCGGCAGCAGGAGGTCGCCGGCCTCTTTGAGCGCGGCGGCCCGCGAGTCCACGAAGACCCGCGCGCGCGCGATGACCGCGGTCGGCATCTCGCGCTGATCCGGCCGGCAGGCGCCGACGCCGCAGATATGCGCACCCGCCGCAACCGCCTCGTCGTCGAGCACCGGCGTCGCCGAGGCCGTCGCTAGCACGATGAGATCGGCGCCGCGCGCCGCCTCGGCCGCCGATGCCGCCGCGCGAACCGGCAGCCCCATCGCCGCGCTCATGTCGGCGGCGAACGCGTCGCGATGCCGCGCGGTTGGACTCCAGACGCGCACCTCCGACAGCTGGCGCACGTGTCGAATCGCTTCGAGATGACTCCGCGCCTGGACGCCGCTGCCGATGATCGCGAGTGATGCCGCATTCGGACGCGCCAGGAGCTTGACGGAGACCGCGGAGACGGCCGCCGTGCGCACCTCCGTGATGTAGCGGCCGTCCATCAGCGCGACCAGTGCGCCCGTCGCATGATCGAGCACCACGATGCTCGCCAGGTGCGAGGGCAGTCCCCGCTCATGATTGCGGTTGTAGACCGTGACCAGCTTCGCGCCGGCGACCGGAGGATCGTCGAGCGCGGCGGGCATGACGGCGAAGAGTCCTGAATCGGATCCGACTTCGAGCACGGTTCGGACCGGCTGCACGACTCGCCTGGCGGAATATGCCGAGAGCGCGCCTCCCATCGCCTCGATCAAATCGGGCATCGGGAGGACGGCACGAACGTCGCGTTCTGTGAGGAGAAGCGGCATGGGGCCCGGCTGACCCCTATTTCAGTTTCTTCACATCCACGGCTTCGATCGCCTTGCGGATGGGATCAATGCTCGCCACGCGATGGCCGGTCGCCTGCACGAGATACCGATTGTTGACGACGATGGTCACCTCGCCGTGTCCGTCTTCTTTTTTCCATTCCTCGAATCCCGGCGCACCCGCGATGGTCATCGCCTTCCTGTAGCCGTCGTCCGATCGCTCTTCGTAGCCTGAGGTCATGAAGACCGAAAACGGGGCAAAGATGAGCTGATTGAGCGCACTGTCGGTGATCGTCACGTCCATCGTGCTCTCGTTGTTCGTGTAATGGACCGTCGCGTTCGAGATGGCGAACGGCATGTTCACCTGCTCGCCGCGGGGCCGCCCTTTCGTCCAGCCGTTGATTTCGGGCAGCAGCGTTTTCAGCATCTCGAAATCGACCGGGGTGGCCTGGCTCTGTGAAAGCTGCCGCAACCCCTGCGCGACCTGCTGCATCCCCTGGACCGTCTGGTCAGTGGCGGGGGACGGTTGCGTTTGTCCGGCCCCGGCGGGTTGACTGCCCGCCGGCGTCGCCGCAGGAGCCGATTTCGCACTGTCTGTGCTTGTAACCGCGGGCGGGGTCGCGGGACCGCACCCGGCGGCGAGAATCATCAGGAGAGCGAGGCGTCTCACCCCTCTAGTTTACGGGAGGGTCAGAACAAAAACCCTGTCGGTTCCGGGGTTCCGGGGTTCCGGAGTTCCGAGGTTCTTGAGGTTCCGAGGTTCTTGAGGTTCCGAGGTTCTCGGGTTCCGAGGTTCTCGGGTTCCGGTTCTCGGGTTCCGGGGTTCTCACCGGCAGCTTCTACTTTTTCTTTCGGCGTTTCCGCCTGGCGCTTGGCGGCGTTGGCTCGTCTGTTGTCTCGAGGTAACGGATGTAACCGTTCAATGCGCCGCGAGCTCGTCTGCCCAGCAAACAGATTTCGTCGCACTCCTGTCCAGTGGCGTAACCCTTGCGGCGGACCTTGCCCATGTGCTCGATCACTTCAGTGACCGAACCTTTGGCGATTCTGACGAATCGTGCATTGTCACGAGGGTAATACCGCGAGAATCCTTCACCCACATTCGGACAGGGAGAATCGACCGCCTCATCGAGTTGCTCTTTGAGTTTCAGATCGCGGAACGTCGGCCTGGCCGTTATTTCCTGGACGCGCTCGCGCAATTCATCGCACAGCTTCCATGCATCGAGGTCAGTGTGGTCACGCATGTCGCGCAGACAACGCAGATCCAGTGCCAACCGAGCGCGTCAAATTTCGTGTTGTACGACGTGTGGCGGAAGCGTTCGATGAAGAAAACTCAAATGGTGTTGCTGCAAGAGATCGCAGAATCTGCGCCCTGAACCTCAGAACCCCTGAACCTCAGAACCCTGAACCTCAGAACCCCGGAACCTCAGAACCCCAGAACCTCAGAACCCCGGAACCTCAGAACCCCGGAACCTCGGAACCCCGGAACTCCGGAACCGACAGAGCTCTTATCTGCCGACTTATTTCTTCGCCAGCGCGTCGGCTTTCAGGACCAACTCTTGCGCGCCAGGATAGGGAAGAGCCTCGAGTGCGTCGGCGAGCTCGAGCCACGCTTGCCGGCGATCTTCGCAGGGCACTCCGTCGCTGACGAACTCCATCAGGAAGTACTGCGCTCGCACGGGACCCTTGCGTCCGATGAAGTCGATGACGTCGAGCGGATCGCGCACGGTGGCGTCGACGCCGGCTTCTTCGAGCACTTCACGATGCGCAGCCTGAGAGGGTGATTCGCCCTCTTCGATGCGCCCCTTGGGGAGCACCCACGCCCGCGATTCGGTCTTGGCTGTCACGACGAGGTAACGAAGCGCCGGTCCATCCCGGCGGACGACGACACCGCCCGCGTGCGTCGGCGGACGCACCCGCGGTTGCGACTGACCGTCGGCTGGCACAACCGGCGTCGTCATGCGACCTCGCGCGGTGCGAGCCTGCCGGCGCCGGTCGTGAGCCTGCCGGCGATCGTCGCGCACGAAGGAGGACCGGACCATCTAGCCACTGTGTCGGCTCCGCGATGCTCGGACACCAGTCATGTAACAAGAACCTGTTGTAACAAGAACGTGTCGGTTACGAGGTTCCGAAGTTCCGGGGTTCCGGAGTTGTCCAGATCCAGCGAACCCCGGAACAAGGAACCCC
>JBLNGH010000274.1:0-5600 GCA_050264575.1 Acidobacteriota bacterium | reverse complement strand
GAAGGCCGCGGCGGCTTCGCCGCCAAGCGACGCTCGCTCACTGTGCCAGAACACGCTCTCAATTTCATATCGGTCCAGGTGAAGCTACATGCCTTCATGCTCTTCATGTCCTTCATGTCAGCTTTTGGCACTGTAGCTAACCCAGCACATCGCTGAAGTACCGAAGCCAGTTGGCCCCGAGCAGCTTCTCGATCTCGGCGCTGCGATAGCCGCGCCGGGCAAGGCCGCGCGCGATGTTGCGGAAGCGCTCCGGCGGATCGAGCTCTTTGATCCACGGCGGCCAGCGGACGCGATACACGGGCTTGAAACTCGTCAGCCGCGGGACGTACCAGCTTTCGCGCGTGTGGATGGCCTCGATCCCGCGAATCGAGTAGTCGGACGCGAGTCCGACGTGATCGATGCCGGCGACCTTCACGGCGTGATCGACGTGCCGCAGATAATCGTCGAGCGACGTGTCCGGCGTCGGTCCGATGAAATAGCCGAGCGTCGCGATCCCCGTGACGCCTCCCTTGTCCGACATCGCTTTCAGCAGGGCGTCCGATTTCGCGCGAACGTGGTCGTAGATCGTCTTGCACATCGTGTGCGTGAAGGCCGGCGGCCGCTTGCTCACCTCGATGCCGTCGCGGCTCGTGGCGTCGCCGCAGTGCGACAGGTCCACGACGATCCCGAGTTGGTTCATTCGCTCGACGACCGACACACCGAAATCCGAGAGACCGGCATTCGTTCGTTCCGTGCAGCCGTCGCCGAGCAGATTCCGCGAGTTGTACGTGAGCTGAATGCAGCGCGTCCCGGCGCCGTGCAGCACGTCGAGGTTGCGCACGTCGCTCTCGACGATCGTCGCATTCTGGAAGCCGAGCAGCACACCGACGCGGCCGGCCTGGCGCGCGGCGGCGAAATCCGCGGCGCGCGTGATTTTCATCAGCCGGTCGGGATAGCGGTCGAAACGGGTCTGCCAGGTGGTCAGGTCGCGCTTGGCCACCGCGAGATCCCGGTTGGCCAGGCTCGTGTGGATCGCGGCCACGCCGGCGGTCTTGTAGGCCGCGAAGATCGGCTCTGGATCCTGCCACTCCTCGTCGGCCGAGAGCGCGTCGATCACGACGCTCCGATTGAAGAGCGCGTCGGTTTCGGCGGGTGACAGGGACGGCTGCCGGACCTGGTCCGACGGCGTCACGCCAACGAATGACGCGCCGATGAACGCCCCGGAGGCCGCGATGAACTCACGCCGGCTGACAGCCATGATCCGTCCCTTCAGACGATGCCGGTCGATACATCGTCGCCCATCACGCATCCATCCAGTCGTACGTCACTTCACGGCCGATCAAACGCCATCGGCTGGGCCAGGCCGTGCGTTGCCAATCGAGCGGCTCGCCAAGCGGTTGCCGTCGCGCTGCGAGCGCCAGCGCTGCGCGCAGATCGCGACGCTCCGCCTCTCCGAGCGCATCAGGCGCCAGTGAGACAAAGAGCATCGTGCCGCTCCGGGCGAGCAGATCGAGCCACCGCCGGTTGAGGGCCCATGGGATTGCCGCCGTGACCCCGACGCAGTCCGCGTCGGCCACATAGAACGCGTCGTGCTGCGCCCCCCGGAACGCGAGCGTGTTCACGCCCATTTTTCTTGTCCTGGCCCACTCGCGTCCACTGGTGTCATCACCAATCCGGCAGATGTCGAACACGCCGGCCGACAGATGACTGACCGTGTTGCAGCCGATCACCAGCGTGTCGGCTGCGGCGGACCGGATGGTCTGGTACAACTCGTCGATGACCTCGGCGGTCGTCCGCGCCGGGCCGGTCGCGAATGTCCACCCGTCGGTTGTCAGCATGTCGCCCATCGCCGATCCCCAGCGTCCGAACAGATCGAACGTCGTGTAGTCGTGCTTGATCAACTCGTAGCCCCACTGGCGCAGACGAGTGATGTCGCCAGCGACCTTGCGGCGAACCTCAGCCACGGTGGGATCGAGAATCGCCCGGTTCCGCGGCAGCCGCCAGGCGTCTGGCGCGTCAGCCGGCGCCAGCAGCGGACGGATCCAGATTCCGGGACGGGCGCCGATCCGCCGAATCCCGCCGGCGAGTCCGGGCATGTCTGGAAACTTGTCGTTGCCTCGGTCCCATGTTCCGACGCCCGACCGTTGCGGCCCACGCTCGGGCTGCCAGCCATCGTCGATCACGGCAAACGGCCGGTTTGACTCCGCGGGTGACAGATCGACGATATGGCGCGCATCGGTCAGGACGGTTTCTGCGCTGTTCTTGCCGTAGGCCCAGTACCAATCGTTGCTGCCGTAGACAGGATTTGCCGGAAGGCGCGGGTGCGGGCACATCTGCCTGCAGAATGCGTGAAGCGCCGAGAAGGCGGATTCGTCCGCATGTCCCCGACGACAGACGATCTCGCCCACCGTCAGCGTGCGGCTGCCGAGCTCGACTCCGGCTCCGCCACTCCTCACATCGGCCAGCAGGCTGATGCCTTGCGGATCCGCCTGCCAGAAGCAGAAAGCCCTGGCGCTCACGCGCACGCCGTACGCATGCGTGACCCGCCCATCGAACGCGGCGAAGTACCAAGGCATCACGCGGTCAGGAACGAATCCGCGCCATTCGAAATCGCCGTACCCGCGTTCCCACGCGTCGCCCATCAACAACTGGATACCGTCCATTCGCCCGCGCCAGCGAAAGCGGAGCCGTCTCACGGCCGAGGAGGGCGAGGACAACTGGATCCGCAGCGCCTCGTCATTGAGTGACGTCGTGACTGCCGTCCCGCCGTCTTCCCATCGATTCTGTCCTGCCAGTCGCAGCAGGCGCTCCGCTGTGCTCGTCGTCTGGACGCTGACGGAATCCGGCGGGCGGAGGAGATCCAGGAATGTTGCGGACGGTGACGCTTGCAGAGCTGGCGCGACCGGCCGGCCGACGCGTTCCCATCCGGAAATCGACAGGCCGGCAGTCAATTCCGACGCGCGATGAAGGAAGTCGCGTCTGGAGATCATCTGGGGCCTATTAACTTACGACACGGGAAGCGGAATCGACGGCTTGCCTTCGGTGTGATCGGTGCTCAGCCACCCGAGATCCCAGGCAAGAATCGAGACGAGTGGCACGATCGTCGTCGGACGGCCGCTGACCGTGTCGAGGCCGAAGACCAGCACACTCTCAGGCAGCCACGCGTCGTCGCCGAGGATGCTCAGCGTGATGCCGCCGTTGGCCAGCACGTCGCCCCGCGTAAAGGGGGCCGCCGCGTCCAGGAAATACCAATTGGCGCGCCATCGTTCCTGATCGCTTTGCGGCGTGTCGGGGACGATCTGCTGAAGCACATTCGCGCCGCCTGCCGTGATCTGCAGCTGGATTTGACTGTCGGTGTCGGCGTCGTTCTCGGAGCTGGTGTCAACCAGCAGCAGTACGCGTCGAAGCGTCGTCGTCGAGTTCCCCGCGGTGACGAGTCTGAGCGGCATCGAGAGGTGCCCCTCATCGGCGTCGGCGCTGAGCGTGGTGTCCAGTTCGGTTTCAATCGCGAGCGGCAGCAGCGTCCGCGGCGCGTGGCCGAAGATGAACACGTGCTCCGGCGCCCAGGCGTCGTCTCCTCTGATCCCCAGCCGAATCGACGAGTTCGTGAGCGCGGCCGTATCGAACGGCGCAAAGCTCGCGTTGCCGAGAAAATACGCCTCCCCCTGATCGAGCATCCACGCGACGTTCGAGTCGACGACATCGCCGCCGTCGAGGTTGATGGTCAGGTTGAGCAGATTGTCCGTGCCGGCGTCCTCGATATTCCGCGTGAGCGCCGCGAACCAGAGGTGATCGATGACTGCCATGACAGCTCTCCTGTTCCCGACAGCCGTGCTTGATATGTGACGTCGCAGGGGAGCGCTGACGTGTTGCGGGATCGGCGCCAATCTTACCGGAAGATCGCCCGCCGGGTTGACTCGCAGTGCCGCGACATGATATTCAACCTGTAGGTTGAATATAGAACCCACGCTCGACCACGTGTTCGCCGCCATTGCCGATCCGACGCGGCGCGCCATCCTCAGCCGTCTCGCGCGCGGAGACGCCCGTGTCACCGACATCGCGGAGCCGTTCGCGATGTCGCTGGCGGCCGTCTCGAAGCACGTGCAGACGCTCGAGCGCGCCGGCCTCGTGCGTCGCGAGCGCCGGGGACGCGAGCACACGCTCAGCCTCGACGCGCGGCCGCTGCGGCAGGTCGTCCGCTGGACGTCGCGGTACGAACGGTTCTGGAACGAGCGTCTCGATCGGCTCGAGGCGTACTTTGCGCAGAAAGGACCAGGCAAATGAAGACCGATCAAGTGAAAACGTTCGACCTCACGGTCTCACGCGTGATTCCCGGCCCGCCCGGCGAGGTCTACGACGTGTGGCTCGACGCCAGGATTCCTGGCAGCATCTGGTTCGGCGTCGAGCGAGCCATCGTCAATCTCGCGGTCGACGGTCTCTTCTACCATTCGGTCAGGCACGAAAACCGATCCTGGCCGCACTACGGCCGCTTCATCCGGCTGGAGCGCGGCCGCGCGATCGAGCACACGTGGGTCTCGGAAGCGACGCGGGGCCTGGAAAGCGTGGTGACCATCACGCTGGTACCGAAGGACGGCGGCACCGAAGTGACGCTTCACCACGCCAATATTCCCGATGATGAGATGGGACGGGGGCACAGGGACGGGTGGACGTGGTACCTCGACCTGCTGGACAAGCGATTTCAGAAAGCGGCCGCGCGCTAGCCACTGGCTCAGGTCAAGAGCCGTTCATCGTCTTGCGGCGCGGAAGTAAGCGGATGCTGCCGGCCGGAACAGCACAAACGCGATGAGGGCGAACAGCAGCGCGTGGGCGACGGTCCGCGACACTGAATGGAGCATGCTCAGAACGATATGCGCTCCCATCCAGATGGCGGCGAGCCAGCGTCCGAGATCCCGGCCGCGAAGCATCCAGACGCCGCCTGCGAGCGCGAGCAGCGCGGAAAGCACCATCGGAGTCAGTTCGGCGAGCCGCTCCTGGAACTCTCCGGTCCCTTGCCAGCCCGCGGCAGCAATTGGGAACAGTCCGCCAACGGCGGTGGCGACTCCGATGGCGACAAAGAGCCATGCGATGAGCGTGACCGAGAGTGGACGTGTGGGCATCAGAACTACGTCTGCCAAGTTCGAAGAGCGTTCAGCACGAAGGGCACGAAGGATCTTAAATGGAATCACGATTGTTGAGCGCCGAAACCGCCATGGTCCGCGCCCGCAAGTGCCGAACGCTTTAGCAGCCGCTGCACGCGGGCCTTGCCGAGCGCGTTGACCGCAAACGACAAGGCGATCAACTGACAGTCGAGGAGCGGCCTCCAGCGCGCGACGTACATGCGATCCAGCTCCAGCGCGTCATCAGCCGTTTTCGCGCCGACGATCTGAGCGAGGCCGGTCAACCCGGGCTTCGTGTCCCATCTGAAGTCGTACGCGGCCGACGTCCAGCCGAGACGCTGCACGTCGGCGTCCGTGAGCGGGCGCGGCCCGACCGCGCTCATGTCGCCGCGGAGGATGTTGAGGAACTGCGGGATTTCGTCGAGGCCGGTCGCGCGAAGCAGCCGTCCGACGCGAGTGACGCCGCCCTCACGCATCGAGCGGAATTTGAGAATCGTAAACGGC
>JBLNGH010000273.1:0-10536 GCA_050264575.1 Acidobacteriota bacterium | reverse complement strand
GATCGTCCACGCGGTCGGCGGACTGGACGACACGATTCAGCCGTATACCGGACGCGCGCGCCACGCCAACGGGTTCAAATTCCATGACGCATCGCCCGAAGCGCTCGTGCGGACGGTCCGGCAGGCTGTTCGTCTCTACCATGACCGCGAGACGTGGCGGCAGCTCATCCGTCAAGGAATGACTGAAGACCACTCATGGAGAATTCCGGCCAGGGAATATGTCAAAGTGTACAGACGGGCCCGGCTCGAAAGCGCGGCCCTTTAAGGAGCAGAGACCGAGCGATGGCTTCCGAGCACATTCAGACCTTTACCGACGGCAACTTCGACACCGGCGTGCTCAAGGCGGAAACGCCTGTGCTGGTTGATTTCTGGGCGGAATGGTGCGGCCCGTGCCGGGCGATGGAACCCGCGATCAATGCTCTGGCCGGCGACTACGTCGGCAAGGTCAGTGTCGGAAAGCTCAACGTCGACGACAATCCCAGCATCACGATGCGGTACATGGTGCGCGGGATCCCCACGGTCATGCTCTTCAAGGGCGGGCAGATCGTCGATCAGATCGTCGGTCTCGTCGACAAGACGACGTTGAAGCAAATGGTCGACCGGCACCTCTAACAAACTATGATGTGGTGACGTGGTGATGTGGTGATTTGAAAGCTCTCAAATCACCAGATCACGACATCACCACATCACAATTTCTGTTGTGCCTCACAGTGTCATCGTCATTGGATCGGGGCCGGCCGGTCTCACGGCGGCGCTGTACGCGGCGCGGGCCAATCTCAAGCCGTTGATGATCGAAGGGCTGGAGGCCGGCGGTCAGCTCATGCTGACCACGGCGGTCGAGAACTTCCCTGGGTTTCCTGAAGGGATCATGGGGCCGGACCTCATGGCGGCGATGCGCGACCAGGCCCAGCGGTTCGGCGCCGAGATGCGCCGCGGGAACGTCACCGCCGTCGACCTGACGCGGCTGCCGTTCACGGTCACGACCGAGGACAAGACCTACGAAGGGCGCACCGTGATCATCGCGACGGGGGCCTCAGCCAAGCTGCTCGGGCTTCCCGCAGAGCGCGCGCTCTTGGGCCACGGCGTCTCCACGTGCGCGACCTGCGACGGGTTTTTCTTCCGCGGCAAGCCGATCGCCGTCGTCGGCGGCGGCGACTCGGCGATGGAAGAAGCGATTTTCCTGACCCGCTTCGCGTCGCACGTGACCGTCATTCATCGCCGCGACACGCTTCGCGCGTCGAAGATCATGCAGGACAAGGCCTTCGCCAACCCGAAGATCTCGTTCGAGTGGAATACCGAGGTAGACGAAATCCTCGATCCGGGAAAGGGCGTGCTGTCGAGTCTCACCCTCCGCAATCACGTCAGCGGAGCCACGAAGCAGCTCGCGGTCGAAGGGCTCTTCGTGGCCATCGGACACGTTCCGAACACCGGGCTTTTCAAAGGGCAGCTCGAGATGGACGGGAACGGGTTCCTGATGACCCGCGACGGCACGCGCACGAATGTCGCCGGCGTCTTCGCCTGCGGCGACGTTCAGGACCACGTCTACCGCCAGGCGATTACGGCCGCCGGCTCCGGATGCATGGCCGCGCTCGACGCCCAACGCTACCTAGAGCACGAAGCTCATTAGAGCGGTTTCGACTTCGGTGGAGCGGCCGTGGTGGGGTCAGACCGGGGTCAGACCCCCGAGCTCCAACACCGTAGTTCAGATTTCTTGCAACGCTTTTCTATTCAATCCACCCGCCTCCGATGACCTCGTCGGCGTCGTAGAAGACGACGGCCTGGCCGGGCGTGATGGCGAGCTGCGGCGTGTCGAACTGCACGTGCGCCCGGTCGCCGGTGTCTGGCGTGACCGTGGCGGGCGCGTCGGCGTGCCGGTGGCGAATGCGGGCGGTGACGCGCCGCGGTTCGTCCGGCGGCGCGCCGGCGATCCAGTTGACGCTCGAAGCCGTGAGAGTCAGCTGTTCCAACTCCTCACGCGGACCGACGACCACCTGCGCGGCGTCTGGATCGAGGCGAAGGACGTACAGCGGGACTCCCGCCGAGAGTCCCAATCCCTTGCGCTGTCCGATTGTGAGGCCGTGCACGCCGCGATGCGTACCCAGCACGCGTCCGCGTGTGTCGACGACTTCCGCCTGGCGCGGGCGGCTGTCCAGGTTGCGCTCGACGAACCCGGCCGCATCGCCGTCTGGGACGAAGCAAATCTCGTGGCTGTCGGGCTTGGCGGCGACGGCGAGCCCGTGCTCACGCGCGTGCGCTCGCACTTCGTGCTTGGTCAGATGGCCGACGGGAAATATCGCACGGGCGAGCTGCGCCTGCGTCAGCGAGAACAGGAAGTACGTCTGGTCCTTGTCGCGATCGACGCTCCGCAGCAGCCGGTACCGGCCTGTCGGCTCGTCGAAGACGACGCGGGCGTAGTGTCCGGTGGCCACGGACGCCGCGTCGAAGGCGTCGGCGCGCTCGACGAGCGTCGCGAACTTGAGGTCGGCGTTGCAGTGGACACAGGGGATCGGGGTTCGTCCGGACGCATACTCGGACACGAAATTCCGCACGACACTCGCCTGGAAGCGCTCCTCGAAGTTCACGATGTAGTGAGGAATGCCGATGGCCGACGCGACGCGCCGCGCGTCGTACAAGTCATCGAGACTGCAGCAGGATCCGAAGGCATCGGCCGACTCCCGCTGATCGTAGAGCTGCATCGACAGACCGATGACATCGTGGCCGGCCCGCGCGAGCAGGCTGGCCGCCACCGACGAATCGACCCCGCCCGACATCGCCACGACGACGCGCATGGCTATCTGAGGGCCGCGGCCGTGCGGCTGAGACGTCGCAGCTTGGTGACAAGGTTAGGCAGGATGCCGGCGACGAACTCGATCTCCGTCTCGGTTGTGGCGGCGCCGAGACTGAATCGCAGCGAGTTGCGCGCGCGCGACGACGGCAGACCCATCGCCCGCAGCACATGAGACGGCTCGAGCGATCCCGACGAGCACGCGGATCCCGTCGACACCGCGACGCCCTCGAGATCGAGCGCGATGAGCAGCGACTCGGCTTCGAGACCCTCGAAGCTGATGTTCGTCGTGTTCGGCACGCGCGCGGACCGGTCGCCGTTCACTGCGGTGCCGTCGACCGTGGCCAGAATCCGCTCTTCCAGTCGATCCCGAAGCGCCGACACGCGGCGCGCCGCGTGGTCGAGGTGCGCCGCAGCCAGCTGCGCGGCGACGCCGAGCCCGGCCAGCAGCGGCACGTTCTCCGTGCCGGCGCGGCGATTCCGCTCCTGCCGCCCGCCGGTCATCGTCGAGACGAGACGGACGCCGCGGCGGATCCAGAGCGCGCCCGTACCCTTCGGGCCGCCGAACTTGTGCCCCGAGAGCGAGAGGGCATCGACGCCGAGCTGCTTCACGGACACCGGAATCTTGCCGACGGACTGGACCGCGTCGGTGTGGAAGAGCGCGCCCTGCTCGCGCGCGAGTGACGCAAGTTGCGCGACCGGCTGGATAGTCCCGACCTCGTTGTTCGCATGCATCACCGAGACAACGGCGGTGTCGCGATCGAGGGCGGCTCGGAGCGCGTCGGTCGTGAGCACGCCGGTTTCCGGGAGCGGCAGAGTGGCCGCGGTCCAGCCGCGGCGCTCGAGGGCCTTGACCGTGTTCAAGACCGCTTCGTGCTCGATGCCCGTGGTGACGATTTTGCGTCGTGGGGTCCGCTCCAGCGCTTCGGCGGCGCCCCGAATTGCGAGATTGTCAGCCTCCGTGCCGCCGCTGGTCAGCACGATCTCGCTCGGATCGGCATCAATCAGCGCGGCGATCTGCCCGCGCGCTTCGTCGAGCACCGCCTTGGCGCGCTGTCCGAACGCGTGAACCGACGAGGCGTTACCAAATTCGGTGGCCATCAGCCGGCTGACGGTTTCGACCACTTCCGGAGCCGGCGGCGACGTCGCGTTGTAATCGAGATAGATGCGCATGAGGCCTGCAGATTTGATCGTAGCATCGCGGTGGAGGGACTGCAGATCCGGCCGCGAAGTGCCGAAAACGCTATTGGATGCGGGTCTGCGAGGGTATACTGGCGCAGCCCGCCTCCCCAGCTGGCCGCGCCGGTCTTCGCTGGGTCGAGCGGTTTCCAGGGCGTTTTTCGGGCTTGGAGAACAACACATGTGGAAGCGCGACGAGGGCGTCCGGCCGCCCCAACCGACGACTGGTTCGACTTCAGCACCCGTTAGCAACCCCGTGCCTTCGGCTCCGCCGCCGCCGGCACCTCGCCCCGAGTCGGGGGGACGTCAACAGGAGAAGGACGTAGTGAATATCGGAAAGAGCGTCATCATCAAAGGTGAGCTGAGCGGCAGCGAGGATCTGACGATCGAAGGGCAGGTCGAAGGCAAGATCGAGCTGCGCCAGAACGTGCTGACCATCGGGCCGAACGGCAAGATCAAGGCGCAGGTGTTCGCGAAATCGATCATCGTGCAGGGCGAGGTGCACGGCAACGTGACCGCCAGCGAGCGCGTCGACATCCGCGACAATGGCTCGGTCGACGGCGATCTGTCGGCGCCGCGCGTCGCGATCGCCGACGGCGCACACTTCCGCGGCAGCATCGACATGCAGCGCGCGGGCGCCAAGCCGGGTGAGATGAAGCACGGAGACGGCAAGACGACCGAGAGCAAGCCGGCGGCACCGGCAACGGCGGCGCATTCGGCCGGCACGCCGACTCCGGTGCGGTAGCTCACCGGATCTCGTCTGCCGGCCAGGAGATCCGTTTGCCCGTAACGTTCAAGTGGGGGGCCCGCAAGGGCGACATCCCGCCCGAGACGACGCCCGTCCCTGAACCGGCCGCGGCGCTGTCGACATCCAAGGTCCTGCCGCGCGTGATCTCCGCGCTGGCGCAGCGACCGGCCCCCGTGCTGCTGGATCTGGGACCCGTGGTCGGGTCCAACATCGCCTTCTTCGGCGACCGCCTCGCGTGCAAGATTCACGTCGAAGATCTCTACAACGAGGTCGAGCAGTACGCCCGCAAAGCGAACCGCGACGGACTGGCGGCCTCGCTCGTCGGCCGGCTGACGCATCCGGACGAGTCGATCGACGGCGTCCTCTGCTGGGATTTGTTCGACTACCTCGACAACGCGTCGGGCAAGGCGCTGGCGAACCGGCTGGCCACGCTGCTGCGGCCCGGCGGCGTCCTGTACGGGTTCTTCGGCACGACGCCGGTGGATTTGCTTCACTACACGCGATTTGCGGTCGCCTCGGAGACGACCTTCCGCCAGAAGGCCTATCCGGCGACGGCCGTTCGCCGCAACGTGTTGCTCACACGCGATATCAACCGCATGTTCGAGGGGCTGGTGGTCGCCGAATCGGTCCTCCTGAAGAGCAGTACCCGCGAAACGCTGTTCCGTAAGCCCTAGCCGGAAGTCAGGCTCGTTTTCCCCGTAATCGCGCGGTAGTCGCGCGTCAACCGCGATTCTGTGAAAAACTACTTGGTCGCCATGCGGCCCATCATCGCTCTGCTCAGCGACTTCGGCGCCCGCGATCACTATGCCGGCGTTATGAAGGGCGTCATCCTGGGAATCTGTCAGGAGGCCACTCTCGTCGACGTATCGCACGATCTGCCGGCGCACGACATTCCCTTTGCCGCGCTGGAGCTCGCCGCGACATACAAGTTCTTTCCGGCCGGAACCATCTTCCTCGCCGTTGTCGACCCGGGCGTCGGCAGCGCGCGCCGCGGCCTGGCGGCCGAGGCGGGGGACTGGCGGTTCGTCGGGCCGGACAACGGGGTCATGACGGCGGTCTTTCAGGAGACGCCGCCCAAGCGGGTCGTCGAGCTGACGGAGCGCCGGTACGCGCGGCCGACGGTCAGCCGGACGTTCGAGGGACGGGATCGATTCGCGCCGGCCGCGGCGTGGATTGCGAAAGGTACGCAGCTGCAGGCGCTCGGCCGCCTCGTCACCGATTACCAGATGCTGGATCTGCCCCGGCCCAGGCTCGAGGAGGGCGTGCTGCGCGGATCGGTGGTCCGCGTGGATCGCTTCGGCAACATCGTGACGAATCTCGATCGTCGATCCTGCGAGCGGCTGGCCGACGGGACCCGCGGCCTGCAGCTGACGGTCCGGGGCCAATCGATCGCGCGCCTGGTGTCGACGTACTCGGACATCGCGCCAGGAGAAATCGGGGCGTTGTTCGGCAGTACCGATCACCTCGAATGCGCGGCTCACGCGGCGAGCGCGGCCGAGCAGCTTGGCGTCGCGGTGGGCGATCCCGTCGAGCTGCGGCGCGCGTGACGATTTCGGCGCGCACGACGTGAAGCGTCGGGCTTCACTCGGCTGCGCGCGACCCGGCGGCGCCCGAAGCGCCGCCGCTCACAACCATGATTGATTTCGAGCTGTCCGAAGAGCACCGGATCCTGGAACAAACCGTCCGCGACTGGGGCGCCCGCGAGGTGGCGCCGCGCATCCGCGATCTCGACCGCGAGCATCGCTTCGATCGCAACGTGCTGCCGCAGATGGCGCAGCTGGGTCTGCTTGGCGCCTCCGTGCCCACGCAGTACGGCGGCGCCGGGATGGACTACATCAGCCTCGGCGTCGTGAGCGAAGAGCTCGAGTACGTCGACACGTCGCTGCGCGTCATCATGTCGGTGCATGCCGGACTGAATTGCCTCACGCTGCTCACCTGGGGGACGGAAGATCAGAAACAGCGATATCTGGTGCCGCAGGCGCAAGGACAGAAGATCGCGACGTACGGACTGACGGAGCCCTCGGCCGGCAGCGACGTGCGCGGCATTCAGACGGTCGCGGTGAAGCAGGGGGAACGCTACCTGCTCACCGGCGAGAAGATGTGGATCTCGCTCGCGGACGTCGCCGACAACTTCCTCGTGTTCGCGTGGACGGATCTCGAGAAAAAGAAGCAGCGCGACACCTCCGGCCTGAGCGCCTTCATCGTCGAGCGCGGCTTCAAGGGCTTTTCGAGCGGCACGCTGACGCACAAGTGGGGCATCCTCGCCGGCAATACCGGCTTCTTCAAGATGGACGAGGTCGAGGTGCCGGCCGAGAACCTCGTCGGCCGTCCGGGCGAGGGGTTCAAGATCGCGATGTTCGCCCTCGATCAGGGTCGCTTCACCGTGGCCGCCGGCGCGACCGGACTGATTCGCGCGTGCCGCGATGCGAGCGTGAAGTACGCAAGCGAGCGCCGGGCGTTCGGCGTCGAAATCGCGCAGCATCAGCTCGTCAAGGAGATGATCGCGCAGATGGAATCGGACTATCAGGCGGCGCGCCTGCTGTGGCTCCGATCCGGCTGGCTGAAGAACGTCGGCCGCCGCAATACGCGCGAGACGGGACTGGCCAAGTGGTTTGCGACCGTCGCCTCCGAACGGGCCGCGGGCGACGCCGTCCAGATTCACGGCGCCAACGGCTACTCGGACGAGTACCCGGTGGGGCGCTTCTATCGCAACTGCAAGGGCGCGGTCATCTACGAAGGCACGCGCGAAATCCACAAGATCATGCAGGCAGACTACGCGCTGGGCTTGCGGTCCGATCGGCCGACGCGCTGCGAGCTGCCGCCGGCGGGGGGCCAATGATGATCCCCGGAAACGTCTCGTTCGACTTGTCACTCGAGCTCCTCAAGGTCGTGGAGCAGGCGGCCGTGGCCTGCGCGCAGACGATGGGGCAGGGCGATCGCCACGGATCCGACAAGGCCGCCGTCGAAGCGATGCGGAAGACGCTCGACGATGTGCCGATCGACGGCACGATCGTCATCGGCGAGGGCGAGCGTGACGAGGCGCCGATGCTCTACATCGGCGAGAAGGTCGGGCAGGCTGCGCGGGGGCAGGACGGTCTGCCCGCGGTCGACATTGCGGTCGATCCACTCGAAGGCACGAACCTCTGCGCCACCGGCGCGCCGAATGCGATCGCGGTGCTCGCCGCGTCAACGAAGGGCGGACTGCTGCACGCGCCGGATCTCTACATGGAGAAGCTGGTCGTCGGCCCCCGGGCGCGCCATACCGTCAGCCTCGACCGGCCGGTGAAACAGAATCTCAAGTCGATCGCCAAGGCGCTCGAGCGCAAGGTCGAGGATCTCGTCGTCATGGTGCTCGATCGGCCGCGCCACGAAAAGCTCATCGCCGACATCCGCGCCGCGGGGGCCCGGATCCGGTTGATCGGCGACGGCGATCTGTCAGCGGGCATTGCGGCGGCGCTCGAAGGATCCGGCGTTCACGCGGTGATGGGCACGGGCGGCGCGCCGGAGGGCGTGCTGACGGCAGCGGCCATGCGGTGTCTTGGCGGGGAGATCTACGCGCGTCTGGTCGTCTCGAAGCCCGAGCACGAAGAGCGGTGCCGTGCGATGGGCATCACCGACATGAAGCGCGTCTACGCGGCGGCCGATCTGGCATCCGGCGAGTCGATCACGTTCGTCGCGACCGGCGTCACGGACGGCGCGCTGATGAAAGGCGTGCGCTTCTTCGGCCACGGCATCCGCACCAGCTCGATCGTCATGCAGAACGAGCCGCATCAGATTCGCTTCATCGACACGATTCACGTGCACCGCACGGATGACGATCTGCGGATCCGGTTCTGAAACCGTTCCGGGTCCTGTAGGCCGGCCCTTCAGGGCCGGCTCACAGGCGGGGCTCAAGCCCCGCCCTACGTTCGCGCCTTAGATGACCTCCGAGATTCCGTGGCGCCGTAATCAGGCGGCGGTCACTGCGGCCACGTTCATCGGTTTTACCGGCTTCACGCTCGTGATGCCGTTCCTGCCGCTCTACTTCGAACAGCTCGGCGTGCGCGATCAGGGCGACATCGCCATGTGGTCCGGCGTGAGCCTCGGCGTGACGCCGGCGGTCACCGCCGTGATGGCGCCGGTCTGGGCGCGCGTCGCGGAGCGGTTCGGACGCAAGTTGATGGTCACGCGGTCGCTGGCGAGCTTCGTGATCATCATGGGTCTGCTGGGCTTCGTCCAGGCGCCCTGGCAGGTGTTCGTCCTGCGCGCCGTCCAGGGCCTCTTCGCCGGCTACGGTCCGATTGCAATGACGATGGCGGCTGAATCCGCGCCGCCGGAGCAGATGGCGGCGGCCATCGGCTGGGTGCAGAGCGCGCAGCGGCTTGGCCCGGCCCTGGGACCGGTCATCGGCGGCACGCTCGCGCAGACGCTGGGTCTCCGCAACTCGTTCCTCGTGTCGGCATCGTTCTATCTGGCGGCGCTCGTTCTCGTCGTGTTCGGGTTTCGCGACGCGCGGGTGCGCCAGGTGACCGAGACGGCAGACTTGCCCGCAAACATGTCGTTTCAGTCCATGCGCCGCGTGCGGCATTTCGTGTTGTTCATGGGCACCGTGTTCGGCCTGCAGCTCGTCGATCGCAGTTTTGGACCGATCCTGCCGCTCTACCTGCGCGAGGCCGGGATTGGCGCGTCCGGCGTTCCGTTTCTCGCCGGGGTGATTTTCACGACGACGGCAGCGTTGGGCGCCGTCGGCAACCAGGCGAGCGGCTGGCTGTTGCGGCGCTGGCCGCTGTCGCAGATCGTGCCGGCCGCCGCCGCGATGGCCGCCGTCGCCACGTTCGTGTTCGGCGCCGGCGCGCCGATCGCCGTGCTGCTTCTCACCGCGGCGGTTCTCGGTCTCGGTCTCGGCGTCGCGACCACGTGCGTCTACACGGCTGCGACGCAAGCCGTGTCGCCCGCGTCCAGAGGCGTGGCGTTCGGCTATCTCACGACCGCGTACCTGGCGGGCCTCGCGGTGAGCCCGGTCGTCGCCGGGCTAGTTGGTTCGGTCAGCGTCCGGGCGGTGTTTCTCGTGGATGCGGTCGGACTGGGCATGCTCGCGTGGATTGTCCGGAAGCACCTGATCGGACGGTCATGACCGTCGTGACCGTCGATCCGGTGGAGTGCACAGCGGATGATCTCCGCGCCGCGGCAGCCTGGCTTCGCGCGGGGCGCGTGGTCGCGTTTCCCACCGACACTTTCTATGGACTCGCGGTCGATCCCACGTCGGCCGCCGCAGTGCGCGCGCTGTTCGCGTTGAAGGGCCGATCGGCGGATGCGGCGCTGCCGCTGGTTGCTGCATCGACGGCGCAGGTCCGGCGGCTCGGCGGCGTGTGGTCGCCCGCGATGTCGGCCCTCGCGCATGCGTTCTGGCCCGGACCGCTGTCGCTCGTCTGCGACGCGCCCGCGCAGTTCGTGGCGGAGGTGCACGCGGGGCGTTCCACCGTGGCGATCCGAGTGCCCGATCATCGCGTCGCGCGCGCGCTCGCGGAGGCGTGCGGCGGACCGGTGACGGCGACGAGCGCCAATCGCACGGGCGAGCCGCCGGCGTCGTCGGCGGATCTGCTCGACGATCTGGCGTCGGAGCCGATGGTGTTGCTCGTCGACGGCGGCGTGACGCCCGGCGGTCTGCCCTCGACGATCGTCGATGCGCGTGGCGCGCAGGCGACGCTCGTCCGCGCCGGCGCGGTCGCGTGGGCCCGCGTGCTCGAATCGCTGAAGGGGTGTGCAAGCGCCGGGGTGTTTCGTACGCGCCGCCGCGCGATCGGGCTGCGCTCGGCGGGCTTGTCACCCGCCGCGCTCGGTCGAT
>JBLNGH010000272.1:0-6163 GCA_050264575.1 Acidobacteriota bacterium | reverse complement strand
TGAAGCATCCGACGATGTCGCACGAGGAGGTCATGGCGCGGACCCAGAAGGTGTGGGATCGGTTCTACAGCCTGCCGGTGGTGTGGGAGCGAAGCCGGTGCGTCACGTCGATCAAGGGCCGGCTGGCGTTCATGCTCATCTCCAAGCTCTACCGCCAGATGTACGCCAACACCGGAATCTCGACCGACAGCGCGCGACAGTCGCATGCGAAGCGATGGGCCCGCCTCATCGCCAAGCCTTGCCATCGCCTGTTCATGGGCCGTCCGATGCCGGAGCTCGAAGTGCCGATGGCGTAACGCGCGGCGTTATCATGCGCCCATGAAAACGCTCCTGGCGGGCGTCGCGGCGATCGCCGCGGTGTCGTCGCTTCCCGCGCAGGGCGTTCCCGTCAGCGATGTCGTTCTCGAGCAGCCGCCCTTCTCGGTCCACAGTCCCTTCTGGACCAACCTCCACAACGTGCTTTGGGCCGAGGCCTGGGCCCGGCGGCCGGCCGCCACGGAGCCAGCGCCTGCAGGCGTCCTGCCCGAACCGCTCTCGGGAAACCTCACCGCCAGCGAGCGTGCCGCCTGGGACACGGCCGTGAAGTATTACGACGACGAGATTGCGGACCTGCATCCGCTGTTCGAAATGGGTCCAATCCGGAAGGTGCTGCTGGCGGCGAAAGCCGATTTGCCGGCGGCCGGTCTCGAGCCCGGGCATCGCCGGGTGCTCGAGGGAGCAGCCGCGGTCTACAGGAAATACTGGTGGTCGGGCCATGACTTCGCGAACCGCGCGTGGGTGGCAGATCCGATGGCGAAAGTGGCCTCGCTCTCGCCGGCCGTTCCGGATCGACTGGCCAGGCTTTTTGGCGTGCCGTGGTTCACCGGCAGCGTCCGCGTCGATGTCGTTCGTGTCACGATCCGCGAAGGCGCGTTCACGACGATCGATCCGGCGCCTGCCTACATCACGATCGCCAGCGGCACTCCAAACATGACCGGCTGGATGGCGGCGGAAGTGCTGTTTCACGAATCGTCGCACGCGCTCGCGATGCCGCTGATGCAGGCCTTCGCCGCGCAGCTTCAGGCGCAAGGCAAAGTTTCGCGCGATCTGTGGCACGTCGCGCTCTTCTACCTGACCGGCGAGGTGGTTCGCCAGGCGCTCGCCGCGCGCAACATCAGCTACGAGCCGTACTTGTACAAGACGGGCCTGTTCGATCGCGCGTGGCCGCAGTACAAGTCGGCCATCGAGACGTACTGGAAGCCATTCGTCAACGGCGAAGTCGGGCGCGACGAGGCGATCAAGAACGTCGTCTCAGCGATCAAATAACGGCGATGGCGGCGCCGGTCTCGTTCCGCTTCGGTCCTTACCTCCTCGATCGCGCCGCGTACCGGCTGCTCGAGGGCGACCGGTCGATCGAGCTCTCGCCGAAAGCGATCGACCTGCTGCTCCTGCTCGTGGAGCGCGCCGGCACGCTCGTCACGAAGGACGAGATCCTCAAGGTCGTCTGGCCGGATGTGGCCGTCACCGACAATGCGCTGACGCAGGTCATCTCCGATCTCCGGCACGCGCTCGGCGACCGCAGCAGCGCGCCGCGCTATCTCGAAACCGTGCCGCGCCGCGGCTACCGGTTCATTGCGCCGGTGGAGCCCGCGAGGCCCGAGGACGTCGCGCAAGGGCCCGCGGGAAAAATGACGACGGGGCCGAACACGATCGCCGTGCTCGACTTTGCGAACGTGACCGCCGACCCGGAGATAGGCTGGCTCGCCGCCGGCATCGCCGAGACGGTCACGAACGACCTGCGAGCGATCCGCGATCTTCGCGTGATCGACCGCGCGCTCGTCGCCCACGTCGAGGCGGACGCGTCGTCCGATTCGCTCCGGACGGCGGGCCTCGATCTGGTGGTCATCGGCAGTTTCCAGCGTCTGGGCGATCAGCTCCGGATCATGGCGCGGCTGACCGACGTCGCGACGCGCGAGGCTCTGGCGAATGCGAAGGCCGACGGCCCGCTGACGGAGGTCTTCGGGCTGCAGGACGCGATCGTCATGCAGCTCTCGACCGGACTCCAGGTGCGAATCAGCCCGGCGGAGCGGGCGCGCATGAGCGCCCGCGAGACGTCGAGCCTCGACGCGTATCGCGCGTTGACCGAAGGGCGGCTGAAGCTCGAGGCGCTCAATCCCGCCGAGATTCCGTCGGCCATCGAGGATTTCGATCGCGCGCTGGCGCTCGATCCGCACTACGCGCTCGCGCACGTGGGCCTCGCCCACGCCCGCTTCTGGCTCTTCCAGGCGTCGCGCGCGCGCAACCGTCAGGATATCGATCAGCTGGCGGCGGCAATCGCGCACGCCCGGCGGGCGATCGAGATCGACGCCGACCTCGCCGAGGCGCACTCTGCGCTGGGATTCTTTCTCGCGAGCACCGACCAGCCGGGCGAAGCGATCGCGCCGGCGCGGCGCGCCGTGGCGCTCGAGCCCGGCAACTGGCGGCACCTCTTCCGGCTCGGAATGGCCGGCTGGGGCGCCGAACGGATCAGTTGCCTGCAGGCCGTGGTCGCGCAATACCCGACGTTGCCCTACGCGTACCTCGGCCTCGCCATGGTGCGGATCGCCCGCCGCGAGCTGCAGGCGGCGGAACAGGCGCTGCAGGCAGGGATCGGCGGTGCGGGTCGCACCGGCGGCGGCGACGCGCGATTTCCCGCGAGCGGCCTGCACGCGCTCCGCGGCATGATCCGGCTCGCCGCCGGCGATCTGGCCAAGGCGCGCGGCGCGTTCGAGCGCGAGCTCGAGGCGAAAGGGAAGCATCTCTTCGGAGACGAGTCGGCGCGAGACGCGTATGACGGCCTTGGCCACACCGCACTGGCGTCGAACGATCCGGGGGGCGCGGTTGAGATGTTCCAGGCCGCGCTGGCACGGTATCCGGAGCACGCGCGCTCGCTCATCGGCCTGTCGGCCGCGTATCGAGCGTCCGGTTCCCGGGAGCGCGCGGACCAGACCATGAAGCAGGCCGAGCGCGCCATCGAGGATCTGCGATCGAATCAGCGAAACGGCGAGGCCGTCGCCGCGACCGCGGCCTGGCACGTCGCATCGGGACGGCCGGCGGAGGCGGCGACGGCGCTGCACGCATTTCTCACGTCGGCGCCGCCGGGATCGGCGGGGTGGCTGGTGCCGGTCGATCCCTTTCTCGCGCCGCTCAAGAAGGAACGGGAATTCGATCGGGTGCTCACGCTGCTCGCGGACCGCGCGAAGTGATCGTCATGAAGGACCTGAAGGAGTGAAGGACATGAAGAAGACCAAAACCACTCTCATCGCCGCTGCCTTCGCCATGGCCGTCTGGACGGTCCCGCAGCTGGCCCAGGCGCCCTTCGACATTCGCGCAAACTACGTGAAGGCCGAGCACATGGTACCGATGCGCGACGGGGTGAAGCTCTTCACCATCGTGTACACGCCCAAGGATCAGTCGCAGCGCTATCCGTTCATCCTGCATCGCACCCCGTACGGTTCGCCGCCGTACGGCGCCGATCAGTACCGGCAGTCGCTGGGTCCGTCGGCGGCATTCGCGCGCGAGGGGTTCAACTTCGTGTACCAGGACGTCCGCGGAAAATTCCGGTCCGAAGGCGAATTCGTGGTGATGCGGCCGATCAAGCCCGAGCCGCGGAATCCCGCGGACACCGACGAGAGCACGGACACGTACGACACGATCGACTGGCTGGTCAAGAACATCCCGAACAACAACGGCCGTGTGGGGCAGTGGGGGATCTCGTATCCCGGCAGCCAGACGGTCTGGGGGATGGTCAACGCGCACCCGGCGCTCAGGGCATCGTCGCCGCAGGCGCCGGCCATCGATATGTTTCTCGGCGACGACTTCCACCACAACGGCGCGTTCCGGCTGATGTACACGTTCAGCTGGCTGGCGGGCAACGCGCGGCCGCGCGCCGGCGCGACGGAAGCGCGGGGCCCCGGATTCGACTACGGCACGCCCGACGGTTATCGATTCTTCCTCGAGGCTGGCCCGGTCGCCGCCATCAACGAGAAGTACTTCAACTACAGCGTCCCGACGTGGAACGAGTACATGGCGCACCCGGACTACGACGAGTACTGGCAGCGGCAGAATCCGCTGAAACATTTGAAGGGCGTGACGCCTGCCGTGCTCACGGTCGCGGGATGGTTCGACGCCGAGGACTTCTACGGGCCGCTGGAAACGTACCGGACGATCGAAAAATCGACACCGGGCAACAGGAGCACGCTCGTGGTCGGGCCGTGGCTTCACGGGGGCTGGGCGTCGATGCCGGGCGACGTGCTCGGCGACATTCAATTCGGATCGCGCACCGGCGAGCACTTCCGCAACAACATCGAGCTGCCGTTCTTTCTCGCGCATTTGAAAGATCAGGGCACGCCGAATCTGGCCGAGGCCGTCGTGTTCGAGACCGGCGGCAATCAGTGGAAGAGCTACGCGGCGTGGCCGCCGCCGGGCGCCTCGCCGCGCACGCTGTACCTCCAGGCGAACGGCGGCCTCTCGTTCTCAGCGCCGAGCGCCGGCGGCGCCGACGCCTCGGACAGCTTCGTGAGCGATCCGTCGAAGCCGGTCCCCTGGAGCACCGAGCCGCGGACGACCCAGGGTCACCTGTGGATGGTGGAGGATCAACGCTTCGCCTCGACGCGGCCCGATGTGCTCGTCTATCAGACGGAGCCGCTCGCCGAGGATGTCGTCATTGCCGGCCCGGTCACCGCGTCGCTGGTCGTGGCGACGACCGGTACGGACGCGGACTGGATCGTGAAGCTCATCGACGTCTACCCGGGCGACGCGCCCGACAACAACCCGAACCCGCGCGGGATTCGCATGGGCCACTTTCAAATGCTCCTCGTCGGCGAAGTCTTTCGCAGCCGCTACCGGAGCTCGTACACGAAGCCGGAGGCCCTGGTGCCGAACCAGCCGACGAAGATCGAATTCGAGCTGCGCGACCGCTACCATCGATTTCTGAAAGGGCACCGCATCATGGTGCAGATCCAGAGCACGTGGTTCCCCGTGATCGATCGCAACCCGCAGACGTTCGTCAACACGTACACAGCGAAGCCCGCCGATTTCCGCACAGCGACGCATCGGGTGTTTCGATCGAGTCAGCGACCATCCGGCGTCAAGGTCAACGTGCTTCGCTGATGGCCTGCGGCCTGTCGCCGAAGTACAGCACTATCGCTGGCGGTACTGGCACTGACGCTGAAGGGAATTCAGGCCCTGGCGCTGAAGTACCGGGCCTGTCGCCGAAGTCCGGCCACTGACGATAAGCTCTTGACCTACTCTTGTACTGCAGTCCTCCTGGCTGCCGTACTTCCGCGCTCCAGACGCCCGTACTTCAGTGCTCCTGACCACCCTACTTCTCGGCCCTTGACACCGTACTTCTCAGATGTTGATATGTGTGACTTCCATCTATGGCTGTCACACCAGACGCGCGGGAGCTGAAGAAGGGCAGCGCGGAGCTGCTGATTTTGTCGCTCGTCGAGGATCGCGCCCGGCATGGGTACGATATCGCCCGGCTCATCGAGATCAGGTCCCGCGGGACGCTGCATTTCTACGCGGCGTCGCTCTATCCGCTCCTGTATCGCCTGGAACGGCGCGGGTGGATTGAGGGGCGGTGGATCGAGAAGACAGGGCTGCGCCGCCGGAGGGTGTACCGCATCACCGCCCGGGGCCGCAAAGTGCTGGCCGCGCATCGACGCGGCTGGCAGGCATTCGTGCGGGCGATCAATCGCGTCACCGGCCTGGAGACGACGTGAGGCCGCCGATGCCCGACTGGAAGCGTGAAATTCAGGCGCGGCTGGCGGCCGCGGGATTGCGCCCGGAACGGGAGCGCGAGGTCGTCGAGGAATTCGCGGAGCACCTGGAGGATCGCTATCGCGATCTGATCGGCCGCGGTGTGCCGGAGGTGGACGCCATCGCCGAAACACGCCGGGAGCTCGACGCGGCAGGGTTCGATCGCGACATCGGGCGTGCTGTGCTGGACCCGCCGCCCGCTCCGGCGCCGCCCCACGCTGACGCGCTGCTGGCGCGACAGTGGGTGAGCGGCCTCTGGCAGGACCTCCGCTACGCGGCCCGCGCGCTGCGGCGGACGCCGGGATTCCTGATCGCGGCGGCCGCAACCGTCGCGCTGAGTACGGGCCCGACCATCGCCGCCATTGGCGTGGCGAACTGGCTG
>JBLNGH010000271.1:0-2881 GCA_050264575.1 Acidobacteriota bacterium | reverse complement strand
GAACGTCGCGAGGCTGAGGCCCTTCTCATCGCCCTGTCCATCGAGCGTCGGCGCTTTGATGACGCGCCCGGGCGCGTCCTTCGTCGCCGGCAGCTCGACGACCACTTGATCCTTCGCCTGGATTGCCGTCAGCGTCTTGCCGTCCGGCGCGAGGAACATGTCGATCCAGGACGCGGCGATCGATCTCGTGCCCTGCTCGGCCGCCAGGCCGACGCTGGCCTCGCCGGTCAACGTCGCATGCTCGAGCGTCCTGGTTTCCGGTTGGAACCCGAGCGTGATGTCGTGGGCGCTCATCCGGGGCGGCGCGTCAGGCACGTTCGCGGGCGTCACGCGGGAGTTCCCGCGCAACTCGAGGTAACGAATGTTCTTCTCGTCGTCGGTCAGCCCGAACGTCGCATTGTCGGCCTCGAGCCTCTCGGTCGGCCGGACGATCTTGGCCCCCTGCTCGAGACGCAGCGACTTCTGCGGCCGTGCGAAGCTCATCGTTTTCGCGGTGGCGTCGATCGAGTCGGTCTTGCCGGGGTCCGGCGCCACCTTGAGACTCGCCTGATCGAGCAGCTGCAGAAAATCCTGGTCACGAAAATACGTCGCGCCGACACCGCGGCCGGACATGCGTCCACGCGTGAAGGTCACGTCACCCGGCATATTGACGATTCCTGTGCTCGAGTCGTACGTCGCGTTGTCCGTCGTGACCGTGGCCCCGCCTTTGTCGATGAGCTTGACGTGACCCTTGCAGTCGAAATTGCGCGGTCCTTCGCCATCGGATGCGGTGCCCTTCGTCTCCACGAGGTCGCAGGACATCTGATGCCCCTCGGCGAACGTGACATGCACGGCCTCGAACACGCTGCGCCCGTCCGGGTAATCGGAGTTCTTGCCGAACTTCAGCTCGAGAACCTTCTTGCCGTCCTTCGTGTGCACGATCGTGCCGGCGCCGCTCTGCTGGCTCGCGCTCGGATCGGCTCTCGTCTCGATACGCGGTGCGACGGGCTTCTCGTGCGGGCGGGCCAGAAAGTAGACGGAGGCTGCGCAGCCGAGTCCGATGGCTGCAACCGCGAGCCTCGCCCGTTTTTGCCAGGTCATACCAAGGCCCCGTGCGGCACGCGCACGTCGGCGACCGTCAGCTCCGTAGTCCGCTCACCCTGATACTCGCCCTGATCGAGCGAGTACGCGAGCTCCAGCCCGTGACGATGGGTGGCGAGGTACTCCTCGCGTTCCACGGCGCGCCAGGCGATTCCGCGAAACGCGCGGCCGTTCTGTTTGAACAGCAGCGCGAGGTGGCGATCCTTCAGCCGCCGCGGCGCGTCCATGAGATCGACCGGTGCCGTCCGGAAGACGGGCTTGGGATTGGACGCGCCAAACGGACCAAGCCGCAGCAGGCCCGTGATCACTTCGCCCGAGATTTCCCGCAAGCCGAGCGGGGCGTCGATCCGCAGGCGCGGCACCAGATCCTCGGGTCCGAGCCGCGCGTCTGCCCAGGCGGTCAGACGCCGCCGCAGCTCGCCGACGCGCTCGGCCTCGAGCGTGACGCCGGCGGCTTGACGGTGACCTCCGAAGCGCAGGAACACGTCGCTGCACCCTTCGAGGGCACCGAGCAAATCGAATACGGGGATGCTGCGCCCGGAGCCATGTGCCAGACCGTTTTCGATCGCCAGCACGATCGTCGGCTTGCAGTACAGCTCCACGAGCTTCGAGGCGACGATGCCGATGACGCCGCGGTGCCAGCCGTCGCCGGCGACGACGAGCACGTTGTGCGCGCCGATCTCCGGGTCCTTCTCGATGATGCGGCGGGCTTCTGCCAGGATCGCCGCTTCCTGTTCCTGGCGCCGCGTGTTCTCTTCGGACAATTGCCGCGCGAGATTGCGCGCCTTCGACTTGACGTCGCCGTCCCGGCCGCGCATCAGCAGCAGATCGAGCGCGAGGTCGGCCGATCCCATCCGGCCGGCGGCGTTCAGGCGCGGCGCCAGGATGAAGCTGACGTGAAAGCTGTCCACGACCCGGCCCAGAAGACCGCTCTCTTCCAGCAGGGCTTCCAGGCCGGCGCCGTGTGGACCGCGCGAGAGGCTGTTCAGACCGAAGTGCGCAATCACCCGGTTCTCGCCGACCAGCGGGACGACATCGGCAAGCGTGCCGATCGCCGCGACCTTGATGAAGTGCGGCAGCAGCTCCGGTCCGCGGCCGCTCGCCGAGAGCAACGCCTGGACCAGCTTCAAGGCGACGCCGACGCCGGCCAGGCCCTTGTCGGGATACCGGCAATCCGCGCGCTTCGGGTTGATGACGGCCAGCGCCGGCGGCAGGAGCGATTCAGGCTCGTGATGATCCGTGATGATCAGATCGACGCCCAGCGCCTGCGCGCGTTCAGCCGCTTCCCTGGCGCGGATTCCGCAGTCGACCGAGATGACGAGCCGTGCCCCCGCGGCGCCGAGGCGTTCCACGGTCGCAGGCTGCAGACCGTAGCCATCGCGAATGCGATCCGGAACGAAATGCGCGACGTTGCCGCCGAGCAGCTCGATCGCCCGCCGCAGGATCACGGTGGACGTCACGCCGTCAACGTCGTAATCGCCGTGGATGGCGATTGGTTCGGCGCGCGCGATGGCGCCGAGCAGGCGATCGACGGCCTCGCGCATGCCGGCGAGCAGAAACGGATCGTGCAGCTGCGTCAGTTCAGGCTGCAGGAACCGGAGGGCTTCGGCGGGATCGCTGAGTCCGCGCTGACAGAGCAGGCGGGCGATGACGCCGGGCACGTCGAGCGCGGCGGCCGTTTCCCGAACGCGCGCCTCATCCGCCGGTACGTCCTCCCAAATCCGCGGCTGCATCAACGCGTCCGGCCCGATCCTGACGGTCGGTGCCGTCCCGATCCCGCGGCGGCGGCGGGCCGGGAGAC
>JBLNGH010000270.1:0-27127 GCA_050264575.1 Acidobacteriota bacterium | reverse complement strand
TCGGCCCATTGCACTTTCCCGCTGCCGTACTTCTGATAGAGGAGATCGAGTCCGGCGACAATGCCGGGAATATTGGCGACGGTGGGCCCGTCGTTGGCCGTCCGCGCGCCGGACGCCGTGAAGATTCTTGCGTTGTCCGGCGTCGCGTGGCTCGGCGACATGTCTTTGTACTCGACGACGATCGGCTCGGACATCCCTTTCAGGAACAGAATCGCCTGCCCGTCGCCGCCGACGCTCGACGCGTCCGGTTCGACGACGCCGAGCGCGAACGCGACGGCGATGCCGGCCTCGACGACGTTGCCGCCTCGCTCGAGGATCGCGGCGCCGGCGGCCGACGCCAGCGGATGACCGGAGGCCACGACCGCGCGCGACGATTCGACGGCGGGCTTGATCAGGGGCTGCTCGGCGATCATGCGATCGATGATCGCTTCGGCCGTTGCGGCATCCGTGGCTTTGGCCGCCTCTCGCCCGTATTTCTCGCGCAGCGCTTCCCACGCCGCGAGCGATTCACCCGCGGGGTAGTACATCGATCTCAGCGTCTGCCAGACCTGATCGAACGCGGAGAACCAGCGCGAGCTGTCGCCTGCCGTCAGCGCGAGCGCCGTCGCGCCTTCGTCGACGGCGCGCGGTGCGGCGACACGCCAGAGGGCGTACTGCGTTCCGGTCGACAGCGCCGCCGGCGGGTCGTCGTCACTGCGGTTCGGATCGCCGTTGTATCCCGCGCCCTCGGTCGCAAATGTGGCGATCGCCAGCGTCTGGCCATCCGGCGACCAGGCCGGCACGCCGCCATGCCGAGACGCCAGCACCGTCCCGACCGAGTCTGGCGCAGCCGGGCTGCCAGATCCCGCGCCGACGGCGCGTCCTCCGCGACCCGGTGCACCGGCTGTGCCACGTCCGCTCTGGGCCGCCGCAGCGTCGACCGACGGTACGGCGGCGACCCAGACGAAATTCTGCGCGCCGCGCGCGGCGGCAAATGCCACGCGTGCGTTGTCCGGCGCCCAGGCGGGAAAACTCTCGACGCCGGGCGCGCGCGTCACCCGCATCGTGCGCGCCGATGACGCTGACGGCGCGCCGCTTTGCGGCAACTCACGCACCCACAGGTCGGCGTCGTTGTTGCCGCCGTCAGGTTCGCGATCGGAGACGAAGACGACGAGCTTGCCGTCGGGCGAGACGCGTCCCTGCCATTCGGCGGCGGCGTCGGGCGTCAGCGTCACCGGATTGGCGGCGGCGTCCGGGTTCGCCGCAAATAATTGCCAGCGGCCCTTGGGATCGCGATGTGAAAACACGATACGGCCATCGCGAGTCCACGATGGCCAGCGTTCGTCGCCGGGCAGCGACGTCACGCGACGCGGCGCTCCCCCCGACGCGGGCGCGATCCAGAGGTCGAATTGTCCGTTGGTGCTCGCGCTGAACGCGATCGATCGCCCATCGGGGGACCAGGCCGGGTCCCGTTCCGCGGCCCAACCTTCGGGCTTCGACACGAGCCGCCTCGGATCGCGGCCATCCGGCGTCATCGTCCAGATGGCCTCGAACCAGGTTGCCGCGAGGCGCCTGCCATCGGGCGACCACGCCGCTTCGCGGACGCCGGTTGCGACGTTCGTATCGGGTTTTTCCTGCTGACTGGCAGACGTGCTCACGTCCGGAACAAACACACCGGCAACGAACATGCCGGCGGCCAGAGCGCCGACGATGACTCGGCGATGGCTCACATTTTCACCAGGGCCTTGACTGCGTCGACGATCGCCTTGGCAGAGATTCCGTAATGGTCGATCAGTTCCTGCGGCGTCCCGCTCCGGGGAATCTCGCGGACCGCCAGACGACGGACGCGAAACGCCTGTTCCCATACCGCTTCGCTGACGGCGTCGCCCAGGCCCCCATGCGCGTAATGATCCTCCACCGTCACGATCCGGCCGCGGGTCGCCTTGCCCGCGGCGATGAGCGCGTCCCGGTCGATCGGCTGCACCGAATACGCGTCGAGGACGCGAATCCCGATTCCTTCCGCCGCGAGCGTCTTGTGCGCCTGGATGGCCTCGAAGACCGTGATTCCCGCCGCGACGACGGTCGCCGCGTCGTTCGCGCTCGAGCGCAGTGTGGTCGATCCGCCAATCACGAACGACGCGCCCGAGTCGTAGATGACGTCGGTCTTCGGACGACTCAGCCGGAGGTACACGAGGCCGGCGGTCGAGGCCGCCAGCGCCATTAACCGCTCGGCGCTGACGCCGTCGCAGGGATACAGCACGGTGCAGTCGGGCACGCCGCGCATCATCGCGAGATCCTCGAGCGCCATCTGCGACGGACCATCCTCGCCAATCGACACGCCGCAATGCGACCCGGCGAGCTTGACGTTCGACTGCGAGATGCCGGCGACTCTGATGAAGTCGCTCGCGCGCTCGAGAAAGCAGGCGAACGTGGAAGGAAACGGGATCGCGCCACGGCTGGCGAGGCCCATCGCGGCGCCGACCATCGCCTGCTCGGCGATGAACATCTGGTAGAACCGATCGGGAAATTCCTTCTCGAACTTCTCGCTGTACGTCGAGTTCTTCACGTCGGCGTCGAGCGCGACGATCCGGCTGTCGGCGCGGCCGAGCGCCACGAGCGCGGCGCCGTAGGCTTCGCGCGTCGCCACCTGATCGCCGGCGTGATAGGCCGGCGGAGCGAGCACCGTCTTCAAATCCGGAACGGGCGGCTCGGCCAGCCGGCGCCCGGGTTTGGGGATCACCGGCGGCGGGTCGGAGGTCTTCACGTACTGCTGCTCGAGCTCGGCGATCGCGCGATCGGTTTCGGGACCCGCCTTCAGCGCCTTGCCGTGCCAGTGGTCCTTCCCCTCGAAGAGGCTGACACCTTTTCCCTTGAGGGTTTTCGCGACGATCATCGTCGGCCGGCCGGTGGTGCGGCGAGCCTCGGCAAATGCGCCGAGGACCGCGGCCAGGTCGTGCCCGTCGATCGAGATGGTGTGCCAGCCAAACGCCGTCCAGCGCGACACGAACGCCTGCATGTCGTGATCCCACTGCGTGGGCCGGCTCTGACCGAAGCCGTTGACGTCGGTGATGGCACAGAGATTATCGAGCTTGTGGTACACGGCGGCTTGCGCCGCTTCCCAGATCGCGCCCTCGGCCGTTTCGCCGTCGCCGATGAGCGCGTACGTGCGGTAGTCGGACTTGATGCGCCGTGCGTTGAGGGCCATGCCCACTGCGGCGCAGAGTCCCTGGCCGAGCGATCCGGTCGCGACGTCGACGAACGGCAGCCTCGGCGTCGGATGGCCTTCGAGGTCGGACGAGAACTTGCGAAGGGTGAGCAGCTGGTCGCGGGGAAACGCGCCCGCGGCCGCCCACGCCGCGTACAGGATCGGCGCGCCGTGGCCCTTGGACAGCACGAAGCGATCTGCTTCAGGGTGATGCGGATCCTGCGGATCGAATCGCATCTCGGCGAAGAACAACGCCGCCATGATCTCGGCCGCCGACAGACACGTCGTCGGATGGCCCGATCCGGCCGCGCTCGTCGATCGCACCGAATCGATCCGAAGTTGGGTCGCGAGATTGTGGAGAACTGCGAGTGATGGAGCGGACATGCCGTCGCGTTGGCCAGTCTACTGTACGGGAGTTCGCAGTGTCGACCGCATGAGCGGCGTCAACGTTGACGTACAATCGATTTGATGTCGGTGCTGCGCTTCCTGTCGCTGCTGATCCTCGTGCTGTGGATCGGCGGACTCGCAGCGCTCGGCTTCATCGGGGCCCCCACGATCTTCAGCGTGCTCGAAGCGCGCGATCCGGAAGGCGGACGCGCCATGGCGGGGCTCGTCTTCGGCGCGATCGTCGCACGCTTTCATCACGTGTCGTGGGTGCTGGGCGGGCTGCTGCTCGGCCTCCTCGGCGCGCGCGCGGCGCTCGGGCCGCGGCCGCGCCGCCTCGGGCTGCGGATGTGGGCCGCGGCGACAATGCTCGCGATGAGCCTGCTCGCCGGCCTCTGGATCGCGCCGCGCATCGACGCGCTGCGGGCGGCGACGCCGGGACCGATCGCCGATCTGCCGGATGGTGACGCGTCGAAAGCCGAGTTCTCTCGCCTGCACGGCACCTCGACGGCGCTCATGATCGCGACACTCCTCGCTGGAGCGGGACTCGTCTGGATGGAGATGAAGGATGGATGACGGCAATCTGAAATCTGCAATCTGGAAATCTGCAATCTGATCCGGCAATCGGGGAATCGGAAATTGGCAATCTATCGATAATCGGGAATCTATCTGTAATCGGTAATCGGTAATCGGTAAACGGTAATCGGTAATCTGCGAGGTCGCGAATGGCCGCTCGGTCAGGAGCAGAATCGACAGTTGACGCTGAAGTGCTCGTCCGAGGCATCACGCAGGCGCCTGACGCGCGCGCGGCGATGCAGCTTGCCGTCGAACAGCTCAAGGCGCAGGTTCCGCATTACACCTGGCTGGGCATCTACCTCCTCGAAGGGAACGAGCTCGTCCTCGGACCGTTCCTCGGCAAGCCGTCGCCGCACACGCGGATTCCGCTGAACCGCGGCATCTGCGGCGCCGCGGCGAGCCAGCAACAGACCATCATCGTCGACGACGTGAACAGCGATCCGCGGTATCTCGCGTGCAGCCTCGAGACGAAGTCGGAAATCGTCGTGCCGATCATGAAGGACGGACAGGTCTTCGGGGAAATCGACATCGACAGCGATCGGCCCGCCGCGTTCGGCAGTCGCGACCAGGCGTTGCTCGAGACCGTCGCGCGCGCCCTGGCGAATCGGCTCAGCGGAGCGTAATCGCCGGATTCACGCGGGAGGCGCGGCGCGCCTGGAGGACAGCTGCCAGGGCGGTGGCGACGAGCACGACGGCCACAGCCAGGAGCAGGGTCCCGGCATCCGCCGGATCCAAATCGCATAGAAGGGAGCCGACCTGCTGGCGCCCAACCACGAGGCCGCCACGCCGCAAGCAATACCAGACGCAATGACCAGCGCGCTCTGGGTCGTGATCAGCCGAAGGATTGCGAGCGGGCCGGCGCCGAGCGCCATCGGATGCCGATTTCACGCAGCCGTCCGGACGTGATGTCGCTCATCACTGCATACAGGCCGATCCACGCCAGCAGCACCGCGAGTCCCGCAGACACTTCAGCCAGCACGGCGAGCAATCGTTCCGTCAGGACCTGATCCTCCGATGGCCACGGGCTCGCTTCCGATCGCGTCGAGCGCGGTGAATTCACGGCCTTCGAGGAGCGGGATGCCCACCGTACGGAAGAACCCGGGCTACAGCGTGACAGCGTGTTCCTTGGCACGTCACGCAGGCAAAGGCCCGTGTTATTGCGTCAGGCGTTCGTTCCGTCGGCCCTGGTATCCGGCTGCAGGTCGTGCAGCGTGATTTCCGGCCGCACGTTGAATCTCACTCGCCAGAGGTGACCCACACCGCGATTGATGTACATGCGACGGCCGCCTGAGAGATCGAACTCACCAGCCGTGTATCGCGTGTTCTGAACGGGCAGCACGGGAGGCGGCAGAAACGGCGGCTTGCACTGGCCACCATGAGTGTGGCCCGACAGGATCCATCCGTGGAATCCAGACCACACCGGCTGGTCCGCAGTATCGGGATTGTGGCTCAGCACGAGCGCCGGGATTTCAGGCGACAGTTTCGCCAGCACCGATCTCGCATCGAATCGACGCGCCCACCAGTCGTCGAGCCCGGCGATGTGCAAACCGTCAATCACCACCGTTTCATTGCGTAATACCGTCACTCCGGCATCCGCGACAATCCGGATCACCCGCTCGGCAATTTCCGGGTGCGACCAGCCGGGCCCGTAATCGTGATTGCCGAGCACCGCGATCGTCGCGAGACGTCCGCGCGGGAAATCGCGATACAACCCGGCCGCCTGCGAATAGACGTCCGCATGGTACGAGATAAAGTCGCCGGTGAAGGCAACGATGTCGGGCGCGAGCGCCGACGCGCGCCGGAACACGTCCCTCACATAGTCATCGTCGACGCGAGTGCCGACGTGGACGTCGCTGATCTGCATCAGCGTCTTGCCGGCGAGCGACGCCGGCAGCGATCGTACCGGCAGCCGATGCGGCACGAACTCCAGCCAGTGCGGTTCCCATCGCCACGCGTACAGACCCGTTCCTGCGGCGGCTGCGAGTGTCGAGCCACAACCAACGAGAAACGTTCGTCGTGTCGGCCTTGTCACTACTTGGCGAGCGGGTCGGGCCTCAGCTGGAATCTCACGACCTTGCTCGTGGTGCCCTTCCCGGTTTCCATGTGGAACGGCGCACGCGTGCTCACCGTGGACCAGAGGCCACGGCCTTTCCAGCCTGCCTTCGGATCGTCAATTCGGCCATCGAGCCACTTCGTGTAGTAGCCGGTCGGATACGGCACGCGGAGCACGATCCACTTGCCGTCCTTGAGCACCAGCAGCCCCTCGGATGCGTTGCCCGTGTTGATGGGCACGTTGGCGCCCAGGCCGAGCGTGTCGAACTGATCGACCCACGTGTAGTAGCTGGCCTCGACGCTGCCCGAATCGGTCACGCCTTTGAACTGCGGCAGCGGCTCTGGATACAGCGTCCAGCCTTCGGGGCAATGCCGGCCCGTGGCGTTGGGACCGTTGAGCGGTCCCTTGCAGTTGCGGCGGTCGAAGCTCGCCAGGTGTCCGCTCGCGAGCGCGACCCACATCACGCCGTTGCGATCGACGTCACCGCCTCGCGGCGAGAAACCGGAGATTTTCGCCGCCGGATCATTGAAGGGCGGCTCGAAGATTTCCGCCAGCGCCGTCTCGGGCGGGTGGGATCCGGGTGACAGGCGCACGATGGCGCCCGGAAATCCCAATACCGTTCCCCAGACGGATCCGTCCGGCGCCGGGGCGACCGAATACAAGCCAGCGGCGATGCGTTTGTCCTTGGCGGGATCGACCGGCTGGTTGGGCTCGACGTAGGCATCGCGTTTGCCGTTGCCGTTGGTATCGAGAATGAGCGCGGTCCAGCCCTGCGATCGCGCTTCGTCCTTCGTCTCGTCGAACATCTTCGTGTTCAGCCAGCCGACGACGGGACCGCCGCCGCTGGTCCAGAGCGTGTCGTTCGCGTCCTCGGCGAACATGAGATGGTGCGTGCCGAAGCACGTGCTGATGTGCGTGAGCTGCTGCGTCTTCGGGTCGTAGACCGCGAGGTGCCGGGACGCGGAATCAAGCGGGAACAGCTTCGCAGAGGGATGATCGGAGCCCGCCTTGCAGAAGTCAGGATTCGCCGACGGTCGCACCGCCGACGTGATCCAGACGCGGCCGCGCTCGTCGAACATCGGATTGTGCACGTTGTTCCGGCTGGTCCAGATCGGCTCCGTACCCCAGTACGGGGACGGCTGCGGCATCGCCGCCGGACTGCCCGGCGGCGTCGCGGGATCGCGCACCGTCAGCTTCACCTGACGGATCGCGTGCTCGACGGGGTCGAGGACCGGCAGATAGTCGGCGCTCAACTCGAGCGCGCCGTAGATCAGGCCGTTGGCGTTCAGCGTCGGGTTGCGGCGGTCGGTTGACACTTCGTCGTGCAGGTACGCTTTGGGATCGGCCCAGTCCCATTCAGTGATCACGACGTTGCGTTCGATCCCCTGCGGGCGAGGCGGCGCCGGCGGCACTTCGCCGGCCGCGATCCGATCCGTCCAGTCCGCAAACATCGCGAGCGCGCGATCGCGTCCCCAGCTGTTCAACGCATTGATCATCTGGCTGCCCGCCTGACCGGATTGCAGCCGGCGCTCCCAGGCGGCCACCGAGGTCGGGAAGGTCCCGAGCGACTTGGGGATCTCTCGCGTTCCCTTCGTGCCGAGTTGGTGACACGCGGTACAGCCGCCGGACTTGAGACTTCGCAACAACTGAGCCTGGCTCGCCATGCCCGTCGCGATGCCGTTTCCCGTGGGTCCAGTACCTGGGAATTCGTTCTTCCCGGGAATCTGCATCAGCGAGAACCAGTAGCCGGCCGGATAAATCTCCGCCGCCGCACTCGGCGTCGTCGCGGCGATTGCCTTCAGGTTGACGTGCTGCCCGGGCTTCGCCGGAACTTTCTCCGAATCGATCAGTCCGTAACCGCGCACCCATACCCGGAAGTCGACTTTCGGAAGGTCGGGCACCACATACCGGCCGCGATCGTCGGTGACGACGATTCTGACGAAAGGTGTCTGGGTCGCCGTTGTCTCGGCGATGACCCACACGCCGGCTTCGGGACCGCGCGTTCCGGTGACCACGCCGCCGATGTCGTTGTCATCGATCGGCACCACGTCGCCCTGACGCGCGCTCAGCGCAGCGAACCCGCTGAGCTCCGCGACAATGAACCCGCCCGCGAGAGCCGTTCTCATTTGCCTCATGACCGCGCTCCGGTGACCGTTACCGTTCGACAATACGCCTCGGTTCGATAAAGGGTCAACGGCAATAGACTTAGCGTTGCCACTCTGGAGACGCTGATGACGGTTCCCAAGATTCGGTATTTCATGCTCCTTGCCGCGATCGGTCTTGGTCTCGGCCTGCCGCGGCTGCTCCTGCAGGCCCAGTCGCAGGACGTCAAGGCCGACTACGAACGCGCCAGCACTCTGCGAACGCGCATGGCGGGAAAGGTGTACGGCGTTCCCGACTCGCCGACGTGGATTGACGACTCCCATCTCTGGTTTCGCAAATCCGTCAAAGGCGGCAGCGAATTCGTCCTCGTGGACGCCGCGACGGGATCGATGCAGCCGGCGTTCGATCATGCGAGGCTCGCGGCGGCGATTGGCTCCGCTGCGGGAGCGAGCTACACCGCCGTGACGCTGCCATTCGAGACGTTTACGTTCACGAACGGCATGCAGGCGATCGAGTTCGGCGTCGGCGCCGCGCCGGCTGGCCGCGGCCGCGGCGCCCAATCGGCGCTGCCGCGCTGGCGCTGCACGCTTGCCGACAACCGATGCGAACGGCTGCCGGCGTCGAATGTCGCGCCAAATCCCGGCGGTGGCGGCCAGGGCGGGCGCGGCGGCGGCCGTGGAGGGGCGCAGGCCGGAGGTGCGGCGAACGCGGGCGCCACGGATGTCCAGGTGTCGCCGGACGGCAAGACCGCGGCGTTCATTCGCAACTTCAATCTGTTCGTCCGGCCCGCCTTCGCCGAGGCTACGGCGGGCAGGCCCGGCAGCGATCGTCCGGACGACGCGAAGGCGTTGAGCAGCGATGGCGCGGAAGGTGACGCCTACACGCTCGCGTCAATCGTCTGGTCTCCGGACTCGAGCAAGCTCGTCGCGTTCCGGCGCCGTCCGGGCTACCAGCGAATCGTGACCTACGTGCAATCGTCCCCGCCCGATCAGCTGCAGCCGAAAGCGTCGACGCGTGTCTACCGCAAGCCGGGCGACGATGTGGATCGCAACCAGCCCGTGTTGTTCGATGTCGCATCGGGCCGTCAGTTCGTCGTCGATACGACGCTCTTCCCCAATCCGTACGACATCTCGCGGCCGCAATGGCGGACGGACAGCCGCGCCTTCACGTTCGAGTACAACCAGCGCGGGCATCAGGTCTATCGCGTGATCGAGGTGAGCGCGGCTACGGGCCAGGCGCGCGCGCTCATCGACGAGGCGAGCCAGGCCTTCATCGACTACCGGCCGGCCTCACCCGGACTCACCGGGTCGGGGCGCCGGTATCGCTACGACGTCGCCGACGGGAAGGAAATCATCTGGATGTCGGAGCGCGACGGCTGGAGCCATCTCTACCTCTACGACGGCGTGACCGGCGCGGTGAAAAACCAGATCACGAAGGGGGCATGGACGGTGCACAACGTCGATCGGATCGACGAGGCCGCGCGGCAGATCTGGTTCACCGCCAACGGCATGAACGGCGGACAGGATCCGTACTTCTTCCACATGTACCGGATCAACTTCGACGGCACCGGGCTGACGGCATTCACGACGGCGAACGGCACGCACACACTGACCTGGTCGCCCAATCGCGAGTACTACGTCGACACCTATTCACGCGTCGATCTGCCGCAGGTGGCGGAACTGCACCGGACGCGCGATCGGTCGCTCGTCGCGACGCTGTCACGCGGCGACATGACCGATCTGCTCGCGACCGGGTGGCGGGCGCCAGAGGTCTTCTCCGCCAAAGGACGCGACGGCACCACCGACATCTGGGGCATCATCGTCAGGCCCACCAACTTCGATCCGAGCCGTAAGTATCCGGTCGTCGAGGCGATCTACGCGGGTCCGCACGGCTCGTTCGTGCCCAAGACGTTCAACGCCGAAGCCGGCGCCGCCTGGCTCATCGGCACGATCGATATGCAGACGCTGGCCGAGCTGGGGTTCATCGTCGTGCAGATCGACGGGATGGGGACCGCCAACCGATCCAAAGCGTTTCACGACGTCGCGTTCAAAAATCTCGCCGACGGCGGCTTCGCGGATCGCATTCTTTGGCACAAAGCCGTCGCGGCGAAGTACTCGTACTACGACATCACCCGCGTGGGCATCTACGGCACTTCGGCCGGCGGCCAGAACGCGCTCGCGGCCATGCTGTTCCACCCCGAGTTCTACAAGGCTGCGGCGTCGTCGGCCGGCTGCCACGACAACCGCATGGACAAGATCTGGTGGAACGAGCAATGGATGAGCTGGCCGATCGGCCCGCAGTACGCCGCCTCGTCGAACACCGAGCATGCGGCGAACCTGCAGGGACGGCTCCTGCTGCTCGTCGGCGAAATGGACACCAATGTCGATCCGTCGTCGACGATGCAGGTGGTGAACGCGCTCATTGTCGCCAACAAGGACTTCGATCTCGTCGTCATCCCGAACGCGGATCACACGAACGGCGGTGCCTACGGCGATCACAAGCGGTTCGATTTCTTCGTGCATCATCTGCAGGGACGCGAGCCGCCGCCGTGGAATCAGGCCCGGGTCACGGCCGGCGGCGACGCGGCGGGCGTGCTCGATCGCCGCGCGGAGCAGTGGATTCAGGGTGAGAACTGGGAGCCGCTCGCGTCGTCTTCCGGCGTTCCAGCTCCTCGAGCGTCCGCGGCCAATCGTCCCTGAGCAGCCGCGACAGCGAACGATCGGCCAGCAGCCGTCCGCCCGTCTGGCATGCCGGGCAGTAGTTGGCTTCGTTCGACGCGTACCGGATTCGCTGAATCGGCGTGCCGCAGACCGGACACGGCTTTCCGAACCGGCCGTGCGCAGCCATGCCGTCGCGAAACGCCGTGACCTTCGATGGAAACGACTCGCCGGCCTCGGCGATCAACCGATCGCGCCAGGTTGTCAGCACCGATTGCGTCGCGTCGAAGAGTCGATGCGCCTCGGCCGGCTCGAGACGGCTGGTCAGCTGCATCGGCGACAGCCGCGCCGCGTGCAGGATCTCATCCGAGTACGCGTTGCCAATCCCGCTGAACAGGCCCGGATCCGTGAGCGCGCGCTTCAGCGTGTGATTCTCGCTTCTGAGCCGGGTGTCGAACGACCCGAAGTCAAGGCCGAGCACCTCGACTCCGCCCGGATCGAGCGACGCCACCGCGTCGGCGCCCGAGACGACGTGGAGCGACGCTCGTTTCTTGGCACCAGCTTCAGTGAGCAGCAGCGTCGCTGACGGAAGATCGAAGGTCGCCAGGCCCAAGCGGCCGGGAATCCTGATCCCCTTCTCCTTCCACTGAAACCGTCCGGCAATCATCAGGTGGAACACGAAGAACAGATCGCCTTCGAAGCGCCAGACGATGCGCTTGCCGAGGCGACTGAGATCGAGAATCGTGCGGCCAATGGCCGCGTCGATCGGCGGCTCGACGGTGCGAATCAGAAACGGACTGGCGATCCGCACGCGCTCGAGCGACTGCCCGACCAGTCGAGGGCGCAGCGCGTGGAGGTAGAGCTCGAGGTCCGGGAGTTCTGGCATGCGCTACGGCTGTAGGCCGGGGCTTTAGCCCCGGCAACGGCTTTAGCCCCGGCAACGGGCTTTAGCCCCGGCAACGGGCTTTAGCCCCGGCAACGGGCTTTAGCCCCGGCAACGGCTTTAGCCCCGGCAACGGGTTTAGCCCCGGCAACGGGTGCCGGCCCTGAAGGGCCGGCCTACGAATATCGTCCTATTTCCCAGCGACAACAGACCCGTCCGCCCGTCGCGTCTCCACGTTTCCAAGATTCAGCTTGCGCAATCCCGGTTCGATCTTCGCGCGATCGCCGACGGCGACGATGATCATGCGATCGGGCACGAGGTACTTGCGCGCCGCGGCGAGCGCCGCGTCCGCCGTCACGGCGGAGACCTGAGACGGAAGCTTCGTGTAGTAGTCGAGCCCCAGATCGTAGACGTAGAGATTCGCCAGGCTGCCGGCGGTGCCCGAGCTCGTCTCGAAATCGCTCGGCAGCGCGCGCACGATCGAGTCCTTCGCCATGGCGAGCTCGTCGGCGGTCATCGGCGCTTCCGTCATCTTCTTTACTTCGTTGAAGATCTCGGTCACGGCCGCCGCGGTCGCGTCGGTGCGCACCGGCGCGTTGATCCAGAACGGACCGGCGCCCTTCCGGAACAGGAATTGAGAAAAGGCGCCGTACGTGTACCCGTGCTTCTCGCGCAGGTTCAGGTTGACGCGGCTCGAGAACAACCCGCCCAGCACCGCGTTCATCACCGAGATGGGCGCATAGTCCGGCGTCGACCGGGGCACGCCGATGGAGGCCACCAGCAATCCCGTCTGCGGAGCACCCGGCTGATCGACCATGATGAGGCGCGCCTTCGTCGTCTCCGCCGCGCCGATCGCCGGCGAGGTCGCGCTGCCCGACGCCCACGCGCCAAAGGCCTTCTCGACGAGCGATCGCAGATCCGCCTCGCCGATCGCGCCGGCGACCACGAGCGCGGCGTTGCCGGGCACGAAATTCTTCTTCCAGAAGCCCAGCAGATCGTCCCGCGTCGTCGCCGTCACCGAGCTTTCCGTGCCGAGCTCGATGAACCCGTACGGATGCTTCGCGCCGTACAGCGCCGCCACCGTCGCGATCGTCGCGACCGTGTTCGGGTCCTGACGCTGCGCCACCAGCCTCGAAAGCCGGCTGGTTCGCTGACGATCGACTTCCGCCTGCGGGAAATTCGGCTGTAGCGCGACGTCGGCAAGCAGATCGAGCGCCGCCGGGAAATTCTTGCGCAGCGACCCGACCGACACGATCGTCGAGTCCTTTGACGATGTCGCGCCAAGCGACGCGCCAAGCTGCGCCACGTCATCGGCAATCTGCAACGCGTTGCGGCGTGAGGTGCCCTGGTCGAGCATGGCCGAGGTGAAGTTCGCGAGCCCGGGGCGGTCAACCGGGTTCGCGTCGCCGCCGGTCTTGATGACCAGATCGGCCGCGACGACCGGCAATCCGGGCCGCTCGTGGAAGATCACGGTGAGCCCGTTGGCGAGCCGGAACGACGAAGGCGTCGGCAGCTTGATCTGAGCGCTAGCCGCCGGCTTCGGCTGGTCCTGCCGCCACGTGGCGTCGGCGTTGATCGATTCGGCGCCGGTGCCCGGCGCGGCTTTCGGAGTTGGCGGTGTCGGCACGTTCGCGGCCAGCTTCCGTTGCCCCGGGACTCCGTGCACGACGACGCGCGTCTGCCGCTGCAGATACTTCTCGACGAATCCTTTGAGCGATGCCGGCGTCACCTGCCGATGCTCTTCCAAGTACTTCGGGAGGTAGCCCGGATCGCCGACGTAGTGATTGAACATATTCAGCGTGTCGGCCACGCCGCCGAAGCCGCCGAGCACTTCCAGCCCCGTGAGCATGCCGGTCTCGAACGTGTTGCGAGCGCGCTGCACCTCTCTCTCGTCGGGTCCGCTCTGTCGCAGCTTGTCCAGCTCGACGTCGATCGCCTTCTCCACCTCGTCGGGCGTGTGCCCGGGGCGAACGGTCGCGACGATCTGAAACGTCGATCCGAGCGCGAGCGAGTACTGAAACGCCGACACGTCCTGTGCAATCTGCTGCTGGTACACCAACGCCTTGTACAGGCGGCTCGAGTTGCCGCCGCCGAGGATGTTCCCCACGAGGTCGGCGTCGGCGTCTCCGGGTTTGAAGAACGCCGGAGTGATCCACGCCATGTACACGCGTGGCAGCTCGACACGATCGGTCACGACGACGCGCCGCTCGGCCGTGATGGGCGGCGTGGTGACGTTCACTTTAGGCACGTCAGTACCGCGCTTGAGCGGACCGAAGTACTTCTCCACGAGCGCTTTGGTTTTGGTCTTGTCGATGTCGCCCACGATCGCGAGGCTGGCGTTGTTCGGCGCGTAGTACTGCTTGAAGAAGCTCTTCACGTCGTCGAGCTTCGCGGCCTGGATGTCGGCGTGCGAACCGATGACATTGGCGAAGTACGGGTGCGTTTTCGGAAAAATCGTCTGGAACAGCGCCTCGTTCACCATCCCGTATGGCACGTTCTCCGTGCTCTGCCGACGCTCGTTGCGCACGACGTCCTGCTGATTGGCGAGCTTCGCCGCGTCCACGGTGTCGAGCAGGTAGCCCATGCGATCGGACTCGAGCCAGAGTCCCAGCTCGAGCTGATTTGAGGGCAGGGTCTCGAAGTAGTTCGTCCGATCGAAGTTGGTCGTGCCGTTCAAGGTCGTGCCGCCGGCCGCCTCCAGCAAGCGGAAATGCGAGTCGCCGGGCACGTGCCTCGATCCCTGAAACATCATGTGCTCGAACAGATGCGCGAAGCCCGTCCGGCCTGCGGCTTCGTTGGCCGGGCCGACGTGATACCAGACGTCCACGGCCACCAGCGGCAGCCGTTTGTCTTCCGAGAGAATGACCTCGAGGCCGTTGCCGAGCGTGTACTTCTCGAATTCGATCTTCGGGATGTCCGCGACGGGGGCGGTCGTGGCGGGAGCTGACGATCGCCCGCACCCCGACACGACGACCGACGCAGCCAGCACCAGAGCGGCAGTTCTCATAGGGCCTCCACGTGAATGCTACACGGGCAATGAGGCAGTGAGGCAAATGGGGCAATGAGGCAACAAGGCAACGGTGGGCTACGTTCGACATAGTGGCCGCAATCGACTACGGTACGCCGTGAGGTTCCGTGTGCGGCGACGGGTACGGCTTTCGACGCTACTCCTGGCCGCTTCTGCCTGGGTGATCAGCACGGCGTTGTCCGCTCAGCAGACCTTCAGGAGCACCACCTCTCTGCTCGTGTTGGACGTGTCAGTTCTCGATGGCGATGGCAACCCCGTCACGGACCTGACGCCTGAGGATTTCCTCGTGTCGTTGAGCGGCGAGAAAACGCCTGTTCGAACGATGGTGTTCCTCGCCACTCACCGCACGACCGCAACGACGGCCACTCGCCGTTCCGCAACCGAATTCCAGCCTACGTCGTCTCCCACGGCGCCGGTCGGTTCGGAGGCAGAGCCAGATCCCAGGCTGTTCGTCCTTATGGTCGATGACATCTCGATCTATCCGACGGAGAGCAAGGGCCTTCTGGTGGCAGCGGAGCGTTTTGTCGATTCCATCCCCCAGCGCGACTGGGTAGGGCTGACAACCACGAGCGGACTCACGACAGTGAATCCGTCTCCCGACCGCACGCTGTTGATGACGAGGCTCAAACGTACGTTCGGTCAGATGCATGACCCTCGCAGGCTGAGCCGGCCGCCAGTCGGGTTGATGGAAGCGCTGCTGGCCGACGAGTCGGAAACTGCGCTTCGCGATCTCATTCAGAAACATTGTCAACTCCCCGTGTCCATGAGCCTTGCCCAGATTCTCGCGAACACGTGCGCGCAAGAGGTCCAGAGGCGGGCGCGAGACAACGCCGCATTTGCGCGGAACAACACCCGTGACCAGCTCGACACGTATGCGGCCGTGATTGAGAGGATGGCGTCTGCGCCTGGAGTGAAAGAGTTCGTGATTCTGACCGGCGGCATCGCCCTGACGCCGAAAGATTCGCTTGACTTCGTTCCAGTCGCGAAGGCGGCGGCCGCGGCCGGCGTACAGATCACGATCCTGATGGAGGAACCAGATAACGTCGACCTGAGCCAATCAAATGCACCGCTGGTGGACGATCAGCGGCAGATGCTTCAAGAAGCGGAGACGTTGGCGGACATGAGCGGAGGGCAGTTCTTCCGAGTGATCGGTCAAGCGGACCGCTTCTATCAGCGGATCCTGGTCTCGGCCTCTGCGATCTACCGCGTCGGCGTTGACCTGCCCAAAAACCCTCCGCCAAATGGCCAATATGCCGTGAAAGTTGTGGTCAACCGTCCGGGCGTGAAAGCCTTCGCCAGCCGCTACGCCGCGCCGCCGCCGCCACCGGGGGCCCTGACACCCGATGAGCAAATGCAGCAGGCGATCAGGACCGGTGAACTCTCGTACGCTGTGCCGGTCCAGATGTCGGCGGAAATCGTCCCGCCTCAGCTCGGGTCACCGATGGCTATTCGAGTTGTTGTTGAGGTACCCGGCGACACGCCTGGCCCGGTCGCCGGCATGTTTGGAATAGTCGGGCCGGATCTCCAACTGAAAAGCGGTCACCGAGACCTCGTGCGGTCGACGGATGGCAAGTCTTACCGGCTGGATTTTCTGGTGCCGGTTGTGGCCGCGACGTACGACCTCCGCTTTGCCGTGGCTGACGCCTCCGGCGCGGTGGGCGCCGCCGCACAGAAGATCGTGGTGAAGTAGTCCCGGATCGCGAGCCTATTTACCCAGACGATAGACCTTGACGATGGGAACAGGCGGATTCAGGGATTGAGGATTCTGATCCTTGCTCTGAAGAGGCTGCGCCTGAATCGTCCTCACAACGTCCAGTCCGGCGATCACCTTGCCGAATGCCGCAGCGCCCTGCCCGTCGTCGAACCGCATGCCGCCGAAATCGAGCGAGGGTTGATCGTTCAGCAGGATGAAGAACTCGGAGGTGGCGCTGTCGGGTCCACCGCGGGCCATCGACACGGTACCGACGACATGTTTGAGGCCGGTGACGCTGGTGCGTTCGAGCGGAATAGCGGGAAACTTTTCGGCTGCTCGATCGGGACTCATGCCTCCCTGGATGAGCTCCATCATCGGGCGATTCGGCGGCGCCGGTGTGTAATTGTCCGGACGCGTCACGCGATTGAAGCGGCCGCCGTTGTAAAGGCCGGCGTCGACGTACTTGAGGAAGTTGGCCGCCGTGACGGGCGCGTGCTTCACGTCGATCGCGAGATCGATGTTGCCAAACGGCGTTTCGATCCGGACCAGGACTGTTGCTGCTTCAGTCGACTGGGTCTGGGCATGCAAAGCCCAAAAGAAGGACATGAAGGACGCGAAGGACATGAAGAACATGAAGAAAAGATTTGTGGTTTTCTTCACGATCTTCATGTCCTTCATGCCCTTCATGTCTTTCCTTTGGGGCTCTTCACTCACGCTTAGAACACGCCATTCGCGAGCATCGCGTCGGCCACCTTCGCGAATCCCGCCCGGTTGGCGCCGTGGACGTAGTTCACGGATCCGTCCGGCTGTTGCCCGTGCTGAACGCAGCGATCATGAATGCGCTGCATGATCCCTTGCAGCCGTTGATCGACCTCTTCGCGGGTCCAGAACATGCGCAGCGCGTTTTGACTCTGCTCCAGGCCTGAGACGGACACACCGCCGGCGTTGGCGGCTTTGCCCGGCCCGAAGGCAACTCCCGCCGCCACGAACGCGTTGGTGGCCTCGATCGTGCTCGGCATGTTCGCGCCTTCGCCAACTGCGCGGCACCCGTTCTTGATGAGCGTCCGCGCGTCGGCTTCCTCGACCTCGTTTTGCGTGGCGCTCGGGAACGCGGCCGCGCAGGGCACCACCCACGGCCGCTTCCCGGCATGGAACTGAGCGTGAAAGTGGTCGGCGTAATCGCGAATGCGGCCGCGCCGCACCTCTTTCAGCTCTTTCATCCAGTCGAGCTTTTCCGGCGTGAAGCCGTCCTTGTCGTACACGAATCCTTCCGAGTCGGACATCGTGACGACCTTGGCGCCGAGCCGGATGGCCTTCTCGACCGTGTAAAGCGCGACGTTGCCCGACCCGGAGACCGTGCAGACCTTTCCGGCAAGCCCGTCACCCTTGTGCTTCAGCATGTTCTCGACGAAGTACACGCAGCCGTACCCCGTCGCTTCCGTGCGGATCAGACTGCCGCCATACGCGAGGCCCTTTCCGGTGAGCACGCCGGCGTGGCGGTTCGAGATCCGGCGGTACTGGCCGAACAGGTATCCGATTTCCCGTCCGCCGACGCCGATGTCGCCGGCGGGGACGTCGACGTCCTCGCCGATGTGGCGGTAGAGCTCGGTCATCATCGAGTCGCAGAAGCGCATCACTTCCGCGTCGGACTTGCCCTTGGGATCGAAGTCCGAGCCGCCCTTGGCGCCGCCCATCGGCAGCCCGGTCAGGCTGTTCTTGAAGATCTGCTCGAAGCCGAGGAACTTCAGGACCGAGAGCGTGACGGTCGGATGGAAGCGCAGCCCACCCTTGTAGGGGCCGATGGCGTTGTTGAACTGGATGCGGTACGCGCGGTTGATCTGGACCTCGCCGCGATCGTCGATCCACGCGACGCGAAACATGATCACGCGGTCGGGTTCGGTCAGCCGTTCGAGGATCCGCGCCCGGCGATACTCCGGCCGGTCGAGAATGAACGGCATGAGCGAGTCGGCGACTTCCCGGACGGCCTGATGGAATTCCGGCTGGCCGGGGTTTCTGGCGGTGAGCCATTCCATGAACGACTCGACGGCGCGCGCGGCCTCGGCCTGGGTAGCTGTCTGGTGCACGAAGACCTCCAACTTCAGGCTTCGAACTTCAACTTCGAAGTTCAGACTTTCTTGGAACTGCTCACTTCCGCATTTCGAAGTTCGAACTTCGAAGTTCGAAGTTCAGGTTGCCGATCTGCGGCAACCTGCATTGAGCCCGCGTATGCTAGCACCGATGTCACACGTCATTACGTTGATACCCGGGGACGGCATCGGTCCGGAAGTCACGGCCGCCGTCGTACGCGTGCTGGCGGCCGCCTCGGTCGACATCGAGTGGGACCGTCACGATGCCGGCGCCGCCGCCGTCTCGAAAACTGGTCAGACTCTGCCCAAGGAACTCCTTGTCTCAATCGAACGCAATCGTGTCGCACTTAAGGGGCCGATTTCCACACCGGTCGGCGAAGGCTTCACGAGCGTGAATGTCGCGCTGCGAAAGACGCTCGACCTGTACGCCAATCTGCGGCCGGTCCGGAATCTGCCGGGTGTCCCGGGACGGTTCGAGAACGTCGATCTCGTGATCGTCCGCGAGAACACCGAGGATCTCTATGCTGGCCTCGAGCATCAGGTCGTACCCGGCGTCGTCGAGAGCCTGAAGATCATCACGGCCCGGGCGTCGACGCGGATTGCCGAGTTCGCGTTCGACTATGCGCGGCGGCACGGCCGCCGCACCGTCACGGCGATCCACAAAGCGAACATCATGAAACTCGGCGACGGGCTCTTCCTGGAGTCGGTGCGCGCCGTGGCCACGAAACACTCTCACCTCAAATACGACGAAAAGATCGTCGACGCCGTCTGCATGCACCTCGTCATGCGGCCGGAACAGTTCGACGTGCTGCTGCTGCCCAACCTCTACGGCGATATCGTGTCGGACTTGTGCGCCGGACTGGTCGGCGGCCTCGGGCTCGTGCCCGGCGCCAATCTCGGCGAGCGTGCCGCGGTATTCGAAGCCGTGCACGGCAGCGCGCCGGACATCGCGGGCAAGAACATCGCGAACCCGACGGCGCTCCTGATGTCGGCCCGCATGATGCTCGATCACATCGGCGAGACCGCCGCCGCGACTCGCATCGGCGCGGCGCTCGACTGCACTTTGGTGGACGGACGCGTCAGGACTCGCGATCTCGGCGGCACCGCGTCGACGACGGAGTTCGCCGACGAGATCGTGCGCCACCTCAGCTAATGGCACCGGACTGTAGGCCGGCCCTTCAGGGCCGGCGCAGCGCGGCTGACCACCGCCGCCCAGGGCTTCGGTGGTCCGCCGTAGCTTCGGCGAAGGCGGAAGCCCCGCCCTACATCTGTCTGAACCTTGTATAGTTCTCGACAAGTGGAATCGGACGACATTACTCAGGCCGTCCTCGCACGCGACGATGTCGTGCGGTATCTGCGCGGGGTTCCGGGCACGTCCGAGGCCGATACGCGGCAGCGGATCGAGGAATACCTCGACGAACTGAAAACGAAGCAGCGCTATCGCTTCTATCGCGCGCTGCAGCATCCGCTCTATCCGATTCTGCGAAAAGTCCGGCGCGTCGCCGAGCAGGTCCAGCACGCCGTCGAGGCGACCCGCCAGGGACGCGTCGTGTACGTCTCGAACCACAAGAGCCATCTCGACTATCTCGTCGAGCCGATCGTGCTCGACGACAACGGCGTCCGGCCGCCACTGCTCGCAGCGGGCATCAACCTCTTCGGCGGCGCGCTGGGGCTGCTCCACCGCCACGTCACCGGCGCGATCCCGATTCGGCGCAACAGCAAGGATCCCGTCTACCTCGTGACGTTGCGCGCGTACGTCGCGGAGGTGTTGAAGCGCCGCGATTTGCTCTACTACGCCGAGGGCGGCCGGAGCTACAGCGGCGAGCTCAAGCCGCCCAAGACCGGTCTGCTGCAGGCGGCGCTGCTGGCCGATCGCGAGGCCCTGTCCGTCGTCCCGATGGCCGTGTCGTACGATCTGGTGCTCGAAGATCGCGTGCTCTCGCGCGAAGCGATCCGGCACCGGTCGCGGCCGTTCACGCAGGAAATCGCGGAGCTCGTGCGCCACGCCGTGGGCTACCACTCGCGCGCGTTCGTCACCTTCGGCGCGGCCATTCCGCTGGCGGACTACGACCCGAACTCGCGGCGCGACCTCGTGACGCTCACGCATCGGATCCACGACGCGGTCGGCCTCATCTACAAGGTGCTGCCGACGGCGCTGGTGGCGGCCGCGATGCGCCCGCAGATCACGCGGTCCGAGCTCGTCGGGCGCGTCGACGACCTGCTCGCCGTGATCGTCGCCGAGCACGCCAACGTCGCCGTCCGGACCGGCCGTCAGGCCGCCGACGAAGGCGTCGAGCGGCTGGCCGAGCGCGGCGTAGTCGTCGAAGAGCGCCAGCGGCTTCGCGTCCGCGATCGACTGGTCTTGCGCTATTACGCGCGGACCATTCAGCACCTCCTGCACCGCTCGCGAAGGACGACGCACTGATGCTGGACGCGCTGCCGAGAACAGCGTTTTCGCTGCTCGCCGGCAGCTCGGCCATGAAGCGCCTCGCGTCGCGGTACGGCATGCGGCGGCCGCACAGCTTCGCGCGCCGGTTCATCGCCGGCGAAACGGTCGCGGAGGCCATCGAGACCGCGCGGGCGATCGAGCGGCCGGGCATTTCGGTCACGTTCGACGTGCTGGGCGAGAGCGCCGCCTCCACGGCCGCGGCGGCGGAAGCCACACGGGCCTATGCGTCCGTCATCAGCGCGCTTCAGCAGGCCGGCGTCGGCCGGAACCTGTCATTGAAGCTCACCCAGCTGGGCCTCACGATCGATCGCGCGACATCCATCGACAACCTGCGCCGGATCCTCGACGTGGCCAACGGCGCCGGGTTTTTCGTCCGGATCGACATGGAAGGCTCGACGTACACCGACCAGACGCTCGAGACGTTCGAGACCGTCTGGGGCATCGGGTACCGGAATGTCGGCGTCGCCGTGCAGTCGGCGCTGCGGCGCACCGAACAGGACGTCCGTCACCTGAATGCGCTGGGGGCGCGCGTGCGGCTCGTCAAGGGCGCCTACCGCGAGCCGCGGACGATTGCGTTCCAGCAGAAGGCCGAGGTCGACGCCGCCTTCGACGCGCTGATGAAGCTGCTGCTGTCCGATGGCGTGTCGCCGGCGATTGCGACGCACGATCCGGCGCGCATCGACGCGGCCAAAGCCTTCGCGAGGTCACGCGGCCTCGCCTCCGACGCGTTCGAATTCCAGCTGCTCTACGGGGTCCGCCGCGATCTGCAGGCGGCGCTCGCGGCCGAGGGGTATCACGTGCGGGTCTACGTGCCGTTCGGCACGGAATGGTTCCCGTACTTCATGCGGCGGCTCGGCGAACGGCCGGCCAACGTCGGATTCGTCGTGAAGAGCCTGTTTCGAGAACGGAGGACATCACCATGAGCCTCAAGACCGCGGCGATCGTGACGCTCTCATGCGGCGCGCTGACGTTCGGCGGAACTCTGGCGGCACGGACCCAGACGAAGAGTCCTTTCGACGAATCGCTTCTCCGCGCCTTCACGTATCGAAACCTCGGCCCGTTCCGCATGGGCGCGCGGACGTCGGACATCGCCGTGCCCACGGCCCCGGCGAAAGATCACCTGTACACCTTCTACGTCAGCTTCTGGACCGGCGGGTTGTGGAAAACGACCAACAACGGCACGACGTTCGAGCCGGTCTTCGACGGACAGTCGAAGCTCGCGATCGGCGACGTGACCGTCGCACCCTCCGACGCCAACATCGTCTGGGTCGGCACCGGCGACGCGTTCACCTCGCGCAGCTCGTATGCGGGCGACGGCGTCTACAAGTCTGCGGATGCCGGCAAGACCTGGACGAACATGGGCTTGCGCGATTCGCACCACATCGCGCGCATCGCCATCCATCCGGCGAACCCCGACATCGTCTACGTGGCTGCGATGGGGCATCTCTACTCCGAGAACCCCGAGCGCGGAGTGTTCAGGACGACGAACGGCGGCAAGACGTGGGACAAGGTGCTGTACGTCAACGAGAAAATCGGCGTGATCGATCTCGTGATGAATCCGAAGAACCCGGAAATCCTCTACGCCGCGACGTACGACAAGCAGCGGCTGCCGTGGCAGATGATCAACGGCGGTCCGGAGAGCGGGATCTACAAGACGACGGACGGCGGAACAGCGTGGACGCGTCTGCGCGCGGGATTGCCGGAAGGACGAATCGGCCGGATCGGCCTCGACATGTTCTACGGCAACCCGGACATCCTGTATGCGGTGATCGAAAACCAGAATCCGCGGGCGCCGGGCGAGGCGGCGCCGGCGACCGGGCGAGGCGGCGCGCCCGCGACGTACGGCGGCCAGGTCTATCGCACCGACAACGGCGGGCAGCTGTGGACGAAGATGAGCGCGGACGACTACAACGTCAGTCCGAAGGGGCCGTACTACTTCAGCCAGATCCGCGTCGATCCCGGCAACGACAAGCACATTCTCGTGACGCAGGACGGGTATCGCCGATCGCTCGACGGCGGCCGGACCTGGAATGCGCCTCCCGTCTTCCCGCGCATGTTCGGCGACTATCGCACGCTCTGGATCGATCCGCAGAATCCCGATCGCATGATTGCCGGCAGTGACGGCGGCATCGCCGTTTCCTACGACGGCGGCCGCACGGGCGATCACTTCGCGAACATTCCGGTCGGCGAGATCTATTCGATCGGCGTCGACATGGAGGATCCGTACAACATCTACGGAGGGCTCCAGGATCACGAGCACTGGAAGGGGCCGTCGAACGGGCCGCTCGGGCGCGTCACGGTGTGGGACTGGCTGGCGGTCGGCGACAACGACGGCATCTTCACGCAAATCGATCCGACCGACAGCCGATGGCTGTACACGACGCGTCAGTACGGCGGGCACACGCGCGTGGATCAGGTGCAGGGCTACGAGACCAACATCTGGCCGCAGCGTCCGCCGGGCAAAGGCGACCCGTACCGGTTCCAGTGGATCCCGCCGCTGCACATCTCGCCGCACGACAGCAAGGTGATCTACGCGGGCGCGCAGTTCCTGCTGCGCTCGCCGGACCGCGGTAATACCTGGAGCGAGATCAGCCCCGACCTCAGCACCAACGACAAGAGCCGGATTCTTCCGGAGTCGGAAGGCGGTGTGCCGGGCGGCATCCCGTGGTTCGCCATCACGTCGATCTCCGAATCGCCGCTCACGCGCGGCATGATCTGGGCGGGCACGAGCGACGGCAACGTGCAGCTCACGCGCAACGACGGATCGTCGTGGACCGATGTGACCGCCGCGATCACCGCTGCCGGCGGACGCCGCGACGCGTACGTCAGCCGCGTGATTGCGTCTCCGCACGTCGCGGGACGCGCCTACGTCGCCAAGAACGGCTACCGGTTCGACGATTTCAAACCGTATCTCTATCGCACGGAGGACTTCGGCACGACGTGGACGGCGATCACGACCGGCCTCCCGAACGAGCCGATCAACGTCGTCTTCGAGGATCGCAAGAATCCGAACCTGCTGTTCGTCGGCAACGACACCGGCGTCTTCGTCTCCATCGATCGCGGCGTCCGCTGGGTGAAGATGAACAACAACATCCCCAACATCGCCGTGCACGATCTGCTAGTGCACCCGCGCGAGAACGATCTCGTCGTCGGATCGTACGGCCGCGGCTTCTGGATCACGAATATCAGCGCGCTGCAGGACCTCACCGACGCCGTGCTCGCCAAGGACGTGCACCTCTTCACGATCAAGCCCGTCGTCCAGCGCGTTACGTGGGTCTTCGGCGCCAACGACTACCTTTTCGGCCAGCGCCATTTCTCCACGCCAAACGAACCGAACGGCATGGTCGTGCGGTACTACCTGAAGTCCGCACCGGCCGGCCGTGTGTCAGTGGTGATCGCCGATGCGAAGGGACAGGAAGTCACACGGCTACCCGGCACGACAACCGCCGGCCTCAACACCGTCGTCTGGAACACGCGACGCGATGCCGGAGGCCGCGGCGGACCGGGCGGAGGGGGAGGCCGCGGGGGGCCGACCGTCCTCGAGCAACTCGCGCCGCTCGGCGACTACACGGTGACGCTCGAAGTCGGCGACGCGAAGCTCACCGAGCCCGCGAAGATCGTCAAGACGCAGGGATGGTCGATCGGATTCACGCCGACACAGATACGCTGAAATTGGTAATGGGTAATTGGTGATTGCGTAATGGATGCCGCCCTAGGGTTTGCCAAGAACATTGCGCGCCTGATTACCGGAAGCAGGCTGCTGAAATGCAGCGTGCTAGAGCTTGAACCACGAAGCCCACAAAGGATCTTGAAAATGAAACCTTCGTGCTCTTCGTGTCCTTCGTGGTGATCGCTCTTCGACAAGAGAAGGTAGTTGGTTCCCACTCAATTACCCATCACCGATTACCCATTACCCATTACCAATTCTCAATGACCAATCTCACGGCTTCAGACAGAACGTCGCGGCATACATAAACATCCGCGACGTTCACGTACTCGACGATGCTGTGGAGACCCGCGCCTCCCGGACCGAAGAGGATTGAGGGAATGCCGGCGCCGGCGAGGATCGCGGCGTCGGTCCAGAACGACATGCCGACCGGGTCGGCGCGATGACCGGCCTTGCTGAGCGCCTGTGCCAGCGCCTGCGGCAGCTGGTGTGCCGGATCGAGGCAATACGCCGATCGCGAGCCGGCGAGCCGCGCCGTCGCCTCGAACTCCGGGTCCTCGGTGCGGAGGCGCGCGAGGATCGCGTCGATCTCCGCGGCCACCACCGCATCGTCTTCGCCGGCGAGCGTGCGGCGCTCCATCTGCAGCATGCACACGTCGGGATAACTGCTGAGCTCGCGCCCGCCGCTGATGATCGATGCATGCAGCGACGCGGTGCCGAGAAAGGGCGCGGGCGGCCGTGCGCGCAGCTCGCGATCGCGCGCTTCGAGCGCGACGAGCACGCGGCCCATTCGCGCGATGGCGTCGCGTCCTTCCGCCGGGCGGCTGCCGTGCGCCGCGCGGCCGCGCGTGACGACCTCGACCCACGCGAAGCCCTTGTGCCCAACCGCCATCTGGAGATCGGTCGGCTCGGTGACGACGGCGACGTCGGCGCGCCAGTCACGCACCAGCGTTTCCGCGCCGATGCTCATGTGCTCTTCGTCGACGACGGCGGCGACGATGAGCCGGCCGTGCGTCCAGGATCGGGCGAGCACGCCGGCGGCGGCAATCATCGCGGCGACGCCGCCTTTCATGTCCTGCGCGCCGCGGCCGTACAGCCGTCCGTTGTCGACGCGCGGCACGAACGGCTCGACCATCCCTTCGACACCGACGGTATCGATGTGCCCGCAGAACATCACCGCAGGTCCTGCATTCGCGCCCTCGAGGACGCCGATCACGTTCTTCCGGCCCGGCGCCGCTTCCTGGAACACGACGTCGAGGCCCGCCTGGGCCATGGCCACGGCGGCCACATCCGCCGCCGCACCTTCTCCGGGCGCGCCGGGCACGAGCGTCGGGTTGATGGAGTTCACCGCGACCAGCGACTCGAGGATGGGGATGGGGTCCATGGGTCAGCTTCGAACTTCGAAGTTCGAACTTCGAAGTAAGAACTTAGAGCATTCCGGCCACGGTCGTCATCCCGATTATCATCGCCTCATGAAGTTGCGCGATCGCGTGGTCGCGATTACGGGCGCGTCGGCCGGCATCGGCCGGGCGACGGCGGAACTGTGCGCGAAAGAGGGCGCGGCGATCGTCATCTCCGCGCGTCGCGCCGAGATGCTCGGTGACATCGTCGCCCGCGTCCAGGCGCAGGGCGGCCGCGCCGTGGCGGTACCCGGCGACGTCACGAGCGACGGCGACATGCGCGCGCTGGTCGCCCGGGCCGTCGAGTCGTTCGGCCGGCTCGACGTCATGGTGTGCAACGCCGGCATTGGATTTCATGGCACGCTCGAGGACACCGCGCCTGAGGTTGCGCGCCGGCTGGTCGAGGTCAACGTGCTCGGCACCATCTTCGCGGCCGTCGCGGCGCATCCCGTGTTCGTGCGTCAGGGCTCCGGCCACCTCATCGCGGTGTCGTCGATTGCCGGCCGGCGCGGCGTCGCCGGCATGAGCGTCTACTCCGCGACGAAGGCCGCGCAGATCGGATTCATCGAGGGTCTCCGGACCGAGTTCCTCGGAACGAATCTGCACGCGTCGATCGTCTACCCGGTCTCCACGCGGACCGAGTTTCACGCGAGCATGCTTCGCGATTTCGGGCACGCGGTGGAAGGGCTCGGCCCGCGGCAAAGCGCCGAAGAGGTCGCCGCCTACATCGTCGACTGCATCGTCTCGCCCAAGGCCGAGGTCTACACGTACCGGAAAGCCCGGTGGCTCGCCGTGCTGGCGGTCGTCGCCCCTGCTCGCGCGGACAAGCTGATGAAGAAGTATGCACGGCGGCGTGTGTATGTCGGAGAGCAATGACCTCCGAGGTCTTTTTCTCGTGACGGAGCCTGGAAAATGACCTCGGAGGTCATCTCAATCGCGCAGGGCGTGCGCGACGAGGGCGGC